>JAFGNV010000183.1 GCA_016926805.1 Anaerolineae bacterium
ATCCCTAAAACGTGGTCTTGCCAATAGAATTTTTGGGGATTCTTCACTCCGCTTTGCTTCGTTCAGAATGACATGCGTAAGTCCTGACCTTATAAATATAATATCCGAGTAACATTACAAGCCACCTTACGATCCCGACTAATTTTTCACCAAACGTCAAGATTGACTGAGGGACGATGACTTAGTACAATCTTGCACAAGTTTGTTCCGGGTTTTGTAGGGACAGGATAATGTCCTGTCCCTACAAAAATGGCATTTCTTTCTGCTCGGAACGTATTTATGCAATCCTGTACTTAGCATTTCTTGTTTGTCAGAGCAGGCAAATTTGATTATGATAGAAGCAAGCGCAAGTAGCCAAAACAGAAAAATCCGAAAAGGGGTTGAGGAAAGTTGTGTATCCCGATGATTGGGTGCTGGTGGCAGTTATGAATAATACGGTTGACTGACGGCAGGTGCAAACTAATGGCTGGTACCGTATTCCGGCTAAACACGCGCCGATTTCTTTCCAGGAAAAACCGCGCGTCCCCATGCCGGATACCGGTATTATAAACTAAAGTGTCCCCCAATGTCAAAACCATAAAACAGGACACGCCTCGTTGAACTTGATAACCCGGTCAGGGTATGAAGACCCTGAAGGTGTGTGAACTTTGTTCGCCTGAAACCTTCAGGCCTGGCTAGCTGAATTGAAGAAAGGGCTATTCAGATGCAACAACAATGGTCCCAGCAGGTAACAGAAAGCAGCAATGCCCTCGATTTGGAACCCGGTGTGTTCACTTTTGACGATCCCCGTCAGATCGCCCTGTCCCTGAAAAGGTCTGCCGAGCGTAGCGAACGAAGGAAGGCAGGCCCTTTCCGTTCAGCAATGTCGATGCTCACGTTTTACATCAATCGGGCGGGTACCAACCTGTCAGCCACCCAACGAGAACGGCTGGAAATGGCAAAGGATGAACTTCGTGAACTCTATGGAAAACCCCGGCGACGACCGCGAGCATGAGCACGTGCCGGTTCACAGCCCTGCCAGAGTCCATCACCGGCTTGGCGTGGCGGTGCGGATGTTGCTGAAATTTGTGCCTGTTGTTTGCGGAAAAAGTTAGGGAGTTGTTAAAGGTTTGATGATGGGTGATATAATGCGGATATGAGCCATTTTATGGAGTGTTTACAAGGAGGTAAAATGATCCGTCCAATCAAGGCCCCGCGCGGTAGGCAATTAACCTGCAAAAACTGGTTAATTGAAGCCCCCTATCGAATGTTACAAAATAATCTTGACCCCCAAGTGGCGGGTGACCCCGAAAACCTCATTGTTTACGGGGGGCGGGGTAAGGCGGCCCGCAATTGGGACTGCTTTGAGGCCATTCTTGATGCCTTGCGTAAGCTGGAACCCAACGAAACCTTGCTGGTTCAGTCGGGCAAACCCGTGGCTGTGTTCACCACCCACGAGGATGCGCCCCGGGTATTGCTTGCCAATTCCAACATTGTTCCGGCCTGGGCCACCCAGGAAAATTTTGATAAATGGGAAGCCGACGGCCTGATTATGTACGGCCAGATGACCGCCGGAAGCTGGATTTACATTGGCACGCAGGGCATTTTGCAGGGCACGTATGAAACGCTTGGCTCGTTAGCCCGGCAGCAAGGCTGGGAGAGTTTGAAAGGTAAACTTGTGCTGACCGCCGGATTGGGCGAAATGGGCGGCGCGCAGCCGTTGGCGGTAACCATGAACCAAGGCGTCGGCTTGATTGTTGAAGTGGACCACCGGCGCGCCGAACGGCGTCTCTCGCTGCGGCAGGTCGATATGATTACCGATAATCTGGAAGAGGCCATGACCTGGATCGAGGAATCTCTGGTCGATGAGAAACCAAAATCTGTGGCCCTCATTGCCAATGCCGCCGAAGCCCTGCCCGAATTGTACGAGCGCGGCGTGGTGCCCGATGTGGTTACCGACCAGACCTCAGCCCACGATCCACTTTACGGTTACATTCCCGCCGGTCTCACCCTGGATGAGGCCGCAACTCTGCGCCAAAACGACCCCGCCGTATACCAGCGCCGGGCCGTCGACTCAATGACGCGCCATGTTGAAACCATGCTTAACTGGCAGGCCAAAGGTAGCGTGGTGTTTGATTACGGCAACAACCTGCGCCAGCGGGCCTACGATAACGGCCTGACCAATGCCTTTGACTATCCCGGCTTTGTTCCGGCCTATATCCGCCCCTTGTTTTGCCAGGGTAAAGGCCCCTTCCGCTGGGTGGCCCTCTCCGGCGACCCGCAGGACATCTACACCACCGATGAAGCCATTCTGGAACTATTCCCTCAAGATGAACATCTGACCCGCTGGATCCGGCTGGCCCAGAAAGAAATTGAATTTCAGGGCTTGCCGGCCCGTATCTGCTGGTTGGGCTACGGCGAGCGGGCCAAAGCCGGACTTAAGTTCAATAAGCTGGTTGCCTCCGGCAAAGTTGGCGCGCCGATTGTGATTGGCCGCGATCATCTGGACAGCGGCTCCGTGGCCAGCCCCAACCGTGAAACCGAAGGTATGCGCGACGGCTCCGACGCCATTGCCGACTGGCCGCTGCTCAATGCGCTCATCAACGCCGTGGGCGGGGCCACGTGGGTTAGTATTCATCACGGCGGCGGGGTGGGCATTGGTTACAGTATCCACGCCGGGCAGGTGATTGTGGCCGACGGCAGCGAGGCCGCCGCGCGTCGCCTGGAGCGGGTGCTGACCACCGATCCCGGGTTGGGGGTGGCCCGTCACGCGGATGCCGGTTATCCTGAAGCAATTGAATTTGCCCGGCGGCATAAAATCAAAATCCCGATGTTGGGGTAATCCTATGGATATGAACAACGTTGTTCTCGACGGCGAAAGCCTTACCCTGGAACAAGTGCTGGCCGTAGCTTACGGGCAACCGGGCCGGCCCCAGGTGCTTCTCAGCCAGGTCGCGCAAAAAAATGTGCAGCGGGCCGCGCAAGCCGTGGCGCAGCTTTTGGCGCGCGGCGATGTGGCTTATGGCATCACCACCGGTTTTGGCGCGTTTAAAGATCACATCATCTCGCCGGATCAGGTGGAGCAGTTACAGCATAACATCATCATGAGCCACGCGGTGGGCGTGGGCGATCCGTTTGACACCCCCACCACGCGGGCCATTATGCTCATTCGGGCCAATACCCTGGCCCGGGGATATTCCGGCATCCGGCTGAACACCTTGCAGCGTTTGCTCGACTTGCTCAATACCGGCGTTCATCCCATCATCCCGGAAAAGGGGTCGCTGGGAGCCAGCGGCGATCTGGCTCCACTGGCGCATATGAGCCTGGTTTTGCTGGGATTGGGCGAAGCCAACTATCAGGGTGTGATGATGCCGGGAGACCAGGCGCTGCGGCAAGCGGGACTGTCACCTCTAACCCTCGCAGCTAAAGAGGGCCTGGCCCTGACCAACGGCACGGCGGTAATGTGCGCTCTTGGCGCGCTCACCGCCCACCATGCCCGGCTGCTCAGCCGCGTTTCCGATGTGGCCGGTTGTCTGAGCCTGGAGGCGCTGCACGGCACGTCGCTGGCCTTTGACGACCGCATCCAACAATTGCGACCCTATCCCCGCCAACTCAATTGCGCCGCTTATCTGCGCGAACTTCTGCGCGACAGTGACTTCACCCGCCATCACGACCCGTACAATGTGCAAGATGCCTACACCCTGCGTTGTATTCCCCAGGTTCACGGCGCTGTGCGCGATGCCATTGCCTACGCGCGCTGGGTCATCAATATTGAACTCAACTCCGTTACCGACAACCCCCTCATTTTTATTGATGACCAAACCGACGAGATCACCGTTTTGTCCGGCGGTAATTTCCACGGCGAGCCGCTGGCGATTGCAATGGATTATTTGAGCCTGGCGATGACCGAAATGGGCAACATTTCCGAGCGTCGTTTGATGCGCCTGACCGATGAAGCCAGCAACGCCCATGTGCTGCCCGCGTTTCTCACCCCGGCGGGCGGTCTCAATTCTGGCTTTATGATTACCCAATACACCGCCGCCGCCCTGGCCGCCGAAAACAAAGTGCTGGCCCATCCTACCAGTGCCGACACCATTCCCACCTCGGCCAACGTGGAAGACCACGTAAGCATGGGCTGTACCGCCGCCCTGCAAACGCGTCAGATTGTGCAAAATGTTGAGTATATGCTGGCCCTGGAGTTACTGGCGGCAGCTCAGGGCATTGACTTTCGCAAACAAGCACTCCAGCCGCAAGCGCGATTGGGCCGGGGAACGCAACCGGCCTATGATCTTATTCGCCAGCACGTTCCCTGTTTGCAACAAGACGCGGTGATGTATCCCTACATTGAAGCCGTGCGACGGCTGGTGGCCAGTGGGGAACTGGTGAAAGCCACCAATCGTGAAGTGCAAGATGTGTGGGAACTTGAGAATGAAGGTTGACCCGGTAGGGACAGGATAATGTCCTGTCTCTACTACACAAATTTTCCCCGTTTAACCACCCGCTCAACTAAATTATGACCAAATTGATAGGCCAGGTGGCGATAGTCCGGCGCGCCAACAATCAACAAATCGGCCTGCTTGCCAATCTCCAGTGATCCCAACCGGTGGCCCAGCCCGATGGCGTGGGCGGCGTTAATGGTGCTGGCGTTCAGCGCCTCGGGGGGCAGCAATTTTTGGTAACGGCAAGCGATAGCCATCACCAGGGGCATCGAGGGGCAGGGGGCCGAACCGGGGTTGATGTCGGTGGCCAGGGCCAGGGCGACCCCGGCATCAATTAATGCTCGGGCGTCGGCAAAATGGGTACTGCCCAGGTTGACATTGACGGCGGGCAGCACCACGCCAATGGTATTCGAGTCGGCTAAGCGTGCCTGTTCTGCCGGGGGCGTTACATCCAAATGGTCGGCTGAGGCGGCGTTTAGTTCCACGGCCAGCGTTACCCCGCCCAGCGACGTGAATTCGTCGGCGTGAATTTTGGGCGCCAGCCCCAGCGCCCGGCCTGCTTGCAGCACCCGCCGCGATTGGTCCAGATTAAAAGCGTTTTGCTCGCAGAAGACATCACAAAATAATTGTGAATTGTGAATTGCAAGTTGCGAATTCTTAAACCAATTGGCAACTTGGGGCAGCATTTCTTCAACCACTAAATCCGTATAATCATCAGGACGATTGTTGTATTCGGGGGGGATGGCGTGCGCGCCAAGAAAGGTGGGGACAAGGTCGGCGGGAAATGTGCGGGCCAGTTCTTCAATGGCCTGGAGCAGCTTGAGTTCGTTCTTTGGATCAAGCCCGTAGCCGGTTTTAATTTCCACCGTGGTTGTGCCCAGCGCCAGCATCGCTTCCAGGCGAGGGCGCGTTTCGGCCACCAGTTGGTCTACAGATGCAGCTCGCACCGCCCGGGTGGTGTTGACAATGCCGCCGCCGGAAGCCATAATCTCGGTATAACTTGCGCCCTTGAGGCGCATTTCAAATTCGGCCACCCGGTCGCCGGTGTAAACAACGTGGGTATGGGGGTCAACAAAACCGGGGCAGATAACTTTACGGCTGGCGTTGATTGTTTGGCGAGCGGTGAAATCAGCGCGCAGGTCGGCTGTCGGGCCAACGGCCACAACTTCACCGTCGGCAATCGCCACGGCCCCATCGACAATCAGCCCCACCTCGGTCATGGTCTCCCGCCGTTTGGGGCCGGGGGGGCTGGCGCAGGTAACGACCTGGGCTGCGCTATGGATGAGCAGGTCAACGTTCATTTTAAAACTACTCAAGCAGCGAGGTTTCAATAATTTGGCTCAAATCAAAATCGTGAGCCTGGACGTAGTGTTTGACAATTTCCTCAACCGCGCCCAGGGGAATAGTGCCCACAATTTCGGTGCCGGCAACGCTGACCCCGTGACGGGCGGCCTCCATGCGAATGGTTTCCAGGACCCGGGGCAGGGGGGTTTGGGTGTAGTTGGTCAGGTTCATCGAAACCTGGACCATGTTTTGCGCTTCCAGGGCCAGGCCCATCGCTTTGACATAGCGGAACCCGCCGTTGAGGTGTCGCACGGCTTTGGCAATGCGCCGGGCAATTTCAACATCGGTGGTGCGCAGGTTGACGTTGAAGGCGATCAACGGATAGCGCGCCCCGACGGCGGTAGCCCCCGTTCTGGGATTGAAGGTGGCCGGTCCCTCGTCGGGTATCCAGGCCGGGTCTTTTAATTTCTCCGGCAAGCCTTCGTATTGACCTTTGCGAACCGTGGCCAAATTGACCCGCTCGGGCCGGGTGGCCGAATCTTCGTAATAGTAGACGGGCACGCCTTGCTCTCCCAAAAAACGGCCAAATTGTCGAGAAATTTCTACAGCCTCTGCGGTTTCCACGCCGCGCACCGGCACAAAGGGGACCACGTCTATCGCCCCCATCCGGGGATGAGAGCCATGTTGCCGGGCCATATCGATGAGGTCCAGCGC
The DNA here is from genome assembly GCA_016926805.1 of Anaerolineae bacterium. Lineage (GTDB taxonomy): Bacteria > Chloroflexota > Anaerolineae > 4572-78 > J111 > JAFGNV01. The sequence goes on from JAFGNV010000183.1 coordinate 6,417, forward strand.
TTTGAGGGCCATAGCTTTGCTGGCTTCAAGCACCAGGGCCGGTTGGCCCAGGTAGGTGAGCACCGAACGGTTGTGATCCGGGTCTGATGAATAATTGAGGATTTTTACACCGGCAACCTGTCGAATTGCCGCGACAACTTGTTCCACAAGGTCCAGGTTAGTGCCCTCGCTGATATTGGGGACGCACATTAAAATCTTCATCAATTTTCTGCTCCTGTCGCTTTATCTGCTCTTATGTTTTGCTTTTGACTGATTCGTAAATTTGGTCCGCCAAATTATGTTTGGTGAGGATATGGTCAAGCTCGGCCCGGTGGGTGGAAACAAACCCTTCATCTTTGATGGAGGGCAGGTTGATGAGCACGTTGAGCGCCGCCGCCTTTAGCCCCGCCTGGGCAAAAACGACGCCCGCGCCAACATCGCTGATAGCGTTGGGGTTGCCCTTTGCGGCGGCCAATTGGCCCAGCTCGATAACTTGGGCACAGGCGCGCGCCGTCGCCAGGGGGGTCAGGGTGGCTTTTTTAGTGGCGGTTTGAATAGCCTCGCGGCGGGCAGCTTTTTCCTGGTCCGTGGTTTTGGGGAGTCGAAAGGCGGCCATCACCGCGTTGAACGCGGCAGCATCGGCGTCAACGAGTTGGGTCAACTCGGCCCGCAAGGTCTGTGATTGAGCCAGGATGTCTTTTATCTGCATTTCTACCCCGGCGTATTTGGCTCTGCCTATGGTCAGGTTGCACACCATGCTGACCAGCGCGGCGCCCATGGCGCCCACGGCGGCGGCGGCACTGCCACCGCCGGGCGTGGGCGTGCCGCTGGCTAATTCGTTTAAAAATGGTTGAAGCGTATCTTCAAATGGCATAGTGAACTCCTCTTAAATATCTTCTGTTCCTTCAGTTTTTGAAGGCGTTGTTGATGTAACCTGATTTCTTTCAGCGGAAGGCAGACCCGAAGGGTTTTTGAAACCCTTCGGGTCTCGGTTTACAACTCTCCCCTAAACGCCTGATCCAAAATAGACGGCAGTAGCGTTTCGAGTTTGGCGGCGGCGGCGGCCTGATGACGTTTGACCGCTTACACACCAGACCTGACAGGTTTCTGACCACTCTTAATTGGCACAATACCCCTGCCACCATCCATAAACAAGGCCGATAGTGATTTTGAAAACCTGTCAGGTCTTGGCCTTCGCTTACAACTCCCCCTTAAACGCCCTATCGAGAATCGACGGCAGCAGCGCATCCAACTTGGCGGCGGTGGCCGCCTGGATTTCAGACCTGACAGGTTTTCTCTGTTTTCCTCTGGCATTGTCAAATGATAGTGACAACCGTACTTTGGAGACAAACACCATTGGGAAACCTGTCAGGTCTTTGCTCATAGCTCCCCCTTAAACGCCCTATCGAGAATCGACGGCAGCAGCGCATCCAACTTGGCGGCAGTGGCCGCCTGGTGACGTTTGACCGCTTCGACTTTGGCTTGCAGGCTGTCCAGGTAGGCCAGGATGCGGCGTTGTTCATCAAGAGATGGAATATTTACTCTTACCTTTCTCAAATCTTTGATGTTTACGTGTTTGCTGGTTGTGCCGGTCATTTTCTCTACCACCTGCTCTTTTAATACAGGTGGTGACATTAGCTGGAGCATAAGGAATTTTGAGTTTACAATTTTTTGGTTAGGCCGGAACATCATCACACGTTGCCCAAGACTAAATCGTTGTGAACCATCTACAAGTCCGCATCTACCAACATCGCCTTCACGCACATAGACTATATCCCCTTGCCGGGGTTCCCCTCGCCTGGTGCGATGAATGAATTCGTCTTCGCTTGTTCTTCGTGCCGTTGTGTAGTTAATTGTTCCCCACCCGACATCTTGTGATCTCAGACAGGGAAATTCATCGCCATCATATTTTGGGGTTGAATGTAGATTATCAACAATGGCTTCACAAACATTTTCCAAAGTTTCCGCCATTTCTGGTTGGGGAGAAAAGATATTAGCGATTTTACTTTGCCAAAGCCCCTCAACCTCCGCCACCGATTTTTCCCGCAGCGATTGCGTCTGCTCCACTTTGGCGGCCAGTTCCTCAATGCGGGCGACAATGTGGCGTTGCTCATCGAGTGGGGGGAGGGAGATTTTTAGTTTCAAAAATCGGTTGAGTTTTAGCCGGACGCGATTGGTTGTGCCTTCACTGGCAGCTTTGCATAGCTCAACAAATTTATGTGTCTTGCTGAGCCATCCCAAGTATTTGGGTAAAATTCTTGTATCATTCAAATTGAAAGATGGGAAGTCATTACTAACCACAGCCCCATTAAGCGATTCGGGTACAATTGCCGTCGCACCGTGTCGGGCATCAATCCGCGAGAGGATAAACTGATTAGTTCGTATCACTGACTGCTTTTTTGCAGCTATTTGACCGCCTTCAACCTCATCGCGCAAAACAGCCCCTTGTCCCCACATTTTGACAGTAACGCGGCGATATGATTTCAACAGTTCAATCTCGGTTATCTCATCTGATTGGGTGAGTACTTCGCCTAGCGAAACCATCGGCCAGTTATGGGTCATTGGGTCTCCAAGTAAGACCTGACAGGTTTTGAAAACCTGTCAGGTCTGGTTTGGGGTTAATCAAAATCCTCAAAAATCAACGGTTCAAGCTGCGCTTCATTTACTCCACGCCGGTGCAATCGTTCCATCTGCCGGGGGCCATCGAACCAGTTTAAAACAATATCGCGTTTCAAACGGGTTGGTTTATCTGAAAAAAGAGCGCGGTAGGAGGAGTAGGGCCATTCCCGAAAGTCGTCAATCAGGCCGTGCTTTTGGGGGTTCTGATGAATGTAGATGACCAACTGGACAAAATAAGCATCGGATGTGACCGGGATACGGCCAAAGGGACGCTGGAAGAGCGCGCCGGTTCGGTTGTAGGCTTTGTTGATGGCTTTGGTGTAGGCATTAAAGAAATTAGAGAATTGCTGGCTGGGGTTGCGGGGTTTTAGACCTGACAGGTTTTGAAAACTTGTCAGGTCTTGCTCATCCGGCGACTTAATGCGTACCAATAGATGGAAATGGTTAGGCAGCAGGCAGTAGGCAAAAGTGTCGGTTATCGGGCTAATGTGTTTGGTATACAGCTTCAAAAAATAATGGTAGTTGTCCGGTTTCCGAAACAAATTTTCGCGGTTGTTACCTCGATTGTAGATGTGATAATATTGGTTGAATTCTAAAGGAGTTGGTTTGGTCATTCTGCGTTCGTTTTAAGACCTGACAGGTTTTAAAAACCTGTCAGGTCTTGATATCTTCTCCTAAAGCTTGCTCAATCTCAGCCATCAAGGCCAAAATCTGGCGTTCCTTCTTAATAATATCGGCCACCAGTTCTTCCGGCGGCAAATGTTCAATGGCTTCGGCGGCGTTGGGGTTTTTGATGTCCAGATTGGCAGAAAGCAGGTTGCCAGTGTCATCATATTTCAGCACGTCGGCCACTTGCACGCGCCAAGCTTGCTCATTTTCTTCCCGCTTGTCCCACCAGTCCAGGCAGTCGCCAAACTCTTCAACCTGCATCGGCTTGGTTTTGGTGTAGTTTTTGCGGCCTTCGGGTAGGGGAATTTCATAGTACCAAATTTCTTGGGTAGGCCCGCTGCGGTCAAAAAAGAGCAGGTTGGTGGGGATGCCGGTGTAGGGGGCAAACACGCCGTTGGGCAGGCGGACAATGGTGTGCAGGTTAAACTCTTTCAGCAGGTCTTCTTTAATGCGGGCGGCCACGCCATCGGCAAAGAGGGTGCCGTTGGGTACCACCACGGCGGCCCGGCCCGGTTGGGGGTGGCGGCGCAGCTTGCGCATAATCAACTGCAAAAAGAGCAGGGCGGTTTCGGACGTTTGCTTGTCGCTGGGGAAATTGTTGATAATGCCCTGTTCTTCCTCGCCGCCAAAGGGCGGGTTGGTTAAAATTACGTCTACCCGCTCTTTGTCGCCAATTTCACTGAGCCGGAAACGCAAGCTGTTTTGGGGGTCAACCTGGGGCGATTCCAGCCCGTGCAACAGCAGATTCATTTGGGCCAGCAGGTAGGGCAGCGGTTTGGCCTCGCCGCCAATGATTGAGCCGTGGTGCAGCAGGCGGCGCTCTTGTACGGTGTTGACCTGCTGTTCCAGGTGGGTATAGGCTTCCACCAAAAAACCGCCGGTGCCGCAGGCGGGGTCGTACACTACTTCACCCAGCCGGGGGTTTACTACTTTAACCATAAACTGCACCACCGGGCGGGGGGTGTAAAATTCGCCGCTATCCCCGGCGGCGTCGCGCATTTCGCGCAGCATGGTTTCGTAAAAGTGGCTGAGGGTGTGAATCTCTTCGCTGGAGTCAAAATGAATCCCGTCTACCTTGTTGACTACATCGCGCAGCAGGTAGCCGTTGATCATGCGGTTGATGGTGCCCTTAAACACGGTGGCTACCACCTGGCGGCGGGGGTCGCCGTTGGTGGTGTCTAGCTGGCGCAGGTAGGCAAACAAGCCCAGCCCGCGCTGGCCATCGGGGCGCACGGCTTCATCGTTGTTGATAAAGGCAATCAAATCATCACCACTGAGCGATTTTTCGGCGGCGGCCCAATCGCGCCAGCGGTAGGGCGGCTCAATGATCGGCCTGAAGTCAACGCCTTCCAGTTCGGCCTCAAGTGCCCGGTGCTGTTCCATATCATCCAGAAATTTGAGGAACATAATCCAGGTGAGGGCGGGCAGCCGGTCCAGGTCGCCGCTTAAGCCTTTGTCCTTGCGCATAATATCGCGGGCAGATTTTATCAGGCTGCGTAGGTTCTGGGCGGTGGTTTGGTTGTTGTTTTTGCTGTTGGCGCGTTGTCTTGCCATTTACTCTCTCTTTAAGACCTGACAGGTTTTGAAAACCTGTCAGGTCTGGTTTATTCGTAGATTAACTGTTGCAGGGTGTTGACCGCAGCCCGTAGCTGTTGCGGCCCGCTGAATGAGTCGGCAATCTCTTTGAGCGAACCCCGGTCGGAGATGGGCGGCACTTTGAGAATATCGGGAATGGTGAATTGAGCCAGCCCGTAATCGGTGTACTTGTCGAGCAAATCATTGAGCACAGCCTGGGCCAGGGGGCCGTACTGCTCAAAGAAATCGGGTTTGTTTTGCCGCACGCGGGCGGCCCGTTCGCGGCGGGTGCGCAGGGGGGCATTAAAGGCCAGATGACACAATAAGTCAAATGGGTCGGCTTCCGGCTGGCTGGTCACCTCGCGCAGGTGGTCTAAATCAATGCCGCGATCCTCAAGCAATTTAAGCAAATCCTGCCGGTGGTGGGGGTCTGACCATTGCTCGCGTAAAATCACGGCGGTGGGGTACAGGGTGCGCACCTGGGCGGCGGTGTAGTCGGTATACTTCACCATTTTCAGCCGGTTGCCCTGCGGGTCAAGTTCATACACCAGATGGGCTACAATTTCAACCTGACCCTCATCCACATAATACTTGCGGCTATAGTAGGGCCGGTCTTCTCTGATTTGTGGCTCATCTTCCAGACCTGACAGGTTTTGAAAACCTGTCAGGTCTGATGTTTCTTCAAACGCTTCATCCATCAACGTGCTTGCCGTGCCTGCAAGGGTGTTGCCCTCGCTGTCTATCTGTTCTTCGGTGATACGGGCCGGGTCGCCATCAAATTCGGGGTCTTCAAACAGGCGGCTGGCTTTGGTGTAATCCAAAATGTCAAACACCAGCTTGCCGTAATCATCGCGCAGACGCGTACCCCGGCCAATAATCTGCTTGAACTCCACCATTGAGTTGACCACGCGGGCAATGACGATATTTTTGCAGGTGGGCACGTCAACGCCGGTGGTCAGCAGTTTTGAGGTGGTGACAATGGTGGGTACATCCCTATCCACGTCAGTAAACTCATCCAGCCGGGTTTTGCCGAATTTGCCCTCATCCGAGGTAATGCGGGTGATGTAATTGGGGTACTGCCGCACCAAGTCTTGATTCAGTTGGCGCAATTGGCGACGCATTTCGGCGGCGTGTTCCTGGTCAACACAAAAGACAATGGTTTTGTTCATCCGGTCGGTCTTTTTCAAAAATTCGGTGATGTGTTTAGCCACGGCGCGGGTATGCGCTTTGAGAAAGACAGCCCGGTGAAAATCACCGGTTTGGTATTCTTCATCGGGAATGACGCGCCCGTAGCGGTCAAGCTGGCCGGGGTCGGGGCGCCAGCCAAAGGCGTCGTAATCGGTAATAATGCGGTGCACCCGATAGGGAGCCAAAAAGCCATCGGCAATGCCCTGGCGCAGGCTGTAGGTGTAAATAGGATTGCCAAAATATTTGTAAGTATCGCGGGTTTCATCGCGCAGGGGGGTGGCCGTCATCCCAAGCTGACAGGCCGGGCTGAAATAATCCAGAATTTCCCGCCACAGGCTGTCGTCTCTGGCGCTGCCCCGGTGACACTCATCCACAATCACCAGATCAAAGAAGTCAGCCGGATATTCCCGGTAGAAGTTGATCATGGTCTGATACGTGGCAAAGTAGATGTCCCGGCCCTTGGAAAGGCCGCTGCTCTCAATTTTGTGGCGGGCGTCGCCAAAAATCTCAAACGTTTTGTCTTTGGGATCATCCACCAAAATGTTGCGGTCGGCCAGATACAAAATTTTGGGGCGGCGATACGCCCCTTCCAGATTCCAGCGAGAGACCCACAACTTGCGGCAGATCTGAAAAGCCACAAAGGTTTTGCCCGTACCGGTGGCCATGGTAATCAGCAGGCGCTTTTTGCCCTGCACCATACCTTCTACAGCCCGGTTAATGGCAATTTCCTGATAATAACGCGGCGTTTTGCCGGAGGTCAGATCGTAGGGGGTTAATAAAGTTTCGGTGGCCTCATCATCCAATTTCAGGTTGCCGTTGAGTCGATGCCAAAGCTCATCGGGCGTGGGGAAACGATCAACAAACTTTTCAACACCGGTTAGAAAATCAAATTCAATGATGTCCAGGCCGTTGGTGGCGTAGGCAAACTTAACGCCCAGCATCTCGGCGTATGCCTGGGCCTGTTGCAGGCCAGTATCGGCGGGCACGCCTTTTTTCTTGGCCTCAACCACGGCAAGTTTGAAGTCCCGATTGTAGCGCAGCACATAATCGGCAAAAAGTTGGGAGCC
>JAFGNV010000184.1 GCA_016926805.1 Anaerolineae bacterium
CCTATTCCTCCGAAAGGCGGACGGTAGGGTTCGGGAAGGGGCGGTTGGAAACACAAGTCACGCTGTGCGCTGGCCGCCTACTTCACTTTTTGCTGTTTGCCGATGACAGGCATTGCCTGTGGCAGTGGCGCGCGGCCATCATTGAATATCTGGCCGGTTTGCGGCTGAAGTTGCATGAAAATCGCGCCCAACCCCGGCCGGTGACCGAGGGGCTTCCTTTTTTGGGCTTTGTGGTTTATCCTGCGCATCGCCGCCTGAAACGGCGCAAGGGGATCTTCTTTCAACGGCGTCTCAAACAGCGTCTGGCAGCTTACCGGCAGGGAGAAATTACTTTTGCCCAACTGGACGCCTCGGTACGGGGTTGGGTTAACCACGCGCGGCACGGCGATACCTGGGAACTGCGCCGGGCCATCTTGGGCCAGGTATCAATCCCGCCTGCGTGTATCAGACCTGACAGGTTTCAAAAACCTGTCAGGTCTTCAGGGAGTCAGGAGGGACTATGAACGACCCAAAACGCAAGGAATCACCAATTTTTGGGCGTACGCACGATTTTATTATGTGGCTTTTACCCCACACCATGAATTTTCCACGTAGCCAGCGGTTTGTGCTTACCCGGCGATTGCAGGATGCGGCGTTGGATTTTCAAGAACGGATTATTGAAGCGGCTTTGAACCGGGGAGCACAACAGGCCCAACACTTGCACCAGGCCGACCTGACGCTGGCCAAAGTGCGTTATTACTTGCGTTTGAGCCATGAATTGGGCTGGCTCAAGCCGGGTCAGTACGCTCATGCCAGTCGAATGGTGACTGAAATCGGTAAGCTGTTAGGCGGCTGGCGTAACCCAAAACCTCAAACGGCGAAAACGGCCGGTTAGCGGCCGTTAACGCGGGGACAGGCCGAAGATGATTGCCCGGTGCGCCAACCGCAACAGGAACAATCCAGACAATTGGAACAACAACAAGGCGATGCGGTTGGTGTTGTCCCACGTGTCTCCCTTTCGGCCGGAAATGCCGCACGGCTCAATTTGCCGGGCGGCCGAGGCAATGAAACACGGCGCGGCCTGTTCCCGGCCGCCCGGTATCGCCGGGTGGGCAAATATATAACCACCCTGCCCCCTGTGGTAGGCCGGTCCCGCCGGTTCGACGCCTGGGGCGGGGTAAATTTAATGAATTATCCTGTTAAATTTCTCCTCTCATCACTTCAACGCATCTCCATCGCTATATTTTGACCAGGGCGAAACTTTCCTGTAGAGTTAGTCAATCTCGATAGCCAAGACTCGAGAAAGGTCACTATGTCGTGTCTGGAATGGCTGTTCAAAGTTTTCATCGTCTGGCTATGTGTTGATCTGGTCGTTATTGTGGTGGGGTTGTTTTTAAAGATAGTCATTAAACCCCGGTATCCCAATTGGTGGCGGCAGGTGATGGCCGATTACGATCCGTGGGATGATTAGCCAAGGACCAGGATATTTTTTGAGCGCGTCTGGCCAGGATTAGCTTTTGGAGAGCAGCAATGCCAAAACCCATCATCATCGGCGTGGCCGGAGGCACGGCCTCCGGTAAAACCACGGTTTCGCAAGAAATATTAGAGCGGATAGGGCCGACTCGTTTGGCCTACATTGAGCACGACGCCTACTACCGGGATTTGAGCCATTTGCCTCTGGCGCAACGTCGAGAATTTAATTTTGACCATCCCGACGCATTGGAGAATGAACTGTTGATTGCCCATCTGGAAACCCTGTTACAGGGCCAGTCGGTGCGGATTCCGGTGTATGATTTTGCCACGTATGTGCGGACGGAACAACTCAGGCTGGTTGAGTCCAGGCCCGTGATTTTAGTGGCCGGTATTCTGATCTTTGTAGATAAAAAATTGCGAGAGATGATGGATATAAAAATTTACGTGGACGCCCCAGCGGATTTACGCTTTATCCGGCGGTTGAAACGCGATATAGCTGAGCGGGGTCGTTCGGTAGACCTGGTCATTGAGCAATATCTGGAAACCGTCCGCCCCATGCACCTGGAATTTGTGGAGCCGAGCAAACGTTATGCCGACGTGATTATTCCCCGTGGCGGGCGCAACATCAAAGCTATTGAAATGGTGGCGGCCCAAATTCAGCGAATGCTGGAAGTCCCCCTCATTTCCGGGGGTTAAAATGGCGTTCGAGTTTTAAGGTTACAAAACGTCCACCCGCCACCAGTACCAGGGCAACGGGTAGAATCACCAACCATTGCTGCCAGGTAAGTTCCAGACCATGCGAACCGATCAGCGTGACCAGAGCCAACCCCGGTAAACGACCCACCAAACTGGCCAGGAAAAATAACCAGAATGAAATTGAACTCAACCCGGCGAGGTAATTGGTAGCATTACTGGGGATGATGGGGAACCAGAACAAAATCAGAAAAAAGAAAAATCCTTGTTGTTGGGTAAGGTGGTCCCAACGGTCAAGGAGATTGGTCGAGACAAAACGCTGCACCAACGGCTTGCCAGCCCGACGCGCCGCCACAAAAACCAGTTGGCTAAACAAAACCACTCCTATCAGGTTGAGCGCCAGTCCCCCGGCAAAACCATACAAATAACCTGCGGCAATCAATAGGGGATGGCCGGGAATAAAGGCCGTTATCACTTGCATCCCCAAAAACAACAGGTAAAACAGCGGCCCCCACCCCCCCAGCGATTCCAGGGAATCTGTTATCGCCTCTCGATCTCTGAGAAAATCCAGGAGAGTCAACAAATAATGCCGGTTTGCCCACAACAACAAAAGAACGATGAGCGCAACAACACCTCTGATCAGCCATCTCGATAAGTTGGGGGTAGGAGAAACGTTTGCTTCTTTACTCATTCATCTTCATCTGCGCTTGTATTTTCCTCAAGGGTGTCTGTCTCCTGGATGGGAAAATCAGAGGTCAGAAAACGATCAAAAGCCCTCAGGCATGCCTTCAGCACGGCCTCACCCAGGGGAACCATTCGAAGGTCGACAAACACATTTTCTTCAGGAATTTCATCGTCCAAGCGTTGCAGTTCCTCGCGGAAGATCTGGAGCAATTCAGCCTCGTGTTCTCTCAGAAAGATGGCCAGATCGCGGCGCACCAACTCAAACGCAACTTTGCGGGTGAAGCTTCTAATCATGGCGATTTTCCTTAACCTTTACCACTTGCTATCATCGTGGACGAATAAACCTAACAGGCCCGAAACAATACTGATGATCAAGGCGGAAAAGAAAGTTGTCCAGAAACCATCTACCGTTAATATATTGGGCAGCAACCAATGCGTCAGCGAGAGCATTAAGGCATTAATCAGCAGCGTAAATAGCCCCAAGGTTAAAATAATCAACGGACAGGTAAAGAACATGACAATGGGCCGAATGATGGTATTGATCAGGCCCAAAACTGCCGAGACAATCATTAAATTTACCCAGAAATTTCCCTGAATGTGGAATCCCGGCATGAGCCAGGCTGTGACGGCAATGGCAATGGCCAGAATGATCCAACGGATAAAAAGATAGCGCATGGTATTCTCTCCTGATGGGGAATGATTAATTTTCCGCATCCTGCCTTTGGGCAGGAAAAGGAATTTTTCAATGAGACCCCTTATGGGGTCTGTTCCAAATTTTGGGCAGACCAGGGGGGAGTTGGGGGGATACCCCCCAAGCCCCCGGCCTGCGGCGCAATGCGTCCTAAATTTGGGACGCACTTGCCCCTATGATACCTCAAGTAGGGGAAAAGTATCAAATAAGGACTGCTCTATAGCCCTTTAGGTGGCCGTCACCTTAATTGCCAGCCAAATAGTCGCCGCTCATCCAGTCGCAGCCCCATGTCTTGGGCAATTTGCACCGCTTCCTGATATTCAGATGTGGCCAAGGGGCGGTTGATTTCGGGATATTTTTCCGACGACACTTTCCAGGCCGGACGATATTGAGCCATCACATTTACATAAGTATCGGGCGCAACTTCTTCGGCCAGAAAATGCAGGATTTGCCGCGTTTCTTCCAGCAAGCCCGGCATTACCAGATGGCGCACCAACACGCCCCGTTTGGCCAGCCCCCGCTCGTCAAATTTGAGCGGCCCTACCTGCCGGTGCATCTCTTTGATCACTCGCCCGGCCACCTCACCATAATCTTTGGCTTTCAGATACCGCAGCGAAAGCTTTGAGTCAAGAAACTTAAAGTCGGGCATATAAATATCCACCACCCCGTCCAGCAGTCGCAAACTTTCCAGCGAGTCATACGCCGAGGTGTTGTAAACAATCGGCAAACGTAAACCCGCCTCTACCGCAACAACCAGGGCCTCCAACACCTGTGGCACCACGTGTTCGGGGGTCACAAAGTTGATATTGTGACAGCCCACGTCTTGTAGTTCCAGCATCATGGCGGCCAACTCGGTGGGGCCGACTTCCTGCCCCCGGCTTACCTGGCTGATGTCGTAGTTTTGGCAGAATACACAGCGCAGGTTGCACATGTTAAAGAAAATGGTGCCGCTACCCCGCCAGCCGCGCAGGCAATCCTCCTCGCCGAGATGGGCAAAGTAACTGCTCACCTGGGCGTATCGCCCGGTTTTGCAGACGGCTGTTTTATCGGCCAGCCGGTTCACCTTACAATCGCGCGGACAAACCCGGCATTCGCTCAGGTTGGCCACTGCTTCTTTGGCTCTTTGCAGTAACCGTCCCCTGCGATGTAAGGCCAGATAAGCCGGTTCAAAATCAGCAGTGGAGATAGTATAGTTGTCAGACGCAACAGCCATGATGCATTACCTTTTTCACAACTAACCAGTCCCGGCCCTGTCGGCTTACCCATTTACTCATCTTATTGACAGTATACAATCTCGGCCGGTCCTGGTCAACATCTTTTTGAAGTCAGGAAACTTATATCTCAGAACCGCGCCCTGCTCTCGTTTATTCCCGGAATTTGGGACAGGCTCAATGAGTTGAGAGGAAACTCCTATTGCCAACGTTTGACCATGTATGATAAGATTCCTGGCAGAATAATTGTACCTTTACAATGAACGAACCTCTCACCTGACTGGCTGATATTTGCGTGAGGGAGAAAGATGGATTGTAGTTTTAAGAACACATAAAAACCGCAACCCGGGCAAGTACATATCTTGCCGGGCTTGCGGTTTTTTTGATTTCTAAAATTCGTGATCTGATCCAGAACAGGAGAACTCATGAGCCGGAACAAACGACGCGGGCGCCGGGATTGGCTTGACGCCCCTCTCACCATACGGCAGGAAGCTCCCCGCTGGGTAAAGAGTCAACTTTATAGTTTGACCCATGCTGTTAACAGGGGAGCTATTTCCCCGAATAAATTAACCGGCTTTCAACAAACAACCGGGCTGGCCGATTTTACCTGGCGACTCTATTACCATTGCCGTCCCAACCGGCGGATGCTGCCGGTGACGGACGCGGTGGCCAACGCCCAGGGGTATGTCATCTCGATGCACGGTTGGGATGGCAGCCACGCGATATGGGAGGATTTGTTTGCCCAGGTCTGCGCCGCCAATCCGCGCCTGGTCTGTTTTGCCCTGGATGTCAATGGTTTTGGCGGCTCTCCCTTTATCGAGGCCGATAATCCCCCGTTGGAGTTGTGCGGCCCGCGCGGCGATATGATGGCCGTGGAGCAGTGGCTTAACCTGCTCAAACTGCATCGGCCCGGTTCACAACGACAGGTATTTACCTTTGTGGGCCATTCGATGAGCGGGGCCGCGTTGTTTCATAAAACAGCGCAGGACTGGGAGGAGGATCGCTACAGCTTGCTGGCGCTGGCTCCGGCCATGTTGCACAAGGACACCGTTAAACAGGCGTTTTATCGCACCGTGGGGGTGGGCATTGGCGCGGGGTTGCAATACAATTTTCTTGACCGATTCAAAAACAAATTGGCCGCGCCAGTGATGGAGATTTTGGCTGCCAATGCCAGCCAGGCCGTCAAAAAAGAACACGCCCGTATTTTCAAACAAACGGCCAAGGGCACCATTGCCCAAACCTTTTTTGCCCTTGGCCTGGCCGAAGAAACGCCGCCCCCGCGCAAGTGGGACAATGTGTTTGTGATGCTGGCCCATAAAGATCGATTGGTAACGCTGGCCCCGACGCTGGATTTACTGGAAAGCATGGGCCTGACCGGCCAAAATATTCAGGTAATGCTGGGCGACCATTACTTCTTCTCCATTAGCCAGCAATCGCGCAAATGCCACGCCTTCAATCGCACTGAACTATTGCGTCATATCTTGCGGTTGCACGAAGAACAGCGCCGGTAGAATTCAGCCCGGGTCAGTATCTACCGCGGGCAAGGTGAAAGAAAAAATACTGCCTTGCCCCATATTACTCTCCACGCCCACTTTCCCGCCGAGTTTTTCGACAATATGCTGCACAATTGATAACCCCAAACCATGGCCCTTCGCTCGCGTCTGGTCGAGACGGGTAAAAGGCATAAACAGTTGCGGTTGCGAATCGAGCGGCAGGCCTGGCCCGTTGTCGCGCACCCAAAAGCAAATCAAGCCATTTTTTTGTGGGCTGGCTCCCAACTCCAGGCAAGGTGGTTGTCCGCCATATTTTAGACCATTGCTAATATAATTAACCCAAACTTCTTCAATCCATTGCGTATGGCCTAACGCCACTGGCCAGTCATCCGCTGCCTTCACCTCAGCCTGATATTGCTCAATCAAATAATCCAGCCGCAGCAACGCTTCATTTACAATGTGCCCCATATCCAACGGTTGCACCTTGATTTCGTTCTGGCGGATGCTGGCTAGCAGGAGCAACTCTTCAACAATGTTGCTCATTTTATAGCTGGTTTGGGCAATTGTCTGCAATAGTTCCTCAACCTGCCCGGGCGGGATGGTTGACCAGTTGTCGAGTAGAAAGCTGATATAACCGCCAATAATTCCCAGCGGACTCTTAAGGTCGTGGGCCACGGTGTGGGCAAAGGTATCGAGTTCGGCAATCAGCCGGTCGCGTTCGGTGATTTGTTGGTGCAAACTCTTTTGCAAATTTTTAAGGGTTACGTGGGTGGTAATGCGGGCCACTACCTCTTCCGGTTGGAGCGGTTTGGTGATGTGGTCCACCGCCCCCAATTCAAAACCTTTAACCTTATCGGCGGTGTTGGCGAGGCCCGTCATAAAAATCACGGGAATGTCTTTGGTCTGATCATTTTCCTTCAAGCGGCGACACGTTTCAAAGCCGTCCATCACCGGCATCACCACATCCAGGAGAATCAAGTCGGGTTTAAGGGTTTCAATCTGAGCCAGGGCTACTTGCCCGTTCTTGGCCATCGACACCGCAAAACCCTCGCTTCGTAAAAAATCACATAACAATTCCAGGTATTCCGGGCCATCGTCGACAATTAAGAGGGTGCCTTTTTTGTCTTCTTTTGCCATTGATCACCGGTCCTTGATGAGGCTATATTATCCTGCGAGGATTTTGGCAATGGGGGTGGTCAACCCGGGCTGCCGGTAACAGGGTATATAAGAGACACATCTTTCCCATTATACCATAAAACTTCTTTTTTTCACCCAATTTGTGGTACAATATTTCCATTATGGCCTCATCCAAGCTCGACCAAACCCTAAAAAACCTGCCGGCCCGGCCAGGGGTTTACCTGCATAAAAACGCCCAGGGCAAAGTAATTTACGTGGGTAAGGCGGTCAACCTGAAAAACCGGGTGCGTTCTTACTTCCACAAGTCGGCCCAGACCAACAGCCCCAAAACGCGCCGGTTGGTGGACGAGATTGCCGACATCGAGTTCATTGTGGCCGATAGCGAGCTGGAAGCGCTGCTGCTGGAAAACACGCTCATCAAAAAATACCAGCCGCGCTTCAATGTGCGGCTCAAGGACGACAAACGTTACCCTTACATCAAAGTTCATTGGCAAGACCCCTTTCCCCGGGTCACCACCACGCGCCGCCTGCAAAACGACGGCGCGCGCTACTTTGGCCCCTATACCGCGGCCTGGGCCGCCTACCAGACCCTGGATTTGGTCCGCAAGATTTTTCCGTATCTCACCTGCACCCGCGCCATCGACGGCAAAGACGAGCGGGCCTGTCTGTACTATCATATTGGCCGTTGCGCGGCGCCCTGTATTGGGGTGGTTAGTCAGGCAGAGTACCGGCAGATCATCGACAATTTGTGCGACTTTTTGAGCGGCAATATCGAGCCGGTGGTGGCCGATATTCAGCGCCAGATGGCCGAGGCCGCCGAGGCGTTGGATTTTGAACGGGCCGCGCAGTTGCGCGATCAGCTTCGCGCCATCGAACAGGTGGTGGAAAAACAAAAGGTGGTTAATACCAAAACCATGGACGAGGATGTGATTGCCTTTGCCCGCGCCGACGGCGATGCCTGCGTGCAGGTCTTCTTTATTCGCGGGGGGAAGTTGGTGGGCCGGGACTACTTTGTTTTGGAGGGCACGGCGGAAGAGGAAGATGCGGAAATTATGACCTCTTTCCTGAAACAGTTTTACGACCAGTCGCCGAGTGTGCCGCCCCAGATATTGCTGCCCCACGAGGTAGACGAGCTGATGATTATCCGCGATTGGCTGCAAGGCAAGCGGGGCGATAAAGTTTCGCTGAAGGTGCCGCGCCGGGGTAAACAACGACAATTGCTGGAAATGGCGGCGGAAAATGCGGTAGAAACCCTCAATCACCTTCGCGCTCAGTGGGCCGCCGACGAGAGCAAACAAACCGAAGGCCTGACCGAATTGCAGCAGGCGCTCGACCTGCCGGAAACGCCACTACGCATTGAGTGTTACGACATTAGCACGTTGCAAGGCACGCACACCGTCGGCTCGATGGTGGTGTTTGCCAAGGGGGTGCCCCGTAAAAGCGACTACCGCCGCTTCAAGATCAAGGCGGTGGCCGGTCAGGATGATTACGCCAGCATGCAGGAGATGCTGCGTCGCCGTTTCAAACGGATGACCGACGAAGGCTATCGAGACACATCTAAAATTGAAAAAAGCGGCGATAAGAGCGAGGATGCCTGGGCGTTGATTCCTAACCTGGTTATTATCGACGGCGGCAAGGGCCAGTTGAATGCTGCCCTGGAAGTTTTAGATGAGTTTGAATTGCGCGACGCCATCCCCATTGTCGGCTTGGCCAAACGGGAGGAAGAGATTTTTGTCCCTGGCGAGTCGAACTCGATTATGCTGCCGCGCAACTCGCAGGCCCTGTTTTTGGTGCAGCGTATCCGCGACGAGGCGCACCGTTTTGGCGTAACTTACCATCGCACGTTGCGGGGTAAAAGCGCGGTCCATTCCGGGCTGGACGATGTCGAAGGCATTGGCCCCAAACGTCGCCGGGCCTTATTGCAAAAATTCGGTTCTATCCAGGCCATTCGTGAGGCCAGTGTGGAAGAACTTGCTGCTATACCGGGGATGACCAGAAGAGCGGCTCAGGTATTGAAAGATACCCTGTAGTGTATTTTGTAGAGACAGAATAATATTCTGTCCCTACAAAGTGACATTTCTACCTGGCAGTATTTATGCAATCCTGTACCAAGACGGATAGCTAATTGTTAGCTTGCGGATAGGCAATATACCCCAGCCAGTAGTATCATACTTAGCAATTCAGCCGTCATTCCCAAAAATAATCAAGTATGACTCTTTACCTTTCCGCCCAACACGTGCAAAAATCCTATAACGGTACCGTGGCCCTGCAAGACGTATCGCTGGAGCTGGGTCAAGGCGAGATTTTGGCCCTGCTTGGCCCCAACGGCGCGGGCAAAACCACCTTCATCAAAATTCTGGCCACCGTATTGATGAAAGACCGGGGCCAGGTACAAATCTTTGGCTACGATCTGGATCAACATGCCGAAACAATCCGGCACCTGTTTGGCTACGTGGGCCAGGATACGGAACGTTCGGCCTACGCCCGGCTGACTGTGGTGGAAAACCTGCACTTCTTTGGCGCGTTAAGGGGGTTGACCAAAACGCAGATCAGACAGCAGATCGAGAAGTTGGCCACTTATTTTGATTTCCACGCCAATCTTGGTAAACAGTTTGTCCATCTGTCCGGTGGGCAGAAACAAACGGTAGTGATTATGCGGGCTTTGTTGCACGATCCCCCGCTGGTTTACCTGGACGAACCCACCAAGGGACTCGACCCTATTATTGCCAAGAAGATCCGTACTTTCCTTAAAAAATTTGTAGTGGAAGAAGACAAATCTCTCCTGCTCACCTCCCATGTTCTGTCCGAAGTGGACGAGCTGGCCGACCGGGTGGCGCTGATGCACCGGGGGACCATTCCGATTTCTGGCACTTCCGCAGAATTGAAAGCCGCCGTCGGCGCAACCGAATTTGTGGAAATAGAAAAGGATTCGCTGCCGCCAACTACGGTAGAAAAAATTCTACAGCTTGAGCCGGTGATCTGCAGCCTCGAGCGTAGCCCTCGCTGGCTCTCCTTTGGGGTGGTCGATTTAATGGGTGGGGCCGAGGCCGTCATCCGTACGCTCCGTCAGGATAAGGTGCAAACGGGATTTCGCCATCACACTGTGTCTCTGGAAGATGCGTTTGTTCATCATATTGGCGAGTTGGAGGAACGGTTCGATACGTAACCTTCACCTGGGCTAAAACCAAATGTAGACGGCCCAGATAAATTCAATAAATTTGGAGGAAACGATGCCTGAGATTTATGAAAAGTTTACTCACCCCCAGTTGCCGCAGGGCTTTTTTTGGTACAATGAGCCACAGGAATTTCGCGTGGGTAATGGCCTAGAAATTGTGACCAAGCCTGAAACCGATTTTTGGCAGAGAAGCCATTATGGTTTCAGAAACGATAACGGTCATTTTCTATTTACCGAACTGGAAGGAGACTTTGCTATCAGCACCCAGAGCATCTTTGAGCCGCAAGCAAAATATGACCAATGTGGATTGATGATCAGGCTTGATGCCGAGAACTGGATCAAGGTTTCGGTGGAATATGAAGACGAGCAGGTAAGCCGGTTAGGTTCGGTGGTGACTAACCTGGGATATTCCGACTGGGCCACCCAGGATATAGCCTCGACCACCGGAGAGATATGGTACAAAATCAGCAAAAATGGTAGCGATTTCCTGTTAGAAAATTCGTTTGACGGGGTTAACTGGTTTCAAATGAGGATAACGCATCTGCATCAAATTTCCTCTCGCGTGAAAGCCGGTATTTATGCCTGTAGTCCCATCGGCTCGATGTTTCGCTGTAAGTTTGCTTCTTTGGTTATTTCTGAAAACCGGTGGTTTCATCCGGCGTAGAATTGCAATCAGGTCAAACAAGGTATCCAAAATGCAGACAAACATTGCCCGGTCAATGATAATGGCGCCAGCCGGTTCGATCCAGAGTTTGTCCCGGCCCACTTCCGCCTGGACCACGATGGCGGCGACGGTGGTAAAGGGTTTGCGAGTGCATACCCGTTACCTGCCCAACCTGATCGGTAATTTTGTGCAAATTGCTATCAGAGTGGTCTTCTTTCTGTTGCTGGCTCATTCGGTGGCTTTCCGCACCGGCGGGACCTCCGACCAGGAACTTGCCGGTCAGGAGTTGTTCATTTTCTTTCTGGGAGCCATGTTGATCTTGCTGTTCAACTGGCCCACCCTCTGGGGGCCTATCCAGGCGGTGTCTAATGATCTCTACAACGGCACGTTAGAGTTTTTGTATAGCAGTCCCGGTTCGCGTTATGCCTATTACATCGGCACCGTTGTCACCGAAATTGTAATCAGCTTGGTCTTCTTTGTGCCGCTTTATCTGTTTTTGGCCTTCTATTCCCAGGCAGGCGTCTCCAATATGTTCATGGTATTTTTGGTCTGTCTGGTTGTGGCCGTTGCTTTAACGGCAATGGGGATTATGATTGCCTTGCTGGCGTTGTTGTGGCGGCAGGTGAGTTCCATTGCCAACGTGGTGGGGGTGTTGTTTGAATTTCTGGCTGGGGCCTATTTGCCGGTTACCGCTTTTCCACAAAGTTTGCAGTACCTGGCCTATCTTCTACCTTACACCTGGGGCTATGATCTGATTCGTTACTACAGTTTTGGCGGAGACTGGCCGACGCTGCGGCCGGTCTGGCAGGAATGGGGATTTCTATTTTTATACGCCGTGCTTTACACCGTTCTATCTCGCTATTTATTGAAAAAGGCCGAACAAAAAGCCAAACAGAGCGGTTTACATGTGATTTAGCGCCATTCCCACAACTCCTCCCCGGCCAAAATGGCCCGAATCTGGTCGGGGAAACGGCCAGGGCGGGTAGGTTTGCCGATGAAGCTGTCAAAGCCCGCGGCTTTGATACGGCGAATATCGGCAAACATTACGCTGGCGGTGAGAGCAACAACCTTGCTGTCTTTTAGTTGGGGATGGGCGCGAATGCGTTTGAGCAGGTCAAAGCCGGTTTCACCCGGCATGTAGATGTCAACCAGAAAGAGGTCTACTTTAGGCAACTTTTTGGCCAGAGCCATCGCCTCGCTAACATTGGTGCGGGCGTGAACTTCCTGAGCGCCCGCCATTTTTAACAGGCTCATGGTGGCCCGGTAAGAGTTGGGATCATCCTCAACAATCACAATGGTGTAGTCGGCTAAGTTGAAGCCTTCAGGATCGACGCTCATAAAATCGTTGCCTCGTTCGTCGCGGTAAGGTCGGTATCTTTTTCATCGTCTATGGCGGGTTGAGGGGCTACCTTGAGGGGTAAGGTAAAGTGAAACGCAGACCCCCGGCCTACCTGGCTTTCCACCCACAGTTGGCCACCATGTAATTCGACAAACTTTTTACTGATAGGCAGTCCCAATCCTGCGCCTGCTTTTCTTAAGGTAAAGGCTTCTTCGGCTTGTTGGAATTCTTCAAAGATTCGTTCAAAATCCTCTTCTCTAATTCCAATCCCCGTGTCAATCACGCTGCATGTGAAATTACCATTGTTCTCTAAAACCCGCAAGGTAATATGACCCTCGTCGGTATATTTGGCGGCGTTCCCCAAAAGGTTGAGCAGAATTTGACGGATGCGTACTTTGTCCGCATCGATTTTGGGGAGGTTGGGGGGAATCTCCTGATGCAATTCAATCGGTTTGTCTTCGATCAATCCGGCGACGGTTTTCATAACGCTGGTGCTAATTTCGGCCAGGTCTACCGGCTCCCAGAATAATTCCATTTGCCCGGCCTCGATTTTGGCCAGGTCTAACAGATCATTGGCAATGTCACGCAGCAGTTCCCCGGCTTCATAAATGCGGGTGAGGTAGTCTTGCATTTGTTCGATAGAGATGTGGCAGGGGTCGGTTTGCGAAAGGATGTAGGAAAAATTAATGATGGCCGTGAGGGGCGTGCGTAACTCATGGCTGAGATTGCTGATAAAACGATGTTTCAACTGGTTGGCTTCGGTGGCAGCATTTTCGGCTTCTTTGACCCGTTGATTGGCCATCTCCAGCATGGTATAAGCTTGCTGCAAATCTTGTTGGTAAACTCGATAACTGAGGTAAAAGGCCAAAAGAATAAGCGCGGATAAAATCCAGAAAGAGAACGTCAGGGCCTCGGCCCGGGCCACCAACGCCGCAAGTAAGAGGATGGCCGCCAGGATAACGGCCAGCGATCCCCCAAGAATAATCCTATGTTTCTTTGAGAGGCGAAGGTTGGTATGTTGCATGGGTTAAGGTTCAACAGAGCTTTGACAATAATAATATAAATTCTATTGTAAACGCTGGTTTATGGCAAGTCAATTCCCTGATTGTCCTATGGGTGCGTCCAGAAATTTTGGGCAACCTTCAGTTGCCCGAAATCTGGACAAATCAGGGGGGATTCGGGGGTATCCCCCGCGTCCCCCGTCTGCCTTAAAATTTCGGACAGACCCTTGTCCTATGATGGATAAACCCCAGGTTTACTCCTGGGGCAAGAGGTGAGTGTTGGTAAAAATCCAGGCGGCGGTGTGCAAGAGCGAAACCGCAATAATGAACAGGCTTCCCTCTTTCAACTTATCGCGGCTGGGCAGTATCCGGACCAGCAGATGGCTCGCCAGCAGGGTGTAGACAAAGGCCGAGGGTGCGAATAGATCCCAATCGTTGCGACCGCCGTAATCTGGATTCCAAAGCCACGATAGTAACAGATAGGCGGCACTGGTAACGCCCAGAAAATAGGCGTAATCTCTATTTCCTGGCCGGTCAAACAGAGACACCCGAAAACGGTAGACCGTAATGAGGGTCAGAACGATGAGGGGCAGACCAAAGGGTGAAATCAGAAAATGTTCATTGAGCCAGTCCAGCAGGTGGGCCGCCGAAAACATGGTGTAGTGTTGCCATTGGGTGGTGGTTTCAAACAGAGGCACAAACCAGATGCCGTCGCCGCCGCCGGGCCGGTCGATACCGGTCAGGGCTGACAGGCCATGGCCGCCGGACTCCATCAAAGCCAGCACGCCGCCGCCGATCAGCAGGGGAGGCAGGAGGGTTTGTAGCAATCCACTCGCCAGCGAAACGTGGTTGCGTTTCCAGCAGAGCCAGGCCAGGAACATGATTCCCGGCCAGAGGAAAACGGTGGAGGGATGAAAAGCATTGGTCAGCGAGAAGGCCAGCACCGGCCACGCCAATCGCCCCTCGCCGGCCAGGGCTGGCCAGGCCAGGATCAGGGTGATCAGCAATCCCAGGGAGACAATGGTGTAATTTTCTACATAGCCAAAAAATAGCTGCATCGAGCCGGTGGTCAGCATCAGCCCGGCCAGCGCCGCAGTTTTCAGCGGGCTGCGTCCCAATTGCGCCAAAAAGCTGAGCAACAGGTAGACAAAAATCATACCGCAGATGATGCTCACCGCGATATAGACCTTTTCCACCGACCAACCCAGCCAGGGGTGGGCGACATATTGCCACAGTCGCTGGTGGGTAAAAACGGTCAGCGGGGCTTGCCAGTTATAGATAACTCGCAGTTCTGCTTCCGGGTAAGAGAGCGCCACCGACAGCAGATAAGAATCGCCCCAGCGTAAATGGCGCAGGCGAGCCAGCCAGAAGAGTAGGCCGGACAACAGGGCCAACAGAGCGAACCACCATTGGCGGGCGCGCTTGCCCGGCCAAACGCGCCACAGCCAGGCCAGCCAACTCCACCCGGCATGATTCACCGGCGGAATAATCAACGCGGCTACCAGCAGGGCCAGCCCCCACCCCACCCCTGGCGATAGAAAGGTATAAGGCCATACACTCCAACTCAATTCTTCCGGCAGACTGGCTGCGGCCAGGTGAAGGGTCAACGCCATCAGGCCCCACAATCGTACCCCGGCCAGAAACCAGTTTTGGGCCGCTTCCATTTTAGATTGAGAAATTTTTCCGGGCGTGGAAATGGGCGGAATTTGGGTTTGGAGGGTCATAGCTGGCCTTTCAAGTTTTGGGCCTTAGCAGGAAGATAAAGGCCAGGTGGCTACAGCGAATGAGGTCGCCATCTTTGAGGGGGAGGGGATGGCCGGGTTCCACTTTGGTATCATTCACATAGGTTCCGTTGAGGCTGTTCAGATCATCAATGAACCAGCCGTTCTCTTGCCTGATCAGGCGGGCGTGATGGCGCGAAACGCCCGCATCAGCCGCGCCGTATGGACCCAGGTCAATATCGGTCAGGCTCTGCCGGTGGGTGCGACCAATGATGAGCTTATCCCGGTCGGGCGCCGGGATGGTTATTCTCTGCGCTACCAGAAAAATGCGGGCTTCCCATTGTAACGGCTGGGCAGCACCATCGGGCAGCCCAACCGCGGCCAGTTTCTCCTGAACTTTGGCCGGCGTGGGGGGTGGGGAGGAGTAAAAAGCGGGGCGTTCTTTGGAAGAAGCCAGCACGTCTTCCAATTCGCTTGACATGATGCTCAAATCACTGTAACGTTCGTCGGGTGATTTTTGCAAGGTGGTCATGATAATTTTTTCCAGGCCGGTGGGACAATCGGGGTTGAACTGGCGAGGCGAGGGGGGCGGTTCGGAGATGTGCGCCAGCAAGATTTTGTTAGGGTTGGGGTAATTAAAGGGCAACCGTCCGGTGAGCATCTCAAACATCACCACGCCCAGGGCGTACATGTCGGAGCGTTTGTCAATGGCGACCCCGCGCGCCTGTTCGGGAGCCACATAGGCGGGAGTGCCCATCGACACGCCGGTGCCGGTCAGCACAAAATCGGCATCCGGCAGTTTGACCAGACCAAAATCGGCCAGCAGGGGCCAATCTTCCTGGGCCATCAGAATGTTAGACGGTTTGACATCACGGTGAACCAGACCAAGCCGGTGGGCATACGCCAACGCATCGGCAATGGAGATGGCCAGGTTGGTTACTTTAGCCCAATCCATTGGCTGCCCGGTGAGACGGTCGGCCAGAGTGCCGCCCTCAATATATTCCATCGCAATGTAAGGCCAGCTATCGTCCTCGCCGTATTCATAAACAATCACAATGTTGCGGTGGCGCAAACGGGCAATGGCCTGCGCTTCACGCCGGAAACGGATGAGAGCCTCGTTATCCTGGTAATGAAGCACCTTGACCGCGATCCAGCGTTCCAAATTCGGCTGGTAAGCTTTGTAGACAGCCGCCAGACCACCGGCGCCGATTTTCTCGACGAGTTTATACCCGCCGATTGTTTTGCCCACCAGGTCTATGGCCATGGTCGCGCTTATCCTTACTTTGGATTCTGGTACAATATATCACCGATTCAGGAATTGGGCCAACCTCCATGCCTTCCAAAATTGACGCTTGACGTTATCCCTGAACCTGGCTAGAATGTAGCGAGATTGAGAGACAAAATCATCTTTGTGCCAGAATCTGTGCAAGTATTGAGGTTTCTACCCGCCTGAGATACTGGTATTGTTTGAACCGGGTAACTTTCATTCAGAGGAGTGGAACAATGAATAACAAACGTATGCTCATTGTGTTGGGGGGGACGTGGCACGATTTCGACGGGTTTGCCCACAGTATGCAGTCCCTGTTGACTCCCAAAGGGTGGGTTGTTGAGGCGACCTATGATTTGGACCGTCTTACCCGACTCGATGAAGAGAGCTTTGACCTGATCCTCAATTACACTTGCTTCACTAAACCCGACGAGGGAAGTGATAGCGTAGGGCCAGAAAAAATGAACGATGCGCAAATCCAGGGCTTGATGACGTGGGTGCGTGGTGGCGGCGCCTTTCTGGCGGCTCATTCAGCCACTGTATTGGGTGAATCCAGCCCCTTGCTTGGCGAACTTATCGGCGGCGTTTTTGTGGAGCAC
The DNA here is from genome assembly GCA_016926805.1 of Anaerolineae bacterium. Taxonomy (GTDB): domain Bacteria; phylum Chloroflexota; class Anaerolineae; order 4572-78; family J111; genus JAFGNV01. The sequence goes on from JAFGNV010000184.1 coordinate 17,128, forward strand.
CCGCCCCAGTTCACCTTCACCGTTTATCCGCTATCGAGACCCCACCCCATCACGGTCGGCATTGAAGCATTCACCGTTCGTGATGAGCTGTATATCGAGCGATGTGATGAATCGGTCAACATCCAGATGGTCGCTATTGATCGCGGCGTGGCCCACCCTATGGTCTGGAGTAAACAGGAGGGGCAAGGGCGAGTTGCTCATGTGGCTTTGGGACATTCTGCAGACGTGTGGCAACTTGGGCCTTATCAGCGATTGATGTTGCAGACGATAAAATGGCTGATCAATGGAAAATAGGTTCCTCGGCAGCCGCCTCACCCCTGGTTTTCATCCAAAAAACAAGGGCAAGCTTTTCTTGAGCTTGCCCTTGGGGGTCTTACGATTGATGAAGTTTTAGCGTTTTACAAATTTAATGGCGTCAAAGGCAACCCGGGTACTGCCGGTAGATTCGCTGGTATTGTCGTAAAGAATAACATATTCTTCTTGCTCGTTACCAGCAAATTGGTAGGTTCCCAGGCTGACCCAATTGCCATGATAGTTGTTTTGGTTAACCACCCGATCAGACTGAACCCCATTGTGATAAATGCGATAGCGAGCGCTGCGGGTGGTGGCGTTTTGGGCGGGAATGTAGGCATACACTTCGTAGTCCCCCGGGTTCAGGTTTGACCTCCACTTGCCGGAGTTGACCGGCGTGCTGGTAGAGTTATAGGTCCAGTAAAAATCGTTGCCGTAGCAACTGCCATAGCCCGCGTAGCGGTTACTCAACGGCCCTCCCCACTGGAAACGTTCGCTGAGGTTATCAACAATGATGGTTTCGCCGGGCGGGGTTGTCTCGCCGTCTCCCGGTCCATAGTTGCCGGGATCATCGTCAATGGTCATTCTGGCTACGGCATTGCTCAGGTGTTCGTAATATTCAACCCTGAAGGCGTGATAGCCGGTTTGTAGTTCGATTCTGCGAGTCTGGTAGGTTACGCCCTGGTCGAACCAGGAATCGTAAACCTGATAATCGTTTACAAAAACGCGCATGCCATCATCGTGCTGGATTCTGAGTCGGTAGACGCCAGCGTCAAGATAAATGGATCGGGTCCAGCGCACCGAAAAGTTGTCGCGGGGAATTCTGGGGTCTGGAGAACCGCTGTTCCAATCGAAATCAACTTTGCCGTCCTGGCGGACCAGGGTCGGATCCCCGGCCAGGTCTCGATTTCTAAAATACTCGCCGCGCCAGGCGCCGGCAATCTCATCTTTGCCCGCCAGTTGGAACCAGTCGAACTTAATCATCGCCTGGCCCGTATTTTCAAAATAGGCCACTTGGAGTTCGTGGTTGCCGGTTGTTTCCGTATACACCTTGGCTTTAAGGTTTTCTTTGGAACCAGTCGTCCAGGCGTCCAGGATTAACTTGCCATCAAACCAAACGCGAATGCCATCGTCAACAGTCGCCACAAACAGGTACGTGCCCCGGTCGAAGTGACGGTTAACGGTCCAGCGAGCCGAGAAATGATCAGCCGGGATGTCGTTGGATGGCGAGCCACTGCCCCAGTCGTGATCGAGTACGTCCTCGTACCGGACGAGGCGGGGTTGGCCAGATAGAGCGGAATTATCGTAGTATTCGGCTCGCCAACTCAAGTTCTTCAAAGGCGCAGCTTGACCCGTTAGGGGGAACAGTCCCAAGATGAGCAATAAAGCGATTACGGTCCAGGTGGTTCTTTTCATCATTTATTCTCCTTGACTTGGTCCCTCGGTATTCTCTGTCAGTTTTCGGCGGCGGATGGTAGCCGTGATGGCTCCGCTGAATAATATTAGTAGTAGAGCCAGGCTGAAAATAATCACGTAATTTAGCGTGTTATCCCGGCCTTGACCCGAAACGGGAAGCTGAGTTTCGGTTTCGGGGGGAAGATTACCCGGCGCTTCGAGTAACTTGACCGGCTGGTCGGCCTCCGGTACCACCTGGTCCGGTTCCGGCATTGGCGCAATTTCTTCATTGCCGGTTGCCATCTGATCGGTAGTGCCGGGCGCAGTGAACTCAGCGGCAGATTGCTGATCGCTGGTCTCTACTGTTGCGGCCTGCACCGCTGGAGCAGCAAAACCCTCTGGTGCCGGTCCAACCAGGCTGACTTCCTGAATATCAAAAATGCCAGACCCACTGTTGATCCACTTTTTCCATCCTCGAATGAAGAGGGTTAGCTGGTCACTTTTGGCCGTGATGGTAGCCTCGTAGGTGTCAAAACGATACGTGCCATCCGGGGGATCAAAAAGCGGTTGCTCATTCCAAATTAACTCGTGCCACGCCTCATTGTCAATCAGTTCCCAGGCGGTATCGCCGTTTTGGTCAACGCCGTATTGCAAGCGGTAGCCGTAATCCGAAATCCCAATATCGCCCTCGGTAGAACGAATGAGACCCTTGATGGTTAACTTGTATTGCTGACCGGGCACAACCGGTACAGTCTGGTAAATGCCGGCGTAGCGATCCCGTTCTAACGCGTCTTTGATTTCGATCATTTGGGCGCTGGTTTGCCCGGTAGGGATTACTTTATCCCAGGTGTCGGCATTCCAACCCACGGCGGCCTGACCGTTGCTGAATGCGCCCCAGCCGTAGCCAACCCCAAATTCCTGGAAGCCGTCGGCAAAATTCCCGTTGATAATTAGATTTTGTAGATGGGTGTCTTGTTGGGAAAAAGCCGGCGTTGGTAAAATCAACAACCCGGCGAGGAGAATCAAACTGACGATGATTCTCAGCCCGATGTCTTCTATTTTGATCATAATGGCACCCCCTGTTGAACCTTACTCATCTTGCTGGCGATGAGTAGCGGTCAGCCAGACAACTTGACATATTCCAACTTGACATATTACATTTTACTTTACTTTCCATAACATGTCAATATAACTTTCCATAATCTTAACGCTCTATCCTTTTTGCGGATGCGCCTCAAGTTTTAGGAAGTTGGGACAAACCAGAGGGATTCTGGGGGCTACTCCGCGCGCCCCAGTCTGTTCCCAAATTTTGGGGCAGACCCCCTTTTTGCCAATCTGGTGAAGGTGGCCTATGATCTCTCATACCCTGACGTTATTTTTTGAGGCCAATGATGCGCAAGAATCGACGCCCGTGGTGGTTGGTGGTCAATAAGTCGGCCAGGTTGGTAACCACCATCCAGGAAGAAGCAAACCCCGGTGAGCGGGTGTTCATCATTCGGGGCGAACCCTTAATCCAGAGTCTGGCCTGGTTGATTTGGGGGCCAGGGGGGGCTTTGGCGATGATTTGTGTTTTGACCTGGCTGGCAATCTCGTTGAATGCCAGGGAGCAAGCTGGATCGGTGCGTATCCTTTTTATTATGGCTTATTTAAGCCTGCCTGTCCTCATCTGGGGAATACTGGGGCTGGTCTTTCGCTGTCTCTCTCAAAAACATCTCCAGGCAGAACGTCAAGCAGAGGTCAGAGAAAGTGTCATTCGTTTGTCGTTTTGGCAAGGAGAGCTTGGGTACAAAACCGCCAACAATCCTATGGAGAAACGTATCGCGTTCAATACTATTCAGGGGGTCAGAGTTGCTCCGCCGGTGGGGGGACGAGATGTTAGGGTGTTGCGGTTGCTGCTGGAAACCGACGCCGGTCCGGTCATTTTACTTGATGAAGGCTTGGGAACCCCGGCCCAAAAGAACGATCTGGCTCAAGAGATTCGGCAGACCATTGAAAACTATGCCAATAGACAAAATAACTGAGCAAAGACCCCAAAATAGAAACAGTCCGCCAGGTCTCTTTCTGCGGACTGTTTTTACATACGAAACGTTGCGTTTCAAAAAGACTCTATTCTTCGAGGTCAACTTTGATTTTGCCGGTGATGACCTGCGCCTGGATTTCTTGCATAATGTTTTGCACTGCCGGAGTGACCACTTTGAAAACGTGGGGTCGAATGGGCGCCAGCATTAATCCTCCTTCGGCAAAACCATAGCTGTTTACCCCACCCTCAAACCGATCTTCGACCACAGACTGGATAACATCATACACCGCTTTACCAACATTTTTGATGCGACTGGTAAGCACGGCATTAGGGGCCAGATCGCTATGGTCGCCGCCGGTGCTGATAATCCACTTGCCAAACTCTTCAGCCGCCTGAATGGCTCCCAGGCCGCAACGACCGGCCACCTGGTAGATAACATCGACTCCCAGGGTGTACTGGGTTTCGGCCAGTAACCGGCCCCGGATGGGGTCATCGAACTCACCGACGTAGTCAGAAATAAAGCTGATCGAGGCGTCAACGTTTTCAACACCCCGGGCAAAGCCCAATTCTATGCGCCGCACAATCGGCGTAACCCCACCCCCGATGAAACCGACCATATGGGTTTGGGTAATCAACCCGGCTAACACCCCTACCACAAAGTCGCCTTCGTATTCCCGGTAGGTGGCCGACCAGACATTGGCCCCTTGCCCCTCAACGTCGATGATGGCAAAAGGTTTATCGGGATATTGGGCCGCAACCTCGCTGATCGGCGCAGCATTGCCATAGCCAATGCCAATAATTAAATCGTAATCGGCCTTGGCCCAATTCTCAAGGCTGTTGACGTTGAGCATCGGGTTTTCCCAGGGTGCGGTTTCAAACTCAATGGCAAAAGCTCGCTGGGCTGCTTCAAGTCCGCTGTAAGCAGAGTCATTAAAAGATTTATCTCCCAAACCACCGACGCTTAACTGTAAGCCTACCTTTATTGTTTTGGCCATGCTTCTATCCCCCTCTGCTTTGATCAAGGATTGGCACTACTGGCGAATGCTTACCGGGTTAATCAGTTGATAAGGAATGAAAATTCAACCTTTTCAAGGAGGTACGATGTACGGCAAGAAACCTTCAGTTCCTGATTGGCACAAGAATCCCTTTTAACTTCATTATATCATTTCCGAATGTTCTTGACAATAAAAGCAGCCAACTGCACAGGGCATGTTCAAGATACTGTCATTTACATTCCGAGCCTTCGTCTCGCTCAGACCGGGACAGCCAGAGTGGGGGCCTGAGCCTGTCGAAGGGCGGAGGAAGGCGTATCAAAAGACGCGAAGTAGGCCACAAATCCGGGCCGATTTGTATCCCTCGGCGTTACCCCGGCTGCTAATCTTGTTTCGGTTCAACCGTTCCCGGTTCGGTTGGGGTTGAGGTAACTGTCGGAGCCGGGGTGGGCAGGTTAAGGTAAGTGTATCTGGTAATTCTCCATCGTCCGGCTTCTTTTTGCAGAACGTAGGTAAACTCAAAAGCTTCAGCATCTACGCCGGTACGTCCCTGGTAAACCCAGGATTCTTGGCTGACCACCACCGCCTGTTTAAGGTTGCTCTCCTTGCTGACAATAGGGGGGATGATGTACTCGAATTGAACGTCGAAGGGTTTGGCATACCGCCCATAGATGCCGGTAACAAAGTCATGAGCTTTCTCAAAGGCTTTGTCTTGCCAAACTTCTTCCAGGTTTTCAAGATTGGTCTGGTTTGCCAGAGATATCGCCTCACGCAGCAGCAAGTTGCCTTCTTTGACAGTTGCAAGCACGGCCTGTTGGTCTTCCAGAGTAAGGGGAGCGGTCAAGGGGGTGGTATTGGAAATAACGATGGTGTCGGAGGTGGTAGGTTGGCCGGTATTGGATGGGGGGGGCAGATCTGCGGTTACTACTGTTGGCGTATCTAAGGGAGAGGGGGTAGTCAACCTGGGAGTGGGGGTAATGGTAACCGGCGCAGGGGGAGTAGCGGTAATCTCTTCAACTATATCCGGGACAGAGCTTTCGGTTCGGCTCAGAACAGGCGTGACGGTTGGCCGGGCCGGAGCAGAAACAATAATCGCGGTAAAGGTGGGAGATGGTTGGGCAGGTGGTTCTGTTGGGAAAACGGCCACGAGACGGGGGGTATCAGAAGGAACAATTGCCGGTGGCGTGTCAGATGGTAGCGCGGAGACTGGGGTCGAGGTTGGCAGCAACCCATTGGCCACTACCCAAATCAGCCCACTCCAGACCAGCAGCCAGATGGCCAGGCCCATCATAAACACGCCAATTCGACCCAAAGGGCCATAACGGATAGTATTGAGGGTGATAGGACCGGCAGGTTGCTGACCGCGTAGAGCGGCCAATACCAACAACGGCCCCATAAAAATAAGCAACAAGGGCAGCAGCAGGATAGATAGAATTAAGCACCCACAATTACCCAGCACGGTCCGCATTGACTTCACCCTCCCCCATTTTAACACGTCTTGCCAAGAGTTAAAAAAAATCCCCACCAATGGTAGGGACTCTTTTTTGTCGGCAAGAGAGAATTACTTGAGTGATTCTCGTACCAGCAGGTTGGTTTGTCTGATTTTTAGGGCCAGGTCGGCGGCAAAGTTGTGCATAACCACATACCCCATCTGATAATCACTCTCTAATAGATTAAGAAATTCGGTTCGTTTAATCTCTAATAGTTTGCAGGTTTTGGTGCCACATCGAGCTGAAGCAGAACGGATCCCCGGGTCTACAATCGCTACTTCGCCAAAAGATTGCCCCCGGCGTAATACGGCAATAGTACTGGGTTGGTAGGCGTCAGTTTTCCCATCACCGATGGTATCGGGGTCTACCTGTATCTCAACTTCCCCATCCATAATTACGTAAAATTCATGGCTGGGGGAATTCTCTTCAAAGATTATTTCGTCTTTGGTGTAGGTTTTTTCGCTGCAGATGGCATCAATGAGTTTGAGTTGACCTGGCGTCAAATCCTCAAAAATATCGACCTGCTCCAGCAGATATATGTTAGTCATCTGGGAACCTCCTCTCAGAGCACATGTTGTTGTCTACCAAAAAATCTTAACATAGGAATGTTAAGAGGTCAATGGGACTTTTGGTAAACAAATTTCTCAAAATGGGTTTAATCGTCATTCGCCCAATCAGGCAATCATCTGTATAATATACCCAATTTATAAAATACTCAATAGTATTATACTGCAAAATTCTTCAAGGCGCGATAGAGCAGGTGAATAATACAATTCACTTGGCTGCCTCTTGACTAGAAAGCAAAATCTCTTGGCCAGAGTATACGTTTCTCTTGACATTGAGACAACCGGGCTTGACGCGGAACGTGATACGATTTTAGAAATAGGTGCGGTACGGTTTAAGGGTCATCAAATTTACAATACTTACAGCACCTTGATTAATCCAGACCGTCCCATTCCCTTCAAAATACAACAATTAACTGGCATCACCCCCACCGATGTGGAGGATGCGCCTCGCCTTGAGGAGGTGCTGCCGGTATTGAGCCGGTTTGTGGGCGACAATCCTGTTATCGGCCATAATGTTGGTTTTGATCTGAGTTTTCTGCGTAAGCAAGGGTTATTCCAAAACCACACCGGCATCGATACCTTTGAATTGGCCAGTATTTTACTGCCCTTTGCCGGTCGTTACAGCCTGACAAATCTCCTCAAATATCTCAAAATTGAAACGCCGCCCGACGATCAAGCCCACCGGGCCCTGGATGATGCTCAAGCAACCCGTCGGCTGTTCGAAGCGTTGCTCGATCAGGCTCGTCGCCTGGACGGGCGTATCATTGACGAAGTATCTCGGGTGGCCGGTAAGAGCGATTGGCCGCTGGCGTTTGTTTTTAGTGATCTCAACCGCGAGCGACGTTATAGCGCTCCCCCAGGCACCCTCGGCCAGCAACTGGCCGCCAAGGGTATGATTGATGACTCCGGCGTTGACGGCGGTTTTGCCCTGATGCACGGCGATACCGAAGCCCAGCTTTACGCACCCCTCAAACCCGTGGCCAAGTCTACTCCCCTGGACCTGGTTGAGTTGTGCCAAATGTTGGAAGAGGGCGGCCTGTTTGAGCAAAAATTTGCCGGCTTCGAATATCGTCCCCAGCAGGTGGATATGCTGGCCAGCGTAATTGGCGCATTTAACGAGTCGCAGCACCTGATGGTTGAAGCGGGCACCGGCACCGGCAAATCCATTGCTTACCTTATTCCGGCCATCTACTGGGCGGTCAAAAACGGCGAACGGGTGGTTATCTCTACCAACACCATCAATCTGCAAGACCAGTTGCTCAACAAGGATATCCCGGCCCTGCAAAAGATTTTGCCGGTTGAGTTCAAGGCGGTCGCCCTGAAAGGACGCAGCAACTATATCTGCCCCCGGCGGCTGCAGATGTTCCGGGCCAAACAAAATCTCAGCCCCAAGGAGTCGCGCTTGTTGGCCAAGTTGTTGGTCTGGATGCCCAGCACCACCACCGGCGATCGGGAAGAATTGTTTATGCCCGATTACGGCGAGCAGGCCCTCTGGAGCCAGGTTGCTTCCGATGGCAACATTTGCACCCCTCGGATGTGCACCCCCGACAATTGCTTCTATGCCCGGGCGCGGCGGGCGGCAGAGTCGGCGCACGTGATTGTGGTCAACCATGCCCTGCTTCTGGCCGACATTGCCGTGGATAACCGGGTTATCCCGGAATACAAATATCTCATTGTCGACGAGGCCCACCACCTGGAAGATAATGTGACCAACCAGCTCAGTTTTGTTGCCGATCAAAAATCGATAGAACAATTGCTGCGTGATCTGAGCCAGCCACTGCGAGGTAGTGGCCAACGGGTTGGTTTTATCAATGAAGTGGCCCGGCGCTGTTTGTCGGCTGTTCCCAATAGGGTTAAAGGAGATGTCAACGATATTGTCAGCAAGAGTCATCACACCGTTGACGTAGCGCTCAAGGCCACCCGGCAATTATTCGACTCATTGGCTGTTTATGTGGCCGAGTTTGCGCGGAAGAGCAATTACAATCAAAAAATCCGCCTCACCGACGATACCCGGGCTATTCCGGCTTGGTCCAATGTTGAATTTGTCTGGGATAGCACCTCCGACGCCCTGCACGAAGTATCCACGGCCTTGGGAATCCTTTATACCATGTTGACCGAGTTGGAGGGTTACGATGTGCCCAACTGGGAGGAGCTGCTGGCAACCCTTACCTTCCATCGCAGCTGGCTGGATGAAATCAGGCGCAATCTGCAACTTGTTTTGGCCGAACCCAGCCGGGAACGAATTTTGTGGGTGGAACAAGATGCTCAAAATAAGGTGATTTCGTTACACAATGCGCCGCTTCACGTGGGCACGCTGGTGCGCGAGCATTTGCTCAAACCCAAAAAGTCGGTGGTGTTTACCTCGGCCACGCTGCGCACCAACAATTCTTTTGATTATTTCCAGGAGCGCCTACACTTGTGGGACGCCGATGAGGCGGCGGTGGGTTCGCCATTTGATTACGAAAATAATACGTTGGTCTACCTCCCTACCGATATCCCCGAATGCAACACGCCAGGCTATCAAAAAGCATTTGAAACCGCGTTGCTTGACCTGGTGCAGCAGATAAAAGGCCGTACCCTGGTGCTCTTTACGGCCTACAGCCAGTTGTACAATACCGCCCGTCGTATCCGGGGTCCGCTGGCCGAAGCCGGCATTGTGGTCCACCAGCAGGGCGACGGTACGGGACGGCGCCAAATGCTGGACAACTTCAAAAACGCCGACCAGGCTGTGTTATTGGGAACGCGTTCCTTTTGGGAGGGTGTTGATATTCCTGGCGAATCCTTGAGTTGTGTCGTCATCGCTCGTTTGCCCTTTGCCGTACCCAGCGATCCGATTGTCTCAGCCCGGTCTGAAACGTTTGACGAACCGTTCAGCCAGTATTCCATTCCCGAGGCAATTCTTTTGTTCCGGCAGGGTTTTGGTCGCCTGATTCGCACCAAAGATGACCGGGGGGTGGTAGCTGTTTTCGACCGGCGGATCATCAGCAAGAATTACGGCCAGGCATTTCTCGACTCTTTGCCCGAGGTAACCCAACGACGTGGCTCCGTGGCCGATTTGCCCAAAATTGCCGAGGCCTGGATTGATTACGGCGGAATTTAAGTTCCCCTTGAGGTTGAAAAAAACGCAACGGCCGGGGATCCAAAGGCGCAAATCTTCTATCTTTCCCTTGCTCCTCATGTCCTGGCGGTAGCTTTTTAATCAAATATTGAAGATGAGATTTACCAAATTGGAGGCATACATCTATGATTGACGTTAATGCTTTACGTAAGGGAACCACCTTTACCCTCGACAACGAGCTGTTTAAAGTGCTGGATTACACCCACAACAAAACCGCGCGTGGCGGCGCAACCATCCGGGTGAAGGTGCGCAACCTGCGTAGTGGAGCCATTTATGAGAAAACCTTCACCGGTGGTGAGCGGGTCGAGGACATCCGGCTTGACCATGCCGAAGCCCAATTTCTTTACAACGACGGCGACCTCTACTATTTTATGGATACCGAAACTTATGAGCAGCCTGCCTTTAACCGCGAGGTGGTGGAAGACATTATTCCTTACCTCACCGAGAATACAACGGTAAAAATCTCCACCTACAACGGCGAACCCATCGACATCGAAATTCCCATTACCGTTGAGTTGGAAGTGGTTCAAACCGAGCCTGGCTTTGCCGGGGATACCGCTCAGGGCGCGACCAAACCGGCCAGGTTCTCCACCGGCCTGGAAGTGCAGGTTCCTCTGTTTGTCAACGAGGGCGATGTTATTCGGATTGATACCCGTACGGGAACGTATCTTACCCGGGTATAGCGAACCCGCGACCACGGACCGCAGTCGATCAACCGCCGATGGGGTGTTTCAAACCATTCGTCGTTTGCGGTCCGTGGTCAATGGGTGGGGAAGTAAATTTCACGTGATTGATTTTGGTTAAGAAAATCTGATAACGAAACGGGGGCTTATGAAAACACCTGCCGGTAAAGAGTGCGACTTCTATTACGCCGATTTTCATCGTGGGCGGAATGTGCAGGTCTGCCGTTTGATCGAGCGGAATCCGGATTCGCCACCCTGGAAACCTCATCTGTGTCGTACCTGTCCCGTGCCTGATATTCTGCGGGCCAACCAGTCTGAAACCCTGAAACTGGACGGCAAAGTGGTTAAAAAATTCTTCGGGTTCAAGGAGCAAGTGCAGGTTGAAGGCTGGTGCAGCGCATGTTTCAGCGCCGTCCCCGACCCAATGGTTGGCTGTCCCAATTGTGGCCGCTCCGGGCATAGACCCTCTATTTTTGATCTGGAAGAAGGGCCGGAGTAGGAGCGTTTGCCATGTTTTTGTGATGGAAATGTCGGCGATAATAATATGATTGTTAGCTGGACTTAATGATATTTCGAAATGAATCCGACCAGGCCCGTGTCAACAAAAACCAGAGACTTCCTGATAGCCACCGGCATTTTTGTCTTCTCCTTAAGCATCAGAGCCATTAGTTTAAGCACCTTTCTCACCACAGACGAACCCAGAAGTTGGTTTGGTTGGACCATCGAATTTGCCCAGGCTATCTTTGAAGGTAGGGGAGAAGAAACCCTCTTTAGTTTTGCCCCTGGGGTTAGTTTGATGTGGCTTGGTAGCCTGGGGCTATACCTGGCCTATCTCATTACCCCCCATCAGGCTAAAAGTTTTGTTGAATTTTTATACGCCTTACCTTTTGATCCCATCGATCCAGGTTCAATTGTCTGGTTCAGGCTGCCGGTCGTTGTAGCCGGTTCCCTCTGCATTGCTATCAGCTACAGCTTGATGAAGCAGTTGTTGGGTTTTAAGGTGGCTTTGTTGGGTGCGTTTCTGTTGGCCCTGGATCCGTTGCTCGTGGGAATGTCTCGTATCGTGGGGACCGATGGGCTAACTGCCTCGTTTATGCTCGTCTCGAGTCTATCAATTATTTTATTCTTTTTCACCCCCCCACCTCGGCCCTATTCAAAACTGGCTCTGTCGGCAATATTTGCCGGCCTGGGATTTTTAACCAAAACCACGGTTGTTTTTATGATTCCCCTGGTGGGGCTGGTTATGATCGCGGCGCTGGCCTATCATAAACAAGCCAAATTAATCTGGTCATTTATCCGAGATGGGTTTTTATGGGGTATTCTTGTTGCGCTGATCATTTTTCTTGCCTGGCCGGTTCTCTGGTTTCAGCCTGTCGAAACTTTTCAACACGTTGCCAGCGAGTTGGTAGATGTGGTTGACGAGCCCCACAATCGGGGGAGCTTCTTTTGGGGAGAGCCGGTACCAGATCCCAATATCTGGTTTTACTGGATTATCAGTTTTTTCCGGCTGACGATTGCCAACACCATTGGTTTGGTTCTGGCCATTGGTTACCTGTTCGAGCGAAACAAAACTGGCTCGTCTGATGGCATCAGGCGCAAAAAGTTCATTCTCTTTTTATTATGGGCCTTTATCATCTTCTATTTGGTTTTTTTGTCGTTGGCCAGTAAAAAACAGGATCGGTATATCACACCGATCATTCCCATTGTAAACTTTCTGGCAGCCGCAGGTTACATTTGGATAATTGAAAAGTGGCCGTTTAAACATAACCAGGCGGCTATCCCTGCTCTTGTTATCGGCGTGCAGGCCGTTACTCTCTGGTATAGCGCGCCGTATTACCTGTCACATTACAATTTGTTGGCCGGTGGCGGCAGGACGGCGGCCAACACCGTTCTGGTAGGTTGGGGTGAGGGCCTGGATTTAGCCGCCGGTTATCTTAACGAATGGCCCAATGTCGAAGCCCTCAAAGTTTCCGCCTGGTACCATTCTACCTTTGAGCCTTATTTCAGGGGTCAGGCCGTGGAGCGAGTTGGCGACGACAAACTCTCTCGCAGCGCCAAACCGGCCCTGGTTTCTGATTATGTGGTGCTCTACATCAATCAAATTCAGCGCCAATTGCCCACCCCGGGCATGATTCAATATTATCAAAGTTTTGACCCCGTGCACGTTGTCACCATCAATGGTATTGATTATGCCTTTATCTATCCGTCGCCAGCCGTGCGCCATCCCCTTTACGGCGAGGTCCGGCTGGTCGGGCAGGCCGAGTTATTGGGTTATAACCTGCTTGATGAATTGGGGCAACCTGCCTCCCGCCTTCCTGCCGATGCCACGGCCCTGGTTCAACTTTACTGGGAATGGCAGGGCAAAGCTCCAAATGACCTCATCGGCCTGAAATTGATAGACTTTGAGGGGCGAGAATGGGGCTATGGTCAATCACTGGGTAGTTATTCGCCGCTGGCCTTTGAAAACTGGGCAGAGGGAGCTATTGTTCGTGACGGTTTTCGCTTACATCTTCTGCCCGGGATTCCTCCCGGCGCTTACTACCTTAAAGCCTGGATCGACCGGCCTGCGACCGGCGAACGGGTAGGCGATTTTCCTCTTTTGCTTGAAAACGTAAAAGTTGCCATCACCCGGCCCACTTCGCCGCCGTTACGGTCTAATCTTTCCTTGTCAAAGGAGTTGGATCTGTCGCTCATTGAGGAAAAGATTACGCTGTTGGGCGTGAGTTACCACGACGAGATGCTAGGGGTATGGCAGCTGGGTGAAAACCGAGATTTAGAGTTGTACTGGCAGGCCAATCAGGCTGTTACCGAAAATTATCCAATGATCTTAAACCTGGTTGATGCCAATGATACCAGCCGGGCCGAATGGTTCGACCTGCCTGCCGGGGGTCATTTTCCCACCGACCAGTGGCAGCCCGGCGATATCATCCGCGACCCCCGAACCTTAACCCTCCCCCCCCATGTCCCCCCCGGCGATTACCACTTAACCATGCGTTTAGGCAAAGAGCCAATGGTCAGCCTGTTAGCCGTGCGGGTGGAAGGTCGTTCCCGGCTGTTTGAGGCGCCGCCATTGGCTCTGCCGCTGGATGCCGCTTTTGGAGATGCAATCAACTTACGGGGTATCAGAACTCCCGCTGCCGGCCACTCCACGCTTGAGATTACACCGGGTCAACCCCTGACGTTCGATTTAGTCTGGCAGGCCACGGGATTGGTCGATTTTGATTACACGGTTACGGTTCAGTTATTAGATGAACAAGGGCGTATATATGCCCAGCAAGATCGAATGCCTCTTGATGGAACCGCGCCGACCACCTCGTGGGCTATCGGCGAAGTGCTGGTTGATAATTTCTATTTTGACGACCTCTCGCCGGAGATTGGCCTTGGCCCCCTCCATCTTCTCATCGCTCTCTACCGGGTTGAAACCGGTGAACGTCTGAATTTAGCCGATGGTGCGGATCATCTTGAAATTCCCGTAGTTGTCACGGCGGGAGATGAGTAGTCTGGCAGAAAAGAAGTTATGTAAAAAGATGGAAAATACCCACAAAGCTCTCATTGTTACCGGCGGGCACGAATTTGAACGTGATGCCTTTTTTGATATGTTTAACAGTTTCTCTGATATTGACTATGAAGAGATTGTGCAGCCGGAGGCAAATCAACAGTTAACCTCGCCATTTTTTTATGGCTTTGACGCTATCATATTTTATGATATGGTGCAGGACATAACCGAGGCGCAGCAGAAGTCTTTTATCAAACTTTTGCAGAGGGGCAAGGGTATCATATTTTTGCATCACGCCCTGGCCTCATACCGGGAATGGGCTGAGTACGAAAGAATTACGGGTGGGCGTTTTTATCTGGACTTGAAACCAGATGTGAAGAACGAGGAAGATTATTTAATTTCAACGTACCAGCATAACGTAAATATTCCGGTGAAGATAGTCGACAAAAACCATCCCATAACTCACGGCTTGAATGATTTTGATATTCACGATGAGATATACGGCAATTTTAAGGTCTTGCCGGTAGTACAGCCGCTGCTGTCAACGTCTCATCCGGGAAGCGGAGAAATCATTGGCTGGACCCATTTTTATGGAAATTCTCCTATTGTAACCATTCAGCCGGGCCACGATCACCATGCCTACAACAACCCAAACTATCGCCGTTTAATCCGGCAGGCGATAGAATGGGCAACTGCTACAGCCCAAACCATCACCAAGAAAGTGGAGGGTTACGATGAGAAAGCATGTCGCCAGGCAAAGGTGCGGCGGTAGCCGTAATCGGTGCTGAAACTGCCAAAAACTTTGGCTGGCACGCGGCGCAAGGGATGGCGGGTGAGCGCCCGCAGACCTCGCTGGGCAATGCGGACGGGCGAGTAAATGGTGCGGCACAGCCGGTCGTATTCTCGTTCAAACTCTGCCACCGTCATTTGTTTGGGGTAGTAGGTTACGTGGGCGGTATCGTAATAGCGCCAGGTTTTATCCGGCATTAGCCGCTCCTCCTCGATGAGTTGGGCGCGGAAAGGCGTGCCGGGGTAAGGCGTCAAAATGGTGGCGCTCATGCTGTCCAGACCGGACTGTTTGGCAAATTCCCAGGTTTCCCACATCACTTTTGGAGTATCGGCGTCAAAACCAAACACAAAAAGGCCAACCACGCCAATGCCGTGGGCGTGGACGGCGTCGATGGCTTCCTGGTATTGTTTAATGAGGCCCTTGCTTTTACCGCCCAACTCGCGCCAATTTGCCGGGTTGACCGACTCAAAACCGATGAAAAATTTGTCCAGGTGAGCGCGGCGGGCCAGTTTGAGCAGTTCGGGATATTTGGCCACCATCATTTCGGCCTGGGTAGTCCAGCCACGCAACGGTAATTTTTCCAGGGCCAGGAACAACTTTTCGCTGTAGTCGGGGTCGATGGCAAAAGCCAGGCCAAAGTTATCGTCGGTCAGGAAGAAGCGGTCAATGTTGCGCCGTTCAATTTCCTCCACAATTTCCTCAATGGGACGGAAGCGCATTTTTTGGCCGCTTACCCGAATGGCCGTGCAAAAGGAACAATTCCGCGGACAGCCCCGGGTAATTTCCATCAGTGGGGTCCAATAGTTTTTGGTCTCGTTGACCTGAGCAATCACCCGGTCGGTCAGAGGCGCGACGCCGGTCAGGTCGGCCCATTCGGTATCGTTGTAGAGGGGTTTCAGGGTGTCGTTTTGAAAATCCCTGATAATTTGCGGCCAGGTGTAGTAAGCTTCGCCGGTCACCACCACATCGGCCCATCGTGCCACATCCTCCGGCATCAGCGTGGCATGTGCCCCGCCGACCACCACGGTTTGGACTCCGGCCTGGTGGGCAATGTTGGCATAGCGCTCGGCGGTTTCTACGGCCAAAGTTTTAGACGTAATGCCTACCAGATCGTGCCGGCCCAGGCTGCGAATTTTGTCGTCCAGGTAGGCCAGGTTTTCATCCCAAATTTCCACGTCAAGATCGCCCGGCACCAACGAGGCCAATCGCATCAAGGTGTAAGAGGCCGCCGGAGCCTTGCCAAAAATTCGCCCCTCGCGCCCCGGATGAATCAAGATAATCTTGCGGATTTCCAAATCAGTCCTCCTTAACTTCCATTTTGTCAACCAGAGTCTAGCACAGGATAACGTTTGGGGCAATTTTTATAGTGGATGTTATAAATATTCTTATCTACAACGGATAAAGCTTCCTTCCCCCAATAGCAAGAGAGTGGGCTTTCCGGCGGCCTCGTCCAAAATAATCTTGTTTATGCCCTATGACCAAACTTGGCACCTGATTTACCGCCAGGCTTACTGCCGCCAGCCGTGGAAAACGCATCGAATGAAGGTTAGACTTCTAATTTGCGATTTGGATATTTGCAATTTGCCTGCAACCGACCCATTGTCATCAAGGCGTAATCGTGTTAAAATGAACCAAATAGAAAGACCCCCGGCTGCCAAACCGTCAGGGAGGTCTTTATCCATTTCTGAAACCAGGTTGAGTCACCCGGCCAAGTTTTATTGTAGCAATATCTTATCACGGTTGAGCCGCTTGGTCAATGGCGGTTTTTGTTTGAAATGACCTATGACCACCAACGAATCCTCCGAAGCCCAAACCCGCCGAGAATTGATAGACCCCGCCCTAACTGCCGCAGGTTGGGATGATCCCCCGCATTCAGTAACGCCGGAAGAGGCGGTTACCGATGGCCGCATTATTCCGCTGGGGCAAAAAAGAGCCAAACG
>JAFGNV010000185.1 GCA_016926805.1 Anaerolineae bacterium
GGCATGCCCCAACCCTATTTTGGCTCTTTTTACGAAGCAATTCCCCCTTTTTCTCCTACCTGTATGTCCCCAGTGTTATACGCTTACCATCCCGTCTTTCGACACATCGACACCTGTGATATACTACAACCAAAAATAAGATAGTTTTGTCGCCTCATCTTTAAGCACTCAAGAATGGTTTGCCCAGAATTTTGACATGAATACTTCTCAAAAGTCTCTCCCTTCTCGTGAAAATATTTTGTTGGAGATGCGTGACATCTCCAAATCTTTCCCCGGCGTTGGCGCCTTGCGCCATGTAGATTTCGAGGTGCAGCGGGGTGAAGTACACGTTTTGCTGGGCGAGAATGGGGCGGGCAAATCAACCCTGATGAAAATTTTGGCCGGGGTCTATCCCGCCGACAGCGGCCAGATGTTATGGCACGGCCAGCCTATGCACTTCAAAACTCCCCGCGAAGCCCAACAGGCGGGCATCAACATTATTTACCAGGAATCGAGCCTGATCCCTCATCTTTCCGTGGCCGAGAACGTGTTTTTGGGTAACGAACCGGCCCGGCTGCCGGGCCTACCCCTGATTGATTGGGAGCAAATGTATGAGCAGGCCCGTCAATTGCTGGGCGATCTCAACCTTGAGATAAACCCTCAGACCCCGGTAGCCAATTTGGGCGTAGCCGAACAACGGATGGTCGAAGTCGCCAAAGCTCTGCGCCAGTCGGCCGATCTGATCATTATGGATGAGCCAACCGCCAGCCTCTCTGACCCGGAAGTTGAAACGCTGTTCCGGGTGATTCGAACCCTAAACACCCACGGGGTAGCCGTGGTTTACATTAGCCATCGCCTGGAAGAAACCACCAAAATCGGCGATCGAGCCACTATTCTGCGCGATGGGGAAAAAGTAGCCACCATTTCTCTGACCAGTGTTACCACCGATGAACTTATTCGCCTGATTGTGGGCAGAAAACTGAGCGACAAATTTCCCCAACATCAATCGTCACCCGGCCCTGAAGTTTTGCGAGTCAAGGGATTGACTCGTTATGGCGTGCTGGATGACATTTCTTTCAACCTGCGTATGGGTGAAATTGTGGGGCTTACCGGCCTGATGGGCTCCGGCCGGACGGCGCTGGTGCGAGCCATCTTTGGTCTGGACCCCATTGACGAGGGAACGCTCTATGTTGACGGTCAACCCATCGTCATTGATTCTCCGCAAACGGCCATCAACCTGGGTATCGGCCTGCTGACCGAAAATCGAGAGGAGCAGGGTTTAATTCTGGAGATGAATACCGCCGATAATATTACCCTGGCCGCCCTGGGACGCGGCTGGCCCGGCCCTCTCCTCAACCACGAGGCCGAACTGGAAATGGCCGAATATTACATTGGCCGGCTCAATATCAAACCGGCCAGCCCCCAACATTTGACCCGTTTTCTCTCCAGCGGCATGCAGCAGAAAGTAATTCTTTCACGCTGGTTGGCCACAAAGTCTCGTGTCCTCATCTTTGATCATCCCACCCGTGGGGTTGACGTTGGCAGTAAGATAGAATTTTACCATTTTATGGCCGACCTGGCCGACCAAGGGATGGCTATTTTAATGGTCAGTTCAGAACTGCCTGAGGTTTTGGGCATGTGTGACCGTGTTCTGGTGTTACACGAAGGATTGTTGGTTGCTTCGCTGCGCAAGAATGAGGCAACCGCCGAAGCAATTATGGCTTATGCCACGGGAGGGTTACCCAAATGAGAAAAACGGTGTTGGGGCTGCCATCTAACCGTCAAACCCAATGGACCTCAGTGGCTGAGAAAATAACCTGGGGCCACGACCAGATGGGCTTGCTTGCGGGACTGATCTTGTTATTGGCTATGATTGCGTTGTTATCGCCCCACTTCCGCCAACTTAACAACTTTAAGCTCATTCTCCAGGAGGCTTCATTTATCGGGATTGTAGCTGCCGGGCAAACCCTGGTGGTGCTGACCGGGGGCATCGATTTATCCGTAGGCTCTATAGCGGCTTTAACCGGAATTGTGGCAGCCCTGCTCATGCAGCAAGGAATTGGCCCACTGCCCCCGTTAAATCCTTATCTGGCCATCGGAGTGGCTCTGGGGGTTGGCGCGTTGATCGGTTTGGGGCATGGCCTTCTCATTGCCAAACGGAATATGCCCCCCTTTATTGTCACGCTGGTCAGTTTGGGCGTCCTGCGCGGGATAGCACTGGTGCTCACCGAGGGTCGAACAGTTCATTCCCTGCCCGATGAATTCAAATGGATGTCCGATGCCTATGTCGGTGGCATCCCTATGCCCGGCGTTATCATGTTGGTCACCTTCTTGATTCTGGGTTTTGTTCTTCGCAATACCAAAATGGGCCGGTATACTTATGCCATTGGCGGCAACGAAACTTCAGCCCGGCTGTCGGGCGTGCCGGTGGACCGTTACAAGATTTATACCTATATGCTCAGTGGTTTTGTTTCGGCGCTGGTTGGGATCATCCTGATCGCACGTCTTGATGGCGCAGTTTATACCCACGGCGAAGATTATGGACTTAATTCGGTGGCCGCCGTGATTATTGGCGGGACAAGTCTGCAGGGGGGAACCGGCGGAGTATGGGGTACTTTGCTGGGCGTGCTCATTATGACCGTAGTGAAAAATGGCCTGGTGATGCTCGATATTCCCTACCAGTGGCATGGCATTATCATTGGTTCCATCATCCTGCTGGCCATTTTCTTTGATATGGAACGCCGCCGGGTCTGGCAGTCAGTTCCAAAAGTTCGCACCAGTCCGCCCATTACCGACAGCACTTATCTGGAAGGTATAGTGACCCAAATCACTCAACTCATCCATCGCCGTTTTGGTTCCCCCTACCTGCGGATTTATATGGTAGACCCCAAAATGGACGACCTGATCGAATGTCGAGCGGATGGTCAAGTATCGGCCAAGCCCAAAAGCATCGTCAACCAGGTCAAAACTACGGGCCGGTCGGTCATCCTGGATGATTTAGCCGCCGGGTATAAAGAGAGCATCAATCCCTTGGATGCTCACATTCAATCGGCGGTCGCCATTCCGCTAACGTTGTACGAGCAGATGATCGGCGTGCTTGAGGTGCAGAGTCCGGTTGCGCATGCCTTTGTGCCTGAAACGGCTACGCGATTGACCGAGTTGACTCAGGAGGTGATTGCTCCTTTGCAGAATGCATGGCTGTTAGAATGTGGCTGGTTGGCCTCCCAAACTCGGGATGCCCTGCGCCACTTATGGGATGACGTTTACCTGGGCCACTGCGCGCTGGCAGAATGGGCCTTTCCCGGTCTTGATTTCGACCCGGAAGGTGGCCCGGCGGCCCGAGGGGGGCGGTTGCGCCGGTTGTTATTAGACGCCATCGAGAACCTCAAACCCGAAACGAATTCCGGCGGAGCGCGGACTACTGACCGCCGTTACGATATATTACGCCTGACCTATCTGGAGGATCTCACGGTAGACGAAGCAATCAAAGAGTTAACCGTCAGTCGGAGACAATACTTCTATGATTTAAAGGATGCTATCGGCACCCTCGCCCACTTGTTGGTACGAACCCATCCAATTGAAAATTAATTACCTGTTGCACTGTCATTGCACCTCTTTTGCGCTAACATTGCATTTTCTGCCTTGACAATTGCCCTCATCATCTGAGATGATGAATTATGTCTGTTTTTAAGCAGGCTGGGTTTCGCCAACTATCGGAAATTTGGTAGTTGGTGAGGATTTTGGTAAGCGTTGTTAGGCAGAGTTCTCTCCGAAAGTCTGAGAGCACAAAGTAGCAAACTTTTGGCAACATGGTTTTGCCCGGCATGATGTCCAAATTTGGTGAGGGCAGTTTGTTAAGGCCCTGTCTGTTTGGGGCTACTTTTGTTTCTCAATGGCTGATAAGACTTTCTGAGAAAGCTTAAGCTTGAAAGGAGGTGTATTTGCGGAAAGAATAATTAGTGCTGAGCCTAATCCAAACAAAATTCTAATCACTTTTTACTTAACTTAAAGGAGGCGTTTTACAATGAGGTATCAAAAAACAAAATACGCGGTGATGTTTATTGCCCTTCTGGCGCTTCTGGGCTTGCTCATGGTAGCCTGCACTGCCGCGCCCGCCGAACCGCAGGTGGTTGAAAAAGTGGTCACCAAAGAGGTCGAAGTAGAAGTTGAAAAGGTGGTGACCGTTGAGGTTGAGAAGGAAGTGGTCAAGGAAGTTGAAGTTGAAAAGGAAGTAGTTGTTACTGCCACGCCGGAACCCAAAGCCAAACAGTTGGAAATTTTCCACTGGTGGACGGCTCCCGGCGAGCGCGAAGCAGCCGATGCCATGTTTGCGGCTTTAAAGGACAAGTATCCCGATATTGAGGTTGTGGAGAACCCCGTACCGGGCGGCGGTGGCACCGAACACCGCATCGTCCTCAAAGCCCGCATCACGGCTGGCATTCCGCCCGACACCTTCCAAACCCTGGGAGGCGCCGAGTTGAAGGACTATGTTGACAGCAATGTTCTGGAACCTCTGGATGATTTTTATGCAGAAATTGACTACGCTGCCAAGATTCCCAAGCCACTGCTCAACGCCGTGACCATCAACGGGCATCCCTACTCGGTTCCGTTGAACATGCACCTGGAAAACATTCTGTACTACAACCAGAAGTTGTTCGACGAACTGGGCCTCGCTGCACCTGCTGGCTATGATGACTTAATGGCCGCCTGCGAGGCTATCAAAGAGGCTCAGCCCGACATGGCCTGCCTGGCCGTTGGCTCAAAGGACAATTGGTCCGACGTCTTCGTGCTTGATACCATCATGATGGAATTGGGCGGCCCTGAATACTATGTCCAATTTTTCAAGGGCGAAGTAGACGTAGCCAATGATCCTATCTTTGCGGAGTCGTTGGAGAAATTTGCCGCGCTACAGCCTTACATCAACGCCGATCACTCCAGCCTCACCTGGGACCAGGCCGTTTCCGCGGTTGGCTCCGAACAGGCGGCTATGACCATCATGGGCACTTGGGCCATCGGCGCCTTCACTAAAGGCTCCAACTGGGAACCGGGCGTTGATTTTGGCGCAGTCAACTACCCCACCATCCCGGACCGTATCTTGCTCTTCCACCCCGATACCTACGGCTGCACCGTGGGCGCGCCCAATATGGCTGAGTGTCTGAACTGGCTGGAGGTTGTGGCTTCACCCGAACTGCAAATCCCCACCGATGTTACCCAGGGCGGTATGTTTGCGCGCACCGATATTGATCCGACCGAGTTTCCCGATCCCATCCGCCAGGAGATGCAGGAGTATGTGAGCAACAACCCCGACAAACTGATCCTCGATCAGCACGGCACCATTCTGCCCAATGCTGCTCAGGTACAGTACCGGGTCATCATCTCCACCTTCTTCGCTTCTGCCAAGCCGGATGTTGATGCGACCATCAAGGAGACAGCCGATATGATGACAGTCTTCAACGTCAAGGAGGGCGCAGCCTGGTACCAATGGCCGTAATGGTCGGCAGAAATCGGCCGTCGATGAATCAGGCTTCAAGCTGTTAAAAATGAGTCGGATATAGGATAATATCAGGTAGGGATACATGATCCCGTATGTATCCCTACCTAAGTTTATCGATAAAATAATTCAGCCGAGGTGATCAGGGTGATTGCGACCAAGACGCAAAAGAGACAAAGATTTCAAAAAAATCGGGCGGCTATTACCGAGTTTCTGGTTTTTACCTTGCCGCTACTGGTTTTCCTATCCATCCTTTATGGAACGTTGTTCTGGAATTTTTATGTTTCTATGGCCAATTGGGTCGGCACGGCCCCCGACTATACCTTTTCTGGGTTGAAGTGGTATTCTTACCTGTTCAATCAGGGTCGTTTCTGGGTTGATGTGGGGAATAACCTGAAATGGTTGATTCTGGGGGTGATCCCCACCTCAATTGTGGCAGTTTTTCTGGCTTATCTCCTGGAGTTGGCGCCCTTCCGGGGGGTTGAGGCGTATGTTCGGACGCTCATTCTCTATCCGGTGGCCATGTCGTTTGTTGTAACCGGAACAATCTGGTCGTGGATGTACCAGCCGGAGAAGGGGGTGTTTAATACCTTGCTGGGTTCCATAGGTATTCAATCTCCGTTTACCTATACCAACAACCCAAGCACGGCTACCTATTGGCTGATTCTTATTTTTGTTTGGCAGTATCTTGGTTTTTCCGTTATTATTGTTCAATCCTCTTTGCGTACCTCTGAACTGCAAGAGATGGTCGAGGCGGCCACGGTGGATGGCGCTTCGAAACTGAGAACCCTGTTCTCGGTGATTATCCCCAATATCCGCGCCGGTGTCTTGATATTGATATCGCTGTTATTGATTTCCACCTTGAAAGTGTTCGACATTGTTTGGATCGTTACCAGAACCGGCCCGGGTATTGCCACCGA
>JAFGNV010000186.1 GCA_016926805.1 Anaerolineae bacterium
AAAAGCTAACTTTATTTGGTTGTTAAGGAGCATACCCGCAGCGACCTCTATTCTCAAATTCGCCGCCCTTCATATTATCTAACAAGCCAATACAACCAGCATGTGCTATGATACAAACGAGACGTCATCGGAGCTACCTCCAGCCGTTATATTGGTGTGTGGCAATATCAATATACCGGCAGATGGCGTCTCGTGCCAGTTGTTCCGCTGTTAATTCACCGGTGGCTTACCCCACCGCATAAGTTCTGTAATTAAAAGGCGTGGCTCTTGGGGTCGGCGTTAAGCGACAGACTATGAAAAAACTCATAAAAAAAGGTTGTGATCGAAAACGAAACAGAGACAATTGAGATGAAGGCGATGTAATCCGGGCAAAAGTCTCGTTTTTTGATCGTATCAGTGGTAAAACAAGCCGATTTTGACCACGATCAGGCCCAAGCGAGCTGACTTGGCCTTGATTTTAGGAAAGCGATCAAGACGTCGACCCCAAGGATGTTGATTACCCGGGTGATGTTACAAGCCAAGGTGGACAAACTGAACTCAGCCCTGACTTTCTCCAGACCTCGCATCAGGAAATGGCTGTGGTTCCACCAATGCTTGAGGGTGCCCAAGGGATGTTCGACGACAGGTAGCCCTGATACTTTTCCTGTCGGGCTTGCAGTTGCTCAATCTTGACCTGCAATTGATCCGGGGTAAGCTGTTCGGAAACCGGATGTTGGCCATCCGCCTTATCCAGTTCTTGCAGGTAGCCTTCGATCCGTTCCTCAAGCTTTTGCAGGTACTTTTTGACTTTTGTTTGGGTGAAGTTATATCCACCGTACACTGAAATTTCCAATTTGCTCTAAACCCAGAAAAGGGTATGCTCTGGTTCACAAAACGGAGGTGAACCAAGATGAGCCAAAAACCACCCATTCTGATATTGACCGATAATCAGATTACAGAACTCGAAAAACAATACAAACAGGAACGAAACCGACGCATTGCCGAACGCATCCAATGCCTCATTCTCGCTGCTCAAGGTTATGACTGAAAAGAGTTGAAACGGATCCTATTGGTCGGGATCAGAACCCTCAAGAAGTGGGTGGGGGTCTATCTGGGGCAAGGGATAGAGGGGCTGCGCCAATGGGTCTACCAGGGACAAGAGGGCCATCTAATGGGCCGAGGTCGAAGCAGAATTGGAACGCCAGCCCTATCGCTATGCCAAGGAAGTGGTCAGATTTGTCAAAGAACGGTTTGGGATTGTGTACAGTGAGCGGGGGATGTAAGCCTTACTGCGGTGGAAAGGGTATCGTCCTATCAAAGTCCGCCTGGTACCGGGGCGCGCGCTTAGGATACAAAAGGCTGGCCCTCACCCAGCACCTGGTGAATAACCGTCATCCACTCGCTGATGGGAATGCTCTGGGGACATTTTACCTCACAATCGCCACATTGGATGCAGACACTGGCCTGCTGATTTGTATCTGAAATACCCAGCCGATAAGACTCGGCCAGCCAAGCATATTGGCCACGGGCATTGTCGGGTTTATCGTACATCAGGCCGCTGTTGTATATCTCAAAGTTCTGCGGAATGTTGACCCCGTTGGGGCAGGGCATGCAGTAATTGCATTGGGTGCAGGGTATAGCAGAGAGTTGACTATACTTTTTACTTACGTGCTCAAAAAGCGCCAGTTCTTCTTGGGTTAGTGCACCCACCTCTGACACGTTGGCGCTGGCCAGATTTTCTTCGACTTGCTGCATGGTACTCATACCGCTGAGAACCACCGATACCTCCGGTTGGCTCCACAGCCATTGCAAAGCCCAGTCGGCTGGCGTGCGCTTGCTGGGCGCAGTGTCCCAAATATCTTGAATCGGTTGGGGCGGATTGACCAACTTGCCGCCCAGGAGAGGTTCCATAATCACCACCGCCAATCCCTTGGCCGCCGCATATTTCAGACCTTTGATACCGGCCTGATTTTCAACATCCATGTAGTTGTATTGGATTTGACACAAGGCCCACTTATCGTACGCGTCTACAATTTCTTTGAAAGCTTCATAATCATCGTGAAATGAAAATCCCAGGTGGCCGATGCGCCCATCGGCAATCGCCTGCTCGGCCCAAGTGAGTACGCCAAAATCGCGTAATTTGGCCCACCAGCCACTATTCAAAGAGTGGAGCAAATAAAAGTCAACATAGTCGGTCTGGAGCCTGTTGAGTTGCTCGTCAAAATATTTGTCAAAATCCGAGGGAGCTTCAATTTTCCAACTGGGCATTTTGGTAACCAACTTGACCTTTTGTCGATACCCATTTTTGAGCGCCCGGCCTATAAACCGTTCGCTGTTTCCGTCATGATAGGGATAGGCCGTATCTACATAGTTAACCCCGTGGTCAATGGCGTAATGAAGCATTTTAGTGGCTTCTGCCTCGTCTATGGCGGCCCCGTTTCCATCTATAATGGGCAGACGCATGGCCCCAAATCCCAGGGCCGAAACTTCAAAGTCCAGACTGCCAAATTTACGATATTTCATCTTTTCTTTCCCCTTCCACACTTTATGATTTTGCGATATTGTTTAAGGTTACGTTACACAATGATGATTGTTTAATGGATGAAGTTTTGGTAGCTTTATGCCTACCGTGAACAACGTTTTCTTCACAGGAGGTCTGTATGAGGCTAAAGTTTTTGGTTATGGGCACGGGTTGAGCCTGTTTCGATACTTCGTCAGCTATATTGGCGACAAAGTAGGATTTCAGGGCCGAGAAGAGTAAGTTATGAAATAATTGAGAATTCATGATAACCCCCTTGATATAGGTTATCATCATGATAAATTTTGTTGAAAAAAAATCACCCCCCAAAAGGAGGGTGAAAGGAGGGTGTGCCGGTGGGAGGGATAGGATTACAACAGATTCAGTTCTCTGGCCCTGGCCAGGGCCTGGGTGCGATTTTTGACCTGGAGTTTTCCGTAAATGTTTTTGAGATGCCACTTGACCGTACTGACCGCCAGAATCATTTCGTCGGCAATCTCTTTGTTTGAGCGCCCCGCCGAAATGTGTTGCAGAACCTCAAGCTCGCGCTGGCGCAGGGGTTCAACCAGGGGCTGGGTTGGTAATGCGGTGAGAAGCGGAATGACCGTAAGGGTTGTATCTTCGCCAAAAGCAGCCAGGAGTTGAGTGACGTAGTGGGTAGCAATGTTACGCCGGGCGTATTTTTGGAGCAAAGCCGCCATGGCTGGCCCCTCGTCAACAAAGGTACGGACGAGTCCCAAGGGTTGAGCCAGAGCTAAAGCTTCTTCAAGTGCATCCAGGGCTTTTGTTTCATCCCCCAGCGTATCGTAAACCAGCGCCAGCAAATTCAGGCAGCGAATCAACTCCCAGGTCTGCCCGTATGTTTGCGCCGTGTGGCGCCATTGATTCAACAGGTCAATCGCCTCATCAACCTTGTTGGTCGTTCGGGGTTGAGCCATAGCCAACCTGATGAGTATCCTGTTTCCAAGAGAGGCAGGTTCCTGCGGGTTAAAGTGCAGCCCGTGCGCTTGCACCCAGTTGGCGGCGTGCTCCACTTGGCCCTGTCTCAACCACAGGCTGATCCGGTCCAGAGGAATACGCTCAATCATTACGGTAATATCGGTTTTTTGGATAATATTCTCGGCGGTTTGCAGCGTTGCCAGGGCCTGGTCCGACTGTCCCTGCGCTTGCAGCAGTTGGGCCAGGGTGGTATAGCCATAAATCAAGACCTTAATCTCGCCGCTCTGTTGGGCCATAGCGAGCGCATGCTGCAAATGGTCGGCAGCTTCAGCCAGATTATTCCACTCGTACAGTAATTCACCCAGACCAACGTAAACCCAGCAGGCCGAAACTGAACCCGACGCGTGTTGTTGGCTCCACTGCAAGCCGTGCTGGCAGAGTTGCGCCGCGGGTTGCAGTTGGCCGTGAAACCGGCGGGAATAGGCCAAGTAATAGCTGGCCATCATTGCGGTCCGGGAATTGCCTGCCTTTTGGCTGGCCTTGATGGCTTCCTCAAAAGCTTGCCAGGCCTTTTCAAAACAGTTGGGGTCTTGATCACAGGCAAAGGCCATATCCAGGGAGACCTCACTGCGCAAGGCGAGATTGTCGGCAGGTAAGTGTCTCAGGGCCTGTTCGGAAAAGTCGATGATCTGGGCAGCATTGCCTCGAATGACGGCCAAACGCGCCTGAATGGCTGCCCGTTGTCCTTTTAACCCTTCAGTCTGCGATGGCTCAAATTGGTCAACCAAGGCCAGATATTGACTGGCGGCGGCCAATTGTCCGGCATGGGTTAAAGCCCAGGCCCGGTAAAGGCAAGATTTTGGCCGGGCGCAAACCAGTTCCTCCGGGAGAAGTTTGAACCAGTTTAGCAGCGTATTCATCTCGCCACGGATGAGGCTTTGTTCGGCGATGTCCTCAATGAGTTGGACAGCCTGGGTAAAATCTTTGGCCGACAAGAAATGATTGATGGCCTGACCAACGTCGCCGTGCTGTTGACACCAGGCAGCCGCTTTACGATGAAGGGAGGGCGCTTCATCGGGCCGGGTTTGTTGTAATTGGTCGCGCAGGAAGTCGGCAAACAGATGATGATAACGATATGTTTGCCGCTTGCCGTCCAGAGGGACGAGAAACAGATTGCGTTGCTCAATTTGCGCCAAAATCGAGCGGCTGTCATTACGCCCGGTGACGGCATTGCACACGCCGGCGTGCAGATGGTTCAGGATGGCGGTTTGCAGTAAAAAGTTGCGGATAGGTTCGGGTTGTTGCTGTAATACTTCGGCGGCCAGATAGTCAACAATGTAACGATGGTCGCCGCTGACGTTGTTGAGGAAGCTGGTTGAGCTTTCTGCTGAACCGGCGACGGTCAGTGCTGTCAAATGTAGGCCTGCGACCCAGCCTTCGGTGCACTGCTGGAGGAGGGTGATGTCTTGGGCAGACAGGTCTGCGTTGCTGGTTTGCTGAAGTAAGGTCTGGGTTTCAGCCTGGGAAAAGCGCAGGTCATCAATCCCCAATTCCATCAATTGACCCCGCGCTCGCCAGCGGGCCAGGGGCAGGGGGGGGTCAACCCGACCGGCCAAAATGAGATGCATCTGCGCCGGTAAATAATCAAGCAGAAACGTGAGCGCGGTATGGATGGAGTCGTTTTCAATACAGTGATAGTCGTCCAGGATCAGAACAAAATCATCGGAGATGCCGGCCAGGGCATTGATTAAGCCGGTCAGATGGTACGTGCTGTCGGTATGGGTGGCCTGGAGCAAATCCAGAATACTCTCCAAATCGGCGCCCAGTTTATCCAGGGCAGTGATCACATAGGACCAAAAGCGGATGGGGTCATTGTCCGCCCCATCCAGAGAAACCCAGGCCACTGGCCATTCGCTGCGTTGGCTCCAATCGCTGAGCATGGTGGTTTTGCCGTAACCGGCCGGGGCGGACACCAGCAGCAGTTTGTACTGGATGCTCTGGTTCAACTGCTGTATTAAGCGAGGCCGCGGCACCAGCGATGGCGGCGTTGGGGGGATGTGCAATTTGGTGGCCAGATAAGAAAAATATTGGGTTAGTTGATTGGTAGAGGGTAAATCCGTAATCATTATATTTGCCTTAAACATGCGTAACTTGTTTCAGCCGTTGGCTGCATACTAATCTATCTCCCTAACCAATAATAATCTCGTCCAAAGGGCGCTTGGGTACGTGATGAACATCTTCATCGTCGCGCCAATATCTGATATTGCCATCCGGCCTCACAGTTTCCAGCTCTACCGTCTCTCTGGGTTTGCCCAGGGCAATGGCCAACAAGATTTCGTAATGGGTTGGGATGTTCAACACCTTTTGTAGTTCTGGTTTTATAACGGAACCAATGATGCAACCGCCCAACCCCTTTTCGGTAGCTCCCAGAAGGATGCTTTGCGCCGCGATCCCGTGGTCGCAGCCAAAATCTTTCCGGATATGCTTGTCACCCAGAATAATAATGTAGGCCGCTGGCCGTTCCCCTTCGGCCGGACCGGGCCAATCTTGCAGATAACCAGCCCAGCCCAGATGAGAAAATACGACGGCATTCTTTTCCGGGTTATTGGAGAGAATGTACTTGAGGGGTTGCATATTACTGGCTGAGGCCGAAAGTCGGGCCAGGTTGACCAATCCCTTCAGGGTTTCAAGGTCGATGGTGATGTCTTCGTAAAAGCGCCGGTAACTTCTATTTTTGCGTACCAGGTCTTCAATCATTAGTGGTCCTCCCTCATGGTATGTTGAAGTGTATGGTTCTCACTTGAATAACGGGGGTATAGGGTAATATTATAGCATTTCTGTTGAGGTCAGGCCAACTACCTCAGGTTTAAACAGGGTGTGATTCAATTTGGGGGCGAGTTAAAGGTCTGTTGCCATAACTGGTCAAATTGATTGCTCATAATAGCTGTGCGAACCGGGAGAAGATGGTTTAATCCCTCACGGCTCCAGCGCATACCGGGGCCGGTGAAACGGGCCTTGTATTGCTTAACCTCACTTTCAACCATACCCGAACCGATGACATAGCCCTCTTCACGCAATTCCAGATACTGGGTGCGTCGTTTATGGGTTTCAAAATAGTTGGCGGCGGTATAAGTCAAGGGCGATTTGTTCAGCCTGTCCCTGGGACAAACGTGTTTCTGTTTGTTTGAGCCAACGTTTGCCCCGGTCAGGGTTGTGGGGATAGAGCAACTCTGCGGCTTGATATAGATGTTCAGCGGCATGGCCCCAGTCGAGGGTTTGCCGGCTATCAAAGAAATGTTCGCCAGCCAGGTTCCAGATCCACGGTGCACCATCGCCGATGATTTGCGTATCGTAGAATTGTTCCCAGCCTCGGGCTTTGGCCTCGGCCCACATTATCTGACCAAAGGGCTGGGGTTCACCGAGATGAGCCACATTAGCAATTCTCAGTATGAAACCAATAGAGACAAAAACGATTTGCCATAGACAGTAATCAGGGTTAATGTGGTCAGCAATTAT
>JAFGNV010000187.1 GCA_016926805.1 Anaerolineae bacterium
CAGACCGAAGGCACTGACCCAACAACGGTCACCGCTGTGGCAGGTGTGGATACCGATGCCGGCAATGACGGCTACTACCTGCCAGCCGACCTGACCATCACCAAATCAGGCCAGCCGGGTATCGTGATGGCCGGGGACGTGCTCACCTATACCCTGGTTTACACCAACCTCAGCTCGGCAGACGCGCAAGACGTATATATCACCGATACCTTGCCGGTGAGCGTCACTTTTGGCAGCGTGGTCAGCGAGAATCCCTCCATCAGTGGGCCGACTGTAGCCGGCCGTTTTCTGACCTGGTTCACGCCCACCCTCGCGGCCAGTGTCTCCGGGCAGATTGTGTTTACGGTTACAACCAATGCCGATGCCAACCCATTTGTTTACAATACCGTGGTCATCACCACTACCACTCCCGACAGCAATCCTGACAATAACGATGATGATGAAATCACTTTTGTCTCGGTGCCAGGCCAATCCGATTTGGCCATCAGTAAATCGGTTAATCCCAATGTGGTTGTCGCCGGTCAGGTGATTACCTACACCTTAATCTATGGCAACAATGGCATCGCCGAGGCTCAGGCCGTTTATATCACCGACACTTTGCCTGCCGGCGTCACTTTTGGCGGGGTGGTCAGCGAGAATCCGGCCCTGAGCGGCCCCACCCAAACCGGGCAAAGTCTCACCTGGCACACGCCCACGTTGACAATCGGCGCGTCGGGCAGCATTGTCTTCACCGCAACGGTTAATAGCGGCGTGAGCGGAACCATCACCAACATGGTCTCCATCACCACCACCACCCCGGACAGCGATCCGACGAACAACCAGGATGACGCGCCGACGACCGTGCCAACACCCGGCCTGCTGCTGACGCCCGATAATAGCGGCGTCGGCCAGCCCGGTCAAACGTTGACCTACACCCACATTCTGACCAACACTGGCGACATTACCGATACCTACCTCATCACCTGGACGTATACCAACGGCTTCACCACCACGGTGAATACCACCAGTGTGACCCTGCCGCCGGGCGGCAGCACGGTGCTGACCGTGCCCGTGACCATCCCCCCGACGGCCACCAGCGGCGACACCAGCACGGCCACTATCACCGCAACCTCAACGGTCAATCCGGGTCTGCACGACACGGTGTACGACACGACAACCGTGGAAACGCCCGGCATGGTGGTTGAAAAACTGGTCAGCCTGGCCCGGGTTGCCCCGCACCAAGAGGTGACTTACACCATCCGTATCACCAACACCGGCGACATCACCTTGACCACAGTGCGAGTGGTGGATACCTTGCCGCCAGGTTTTACCTACGTGGCTGGCAGCGGTGTCCCCACGCCCGATAGCATAACCGGCGGACAATTGGTATGGAACGATGCCAGCGCCGGCGCAGGTCTAACACCGGGACAAACCACCGACGTTATTTTTAGAGCGACCATGCCGACCACCACCGATACCTACATCAACACCGCGGCCGTCACCGGCACGCATCCCACCGGCGTTATCACCGACAGCGACACCGCGCCGGTAGTTGTGACCGACCCGGCGGTAGAGGTCGCCAAAAATACGGTGCCCCCCGGTGCGACAGACGGGTTGATCACCTTCACCATTCGCATTACCAACATCGGCCCCAGCACCCTAAATCAGGTGCCGCTGGTTGACCACTTTACCGGCCCGGTGGTATACGTTGGTGGAAGTCCAGCAGCCGATACGGTGGATAACGTCAATCAAGTAGTGGATTGGGATGATTTAACCGTCAATTTTGGCCGTGATCTGGCCCCCAACCAATCATTTGTGCTTACCACCGTCTTTTCGTTGACCACCCATAGCACTACCTTTACCATGACCAACGTGGCCACCGTCACCAACGCACTGGATGTTTA
The DNA here is from genome assembly GCA_016926805.1 of Anaerolineae bacterium. Taxonomy (GTDB): domain Bacteria; phylum Chloroflexota; class Anaerolineae; order 4572-78; family J111; genus JAFGNV01. Next base: position 1,884 of record JAFGNV010000187.1, read on the forward strand.
TAGCAATACGGCCAACGATGACAGCGACGCCGCGCTGGTCGTCAACCAGCCCACGGCCATCCAACTGCTCTACTTCAACGCCGTTCGGTCGGGGGCCTGGGTCAATTTGAACTGGGCCACGGCCGTGGAACTTGACAACTACGGCTTCCGCCTGCTGCGCAGCGCCACCGGCTCTTTGGCCGACGCCACTGAGATTGCCTTTGTGCCTGGCCAGGGTTACGGCACGGCCAGCGGGGCCACGTACACCTTTACCGATAAAACTGCGGCCGCCGACCAAGCTTATACCTACTGGCTGGTGGATGTAGACGTGAATGGCGTGGAAACGCGCCATAACCCGGTGACGGTTGACGTGGTGGATATTGACCAGGGCGGCAATCACACCATCTTCCTGCCGCTCATCTTCAAACACTAAAAGGCAGTCGCGCGCGGAGGGGGCAGATCTGCCCCCTCCGCGCGCCGGATCAAAACCGGGGAGGGTGCAAAGGGATGCGTCCCAATTTTTAGACCAAAAGACCCCAGGAGTTTCAAAAACCCCTGGGGTCTGCCAAAAATCTGAGACAAACCCAGCCCAAAGTGGATCATTGACATGCGTCAAAAATACGGGTTAATAATAGGCATTATCTTTCTGATAGGATACGTTTGGCCGCAGCCGGCCCTGGCGCAAGAACCGGGGCCGGTTGTGCTAGAGGCGACGGCGCAGGGACTTAGTTTAACCTGGACGCCGCCGGCCTACAGCCTGACCACGGTTGAGTTTGAGGGGCAGGTCTACAGCCAATTGCGCCTGCCAGACTTAATCTCGGCGGGACAACCCGGCTCGCCCGAACTGCCTCTTTACAGCGGTTTGATTGGCCTGCCGCCCACCGGCGGCGCGCACCTGCACCTGAGCGAGGTCGAACGTGAGGTGGTAGCTCTACCGCACCCGGTCTGGCCCGCCTCCACGCCGCAGCCTGTCTTTTTTGCCAACTCCTCGGTCCCGCCTGTTGGCGGCTCCACCACCCACCGGCCCGATCCGACCCTTTACGCCACCAACAGCTTTTACCCGCCCCACATCGCCGAGCTGGGGCCGGTAGAACAAATGCGTGACCATCGCCTGGCCCGGCTGGTCATCCACCCCCTGCGGGTCAACCCGGCCAGCGGCCAGATGGAGGTCATTCGCCGCCTGCGCCTGGAGATTACCTTTGACCAACCCGGCCCGGCGCTCAACGGTTTGGCCGCTCAAGCCAGGCCAAATCCGTTTGACCGCGCCCTGGCCGCCACACTCATCAACCCCCAAGCCAGCCAATGGACAATCTCCCGGCCCACGCCGGGTTTATCCGCCACCTCGGTTGGCGCGCTGGCGGAGACAGACCTGTTCAAAATCACGGTCAATACCCCCGGTCTGTATGTTTTAACCTACAATGACCTGTTGACGGCCGGCCTGCCGGTGGCTACGTTGGACCCGCGTACCTTGCAGGTCAGCCACGGTTGGCCACGCCAGGAGGTAGCAATTTGGATTGAAGGCGAAAACGACGGCGCGTTTAATCCCGGCGACCGGCTGCTGTTTTATGCCGAACCCGCGTTTAGCCGTTTTGTTGACTACGATGTCTATTTTTTGAGTTATGGACAGGGGACGGGCCGGCGTATGGATAGCCGTTCGGCCAACCCGACCGGTCTGCCGCCGGGCGTGGCCTGGCGCACTGCTGTGGCCGAAACCAATCAATTTTACGAACCGTACTATCCAGGCCGCGATGGCGATTACTGGTATTGGGACAATCTACGCCGGCCTGACATCGCTGCGGCCACTTATGCGCTACCGGTCGAGGCGCCCCTGACTTCCGGCCCCGTGGCCACGCTGACCCTTTGGCTGCAAAGTTACACCGACCCCGTGCAAAATCCCGACCACCGGCTGGCCGTCTCATTAAACAGCACTGCCCTGGGCGAGCACACGTGGAACGGCAGCCAGGCCCTCACGGTCACCTTAACTGCGCCGTCCGGCCTGTTGGTCAACGGAACCAACCAAATCGGCCTGTCGCTGCCGGGGTTGAGCGGGGTAACGGTCGAAGGTACGTGGTTTGATGCGCTATCGCTGACATATCCCACCGGCCAAGCCGGGGCAGGTCAGCTTATTTTTCAGGGCCAGGCCGGGACAAAAGCTTACACTTTGACCCAGTGGTCTGAGGCTAATTTCCACGTTTACGACATTACCGACCCGGCCAATCCCCACCGTTTGAGCGATTACGTGGTCACTCCCCAGGGGGCAAATTATAGCCTGACCCTCGGCGATGCCGGGCCGGACGCAGCCCGCTATTTGGTTGCGCCCAACAGTCGCTTAAAATCGCCCCAGGCCATCACCCCGGCGGCAATTCTGAGCGACCCGCCGGAGGGCGCGGATTATATTATTATCACCCACGCCAACTTTGCCGCCGCCGTGGCGCCCCTGGCCGCGCACCGGGCCGGGCAGGGTCTGCGCATGGCCACGATAGACGTGCAGGCAATTTACGATACCTTTGGCGAGGGGCGCATGGACCCGGCGGCGATCAAAAACTTTTTGTCGCACGCCTACACCACCTGGCCCTCGCCCGCGCCTGCCTACGTGCTGTTGGTGGGCGACGGCAGTTATGATTTTAAAAATTATAGCGGCTATAACCCGTCCACTTTTATCCCGCCCTACCTGGCTCATGTTGACCCCTGGTGGGGCGAAACCGCGTCGGATCATCAATTTGTCACCCTGAGCGGCGCTGACCCTCTGCCGGAATTATCGATTGGCCGCCTGGCCGTCAACACCCCGGCCCAGGCCGCGACGGTGGTGGACAAAATCATTCATTACGAAACCAATCCCACGCCCGGCGAGTGGAACGCCCGCCAGTTGTTTGTGGCCGATAACGACGAACCTGCCTACAATCTTTATTTTCACGCCGACTCAGACCAGGGTTATAGTCAAGTTAATCCACCGTTTGTGGGGCAGCGCTTTTACTACAGCGACAGGGCTGGCAACCCAACCTACATTTACACCGACCCCAATACCCTACGCTCGGCCTTGTTGAACAGCATTAATTACGGCGCCAATTTAATTACCTTTAACGGGCACAGTTCGTGGCTGCAATGGGCGGTTGAGGGCATTTTACGCTATTATCCGCCACCCTATACCGGGCCAAATGATTTGACCTCACTGCACAATCAATACCGGCTGCCGATAGTGCTGGAAATGACCTGCTTTACCGGCTCGTTCCACCGGCCCGAGGTGGCTACTTTAGATGAAAGCCTGCTGAATTTAGCGGGAGGTGGCGCGGTGGCGGTGTGGGGCAGCACGGGCCTGGGCGTCTCAACCGGGCACGTATCGCTGCAACATGGATTTTATCAGGCGGCTTATACTCAAGGCAAAACCCAACTGGGCGCAGCCACCCTGGCCGGTCAGATGGAATTATATGCCACCGGGCTGCACCAAGATTTGCTCGACACCTTTATGTTATTCGGCGACCCGGCCTTGGCTATCAACCTGACCATCATACCTCTGCCCAACCGGGTTTATCTGCCGATTGTTTTCCGTTGAAATTATTCTCCGCCCCCCAAAATTCATTAATCAATGTTAGCCGAAAATTCGGCTTGCCGGGCCGTGGCCTTACGCCTCTTCAAGCCTGCAATTTTAGGTGGGCAAAAAGAAGAAGGCCACCCCCAAGATAAAGTACACGGCCAGAAGCTGCGCCCCTTCCAACCAATTTGTCTCCCCATCCAGTGAAACCAGGGTGGCCACGAGAACCGCCACAATGACCGCCAGCAATTCAAATTGGTTAAAAACCAGGTTCAACGGTTGGCCAAACGCCAGGCTGATGAACACCAGCAGCGGCGCTACAAACAGCGCAATTTGCAGGCTAGAACCCAGGGCAATCTCCAGACTCAATTCCATCTGGTTCTTCAGCGCCACCTGCACCGCCACCAGGTGTTCGGCCACATTGCCAATGATGGGAATGAGGATGATGCCCAGGAAGAACTCGCTCAAACCGGAGGCGACCATCACCGCATCCACCGTATGTACCAGGATTTCACTCAGCCAGACCACAGCCGCGGTAGAGACCGCCAACACCACCACTGCTGTTTTCAGCGGCCAGCACGGCGCTTCTGCGGACGCGGTCGGGGTCAGCGCACTCGCGGTGGCACGCAAGCTGAAGATCAACCCCAGCCCATAGAGCACCATCATCACCCCCGCCACGCCCAGGCTAATGGCTTCGCTGGTCATGGCCGGCAGACTCTGGCCGCTGAGAGTGTGGTTAAACACGGAGGGCACCGTGAGCGCGACCACAGCGAGAACCAGCATAGTGGCATTCGTGGCCGCGTGCACCCGATCGAAGCGCTGGGTGCCATTCTTCAGACCGCCTAACAAAAGGCTGAAGCCCATCACCAACAGCAAGTTGCCGATGATCGAGCCGGTGATCGAGGCCTTGACCAACTCCAATAAGCCGGCCTTGATAGCCACAATAGTGATAATCAATTCGGCTGCATTGCCGAGGGTTGCATTGAGCAAGCCCCCAATCTTTGGACCGGTGACAACAGACAGCGCCTCGGTTGCCTCACCGATGAGGCCGGCCAGGGGAATGAGGCCTACACATGCGGCGATGAAATTAAAGGTGGGATGCGCCCCCAGGAGGCTGCCCAGTACAGCGAGAGGAAAGCCGAGCAACAAATAATATGATGGCTTGATCATTTTTAAAGCCTTCAGCACTAGCTTCTCCTTAAGCTCATCGGCCTTTTTGCCAATTTCTCGGCCGATTATACCCCCTTATCCTCTCCCCGGTCAATGTCATCGATAACAACTATCGCCAGCTAAGAGATCGACTCCATCCCGTCCCTTCGCGGGCAGTCGCCGGGTTTTCACAGCTTTTTGAGAGTTTATATTTATCCGGCCGGTGGCGATGAAAGGCTTTGCTCAAGATAAAAAACCAACCATCCTTCAGCAGTTTCTTCCAGGCGAAGTTGTAGAGTCTGGCCCGGCAGGCCCAGATTTAAAATGAGCAGTGCCATCTGCGCCAGTCGGACTTTAAAAAGATGCCAGGCTATCACTATATCGCGGTTATAACGCTTGAAAACTGGGAGGGCCGTTGAGTTTTTTCAATTCTTGTGCTAAAGTGAAAACAGGTTTTGTAGTTCAATGGAGTCTTACTACAACCAGCCCCCTAACAGCGGCTTTCTGAGAAGCCAACTATAACTCTGGTTACGCGGTAGTTGGGCCAGGGAACGCCGGGTTTGTTGGGCCGCAGTAAATTGATGGGTCACTCTGGCGTGAGGAAACAGAACAAGCTTATGAATCAAAAAAACGAAGATGGATACGAACTGTGGTTACGTTATCGCCGGGTGGACAACCCGGATCGATTGAGACAGTACCGCCAGGCAATCAGCCGGGCGACAGTCCTCGGCGCAAGTGAGACCGCCGAGATTATCCGACGCGAACTGGGGCGGGCTTTACCGGCCTTGTTGGACAGGGCGGTGCCACTCTCGGAGCAACGGCCAACCGGCAATGCCCTGGTGGTAGGCACGGCTGGTGACCTGAAGCCCCTCGGCGTAAGCATACCCCAGGTTCAACGCCAGAACCTGGGCGAAGAAGGATTTCTCATCCGTTCCCATCAGGCAGGTGGTGACACCTGGATTGTGATTACGGGCAACGCCGAAACGACCCTGCTGACCGGCGCATTTCATTTTCTACGCCTGCTCCAGACCCACCAAAACATCGATAACTTAAATATTTTGAGCCGTCCCCGGATTCGCCACCGCCTCCTTGCTCACTGGGACAATCTCGACGGCTCAATCGAGCGCGGCTATGCGGGCCAATCTCTGTGGCAGTGGGCCGAACTGCCAGAAACCATAGACCCTCGCTACCACGACTACGCCCGGGCCTGCGCATCTATTGGCCTCAACGGCGCTTGTCTGAATAATGTCAATGCCCAGGCTCAAAGCCTAACCACCGCTTACCTGGAAAAAGTGGCGGCACTGACCGATGTCTTCCGGCCCTACGGCATGCGGGTTTACCTGTCGCCGGTTTTTTCTGCGCCAATGCAACTCGGCGGCCTGCCCACCGCCGACCCACGAGACCCGGCCGTCACCAAGTGGTGGCAGAAAAAAGTGGACGAAATTTACCGCCTGATTCCCGATTTTGGCGGATTCCAGGTGAAGGCCAATTCGGAGGGCCAGCCGGGGCCGCAGGACTATGGCGCCAACCACGACGACGGGGCCAATATGCTAGCCGAGGCACTGGCACCACACGGGGGTATATTGCTGTGGCGGGCCTTTGTTTATGATGTCAGTGTTGACCAGGACCGGGCCAAGTGCGCCAACAAGGAGTTTGAACCGCTGGATGGCAAGTTCCGGCCCAACGTTTTGGTGCAGGCCAAAAACGGCCCCATTGATTTCCAACCCAGAGAACCCTTCCACCCCCTCTTTGGGGCCATGCCACAAACACCGCTGGCCCTGGAAGTGCAGATTACCCAGGAATATCTGGGCCAATCGATTCACCTGGTATATCTGGCCGACATGTGGAAGGAAGTGTTGGATGCAGACACCTATGCCAGGGGACCAGGCTCAACCGTGGCTAAAATTGTGGATGGCTCAGTATTTGGACACAATACATCGTGCATTGTGGGGGTGGCCAATACCGGCTCAGATCGGAACTGGTGCGGCCATCATTTCTCTCAGGCCAACTGGTACGTCTTTGGCCGCCTGGCCTGGGACCACCAATTGAGCACGGAAACCATCACCGAGGAATGGGTGCGGCTGACCTGGTCGAACGACCCGCTTGTTCTGCAATCCATCAAACCCATGCTGCACGGCTCCTGGCCCGCCTGCATTGACTATATGACTCCCCTGGGTTTGCACCACATCATGCAAGAAGGCCATCACTACGGCCCCGACCCGGCCTTTAACAGCGCCCCGCGCCAAGACTGGAACTGCGTATACTATCATCGGGCCGATAGGGAGGGCATTGGTTTTGACCGCAGCAGCAGCGGGAGTAACGCCGTCGGCCAGTATCACCCCCCGCTGCGGGAGCAGTTTGGCAATCTGACCACCTGCCCCGAAAAATATTTGTTGTGGTTTCATCATGTGCCCTGGACCCATCGCCTCCAATCTGGGCGAACGCTTTGGGAAGAAATGCAACATCGGTATGATGAAGGCGTGGCCTTTGTGGAAAAGATGGTGGACATCTGGCAGGGTTTGCAGGCCACCATTGATTCCCAGCGTCACCAACACGTCAGCCAACGATTGGCCCAACAACTCGAAAACGCCCGTAAATGGCGAGAAGTCTGTCTCAATTACTTCGGGCAATTTGTCAGCGGTGAGGATACCTGACAACAGATAGGGACTTCTCCCCGCTCTCTCGCCACCCAGATCCGCCTGGTCGCCCAATCCGCCCCCACACGCCAACTGCCATCGACGCCGTGGTAGTAATGCTCCCCAACGATAGTAGCGATACACCCGAGGTTCTCCTGGAAATCAAGCCCAGAATGTGGGAGGTGGTTCCAGACCAGACGGCCCAATTTGTGATTGCAATTAGGTGATTTTTTTACAGGGTCTGTAAAATTTCTCCTTACCAAAATGGTTATGATGTTGGCAGCACAAAACTGAACTGCGTGCCCTGCCCCACCTGGCTGTCAACCCAAATCCGACCCTGGTGAGCCTCGACAATGCGTTTGGCAATGGCCAGGCCCAGGCCGGTGCCGCCGGTTTCACGGCTACGGCTTCTTTCGCCCCGGAAAAACTGGTCAAACACGTGGGGCACATCCGCCGGGGTAATGCCCTCGCCGGTATCAATTACATCTACCTGTACGCCATCCGGCGTTGTTTTGGCGGTCAGGGTAATGGCATTTCCCGCCGAGGTGTGTTGAACGGCATTTTGCACCAGGTTATACAACACCCGCTGGATTTTGGCCGGTTCGGCCGGGATCAGGGGCAAATCCTCGCTAAAGACGCCTCCCCTCAATAAAACACCTTTGGCTCTGGCCTGAACCTGCATGGTTTCTAACACATCCGAGAGCAGGTCATTCAGATCGACCGGCTCCAATTGCAGTTGGACGTGTTCCGTTTCCAGTTTCGACAACTCAAACAGGTCATTGATGAGATTAGACAGATTTTCAATCTGAGAGCGAATAGTGCCGTAGTAGCGCTGCACGTCAGTGGGATCGGTTACCATGCCGTCGGCCAGGGCCTCAATCATGGCCCGGATGGAGGTGAGCGGCGTGCGTAGATCGTGGCTAACGGCGGCAATCAAATCGCGGCGGGCCTGTTCCAACGTTTTCTGCCGGGCAAACGACTGCTGCAATTCGTCGGCCATTTTATTGAAAGCCTGGGCCACATCGGCCAACTCATCCACTTCCTCTATCTTGACCCGCGCTGAGAAGTTGCCAGCCGCAATTTTTTGCGCCCCCTGTTGTAGCAAACTCAAAGACTGGGTCATACTGCTTGCCAACAAATAACCAAACGAGGCCGAAAGGATACCGGCAAACAATAACAGCAGGCCCAGCAGTAGAAAGTCGTGGGGGGAAACAAACATCAACTGGGAAGTCACATACACGTTTACCAACGTAATAACCACACCCAGGCCGTAGGCCAACAATACTTTATAACGAATACTGGACAGCCATTTGCGTCCCATAACGAAAACAAGGTAGCCAATCAACAACGAAGGCACGCTGGAGGTCAACAAAAACTGAACCAATGCCTTCAGGTCATCCATGGGGGCCTGCATGATATAACCGGCAACGGCCACAGCCGTCAAAAAGGCCCCCACCAAGCCCAGAAGCGGGGGCCAAATTGTTTTAAGATTTATTCTGGCGTTCATCAATTTATTCCCCTGCCGCAAACTTATAGCCTATCCCCCAGACGGTCAAGATATGTTCTGGTTTGGTTGCATTCTGCTCAATCTTTTCCCGCAACCGACGCACGTGCACGGTAACGGTACTGGCATCGCCAAAAAAATCATAGCCCCACACGTTATCCAGCAACTGATTACGGGTAAAAACCTGGTTAGGATGATTCATCAGGAACCAGAGTAAGTCAAACTCTTTGGCGGTCAACACCACCTCCCGCTCGCTTCTAAACACCTGGCGGGTGGCTGGGTTGATGACGATAGCGCCCCTGACCAATGGTTGAGCCTGGGGGTCCACCAGGGGTTTGGCTCCGGCGCGACGCAGCACGGTTTTGACCCGGGCCACCAGTTCTTTAGGGCTGAAAGGTTTGGTGACGTAATCGTCCGCGCCCAATTCTAACCCGGTAATTCGATCCGACTCTTCACCTTTGGCGGTCAACATGATGATAGGAATATCAACCTCACCCTGCCGCAATATCCGCGTAATCTGCAAACCGTCAACTTGGGGCAACATCAGATCGAGCACAATCAGATCTGGTATTTTACGGTCGATAGCGGCCAGAGCCGCCTCGCCATCGGCCGTAACCTCAACTTCAAAGCCTTCTCGCCGTAGATACAGTTCGACCACTTCTCGAATGTTCGGTTCGTCGTCAACCACCAGGATACGTTGTTTGGCAGGCACGTTGACCTCACTTTTTTGGCTCGTTTACCGATTTTTTATAACACTTCTTCAACCAGCAACGCCTGAATTATCTCTTCCTGCTTGTCGTAACCACCCTCGCCGAGGTGAATGTACCGGATATTTCCTGCTTTGTCAATAATGTATTTGGCCGGCCAGTAGTGGTTATTGTAAGCGCGCCAGGTTTGCCAATCGTTGTCGATGGCGATGGGGTAAGGCACATCCAAACGAACAATGGCTTCTTTCACATTATCTATGTCGCGCTCGTGGCTAAATTCCGGGGTATGCACGCCGATGATAACCAAACCGTCGTCGTTGGTCTCGTTATACCATTCCCTCAACGAGGGAATTACATGGATGCAATTAATTCAGCCATACGTCCAGAATTCAATAATAACCACCTTCCCCTGCAAGTCGGCCAGGTGCAGCGGCTCCGAGTTGAGCCAGACCTCATTGTTCAATTCCGCCGGGCGGCCAAGCACAGGCAGGTTGGCCAAAAGTTGAAGTTGACCCGTGGTTGGCCGGGGGTCGATTTCTGCCGTTACCGGCGACGTTTTCTCGCTGGTAATCATTTCTGGAGTTGTTGCTTCTGCCGTTGGTTCGGTTTCGGCCACAATGTCCTCTTTCGGGACCATTATTTCTTCAGTCGTCGGGGTGGTGGGGGTATCTTTTTGAGCAATGCCGGCGTTTTCAACACCCGGCTCCTCGGATTGAGCCACCACTGGGGGCGGCGATTCTTCCGGTTTCACCCCCGCTGAACCTGACTCAACCGCGCTGCAAGCGGTCAAAAGGATTGAACCACAGAGCAAGAATTGTAAGTAACTTAATCGCGTCAAGCTAAATTCTCCTTTCCATCGTCAGGATTGATGTTGGCAAATTTAGTTTAAGCGAGAAATCTTACAATTTTATTGCACGGCAAACCCCAAACAAAACCCGCGAAGGGGAGGTGCATTCCTTCGCGGGTTAAGATTACTTAAATGTGGTTTTAATCAGGATCGCTTATTTTTGTTTGATCAGCAAGTCGTAATCTATGTCCAACACCGAGTCATTTCGGACCCGGATGAAATAAATAGTGTTTGACACCAAATGACCGTCCCAAACCCAGGTATGAGTATCGGTTACCTTATTGTATCTCAGATCGCTTCCTGCGCCCAGGGGCACAATCTGGTCGGTGTCGCCACGCCGCCAGAGCTGTTGCTCCTGGTAGGGATAAATTTCCACATTGACATGATTAGAAATATGACCCATGCCGGGAGTATGATTAAGTTCAATCAAGTAGGAACGGAACTCGAACCTGTCGGGGTCGGCAATTTTGTTTTCAAACTGATACCAGATGTCTTCACCGGCGGCCAACTTGGCCCGGGTATGCCCCAGCCCAATGATCAGCGGCGAGCCGATGTCGTTACCGGTAGGGGTCAGTTCTATGTATGGCGGGAATGGGTTAGCATTGACCAGTGGCGGGCCCATTTCGATATTGATAATATCATCGGGAATGAGATGGTAATCAATCCATTCCTGGCTGCCGTTGGTGAGCTTCACAAAATACTGGTCGCCATCGAGCACCGCGCCACGCCATAAACGCTCGCCGGTGTTGTAATCTCCATCTCGAGACACCCACGAGCCAACCCCAAAATGGGCCATATCGTCCGGCGTGCCGCGTTCCCAAATTTGGTATTGACTGCCGGTAAACATTTCAAAGGTCACCAGGCTGGCAATGTTTGGCTCGCCGGGGGTAAAAAAGATGGTTAGCGACATGTCCTCAAGAAGTTTACCATCCAACTTGCCGGGAGTAAACGTGTACCAGTGTTCGGCGCCGGGAGCCATCCGGCCGGTGTTGGGACCTTGCAGCAATTTGATCGGCTGATTGGGGTAAATACTGTATCCCTGGGTGGGGTCAGGGGAGGTGGTGGTTATCACTTCCGCGCCATTGGCCCCCTCCGTCTGGCCGGCCGTGGTGGTAACGCTGGCATCGGGATTGATCGGCACCAGGGCAGATGAAACATCGCCCAACGGTAACCAACCCAGCGCAGCCGCCGACATTAGCCACAGGGCGGCCTCTTGCGGCGGCAATCCGTGGATGGCCTGAGCCGCCAGAAGCCAGTTGGTAGAAACAGGGGCGCCGTCTGGTTGGATGGGTAAGGTATCAATTATAGAGGCCTGCCCACCCAGGTCCGGAGCGGTAAATTCAATGGGGGATACGCCGCCCGACACGCTGATAGCCGCCGGAATGACCGGCTGGCCAGAAGTTGAAGCAGGAGCGGCAATAGCTTCAAGTCCTGGGCTTTTCTGTCCCAAAGCAGTCAGGCGATATTGCACCGGGCTGGGCGAGATATTGAAAACGCGCACGTAATATACGTCGGTAGGCGCTACGGGACCGGCCCAAAAACGCTCACCGGTGTTCACATCAAAGTCGGCGCTGGCCGGCATGCCCAGCCCCAAGCTATCAATCGGACCGCTGTTGTCTTTGAGCCAGGCCTCTACCTGGACAAAATTGAACACCTGAAAATTCACCCGGCTGGCCACGGCCCGGCCTTCGGCCTCAAAATTGAGGCTGAGCACCACCGAATTGTAGGCGGGATCGCCCAAATCCGCACGGCTGTAAGCGTACCAATATTCTTGCCCCGGATTGAGCGTGCCGGTGTTCAACCCGCTCACCAGTAAATCGGCGGCATAGGGGCTGCTGCCCACCATACCCTGTCCAGCCCAAACCGGAATGGCTGTTACCAGTAACAAAACAGCCAGCAAAATTACTATCTTTATTGCTGTTTTCATGGGGTCTATATCCTTCCTTCCACAACACCAAGCACTAACTTTAGCGGCAGACGGCCTTATTTCTACCCTCGCCTTTTTACGTTATGGCCAATACTCCCGGCGGAGTGTTCCCATGTGGCCAGGCATAACAAGGCAAGATAGCACGGTTTGTCTGATATGTCAATTTCAATCAGTAATGAATTTTTAAGACTAAAGCATCCACTTTTGATTCTGTGTCAGATCAAATGAGCACGTCATGCCACATTCATGGGTTTTGCTCAGACTACACCAGGGATAGTAGCTGCTCCAATAAGTTAGGGGCGGTACTTACAAATCTACGGGATTGGGTCATGGTGATATAAAACCGTATGAAGATCAGGATAGTTATGATGATCACTGTTTTCAAATGTTACGTTTTTGGTAATCACATTAGGTCCTGATTTGGCAAATAATACCACATCTGACTCTATGCTACGAGCCGGGTAGAAGACGTGTCCAGAGCCAATTCGACAATTGTGTCCAACACATCCTCCCAAAACCGGCAAACCAACCTCGCGTAATTTCCCTTGATGAAAAACTCTTAATGGTTTGGGGAGAAGGTTGAAATCGGTAAACGTATTACCGGCCCCAATAAAAGTATTACGGCCAACAACGCTCAACTGCAAACAGGTATTCTGCGCCACCAAAGAGTTTTCCATCAGAGTAGTGAAAAATAAAGCCGCTCGAAAACCCAGGTAACAACCATCGCCAATCACGCTCAACATCAGTTGAACACCCTGCATGATATTGACGTTATCACCAATGAGGCAAGCATTAATCACCGAACCGGGACCAATGGTAACATTATCCCCAATAATAGTTGGACCTTGAATAACTGCTTCGGGATCAATTTGGGTGTTTTTTCCAACCACAACCAGCGGCGAGGACGAAAGGAACTGCTTACGCTCTAACAAAGAACGCCAGAATATTTTTGCCATCAGCGGCAAACGATTTAAAGAATTTTCAACACGCGCGCCATGGGCAAAAATTCCAAAAGGGCCATTAGCTATAAAAATATGCACCCAATTCTCAACGGAAAGGAACGACCTTAAGGGGACATTAAATGCCAAATCCCCTGTCTCATTTGCCATGTAGGTAGGCACATGGTAATAGCCCATTTCTCTGGGTAGTGTATCTATGATGACAGGTTGGGGTGTTTCTTCGGTCATCTGTGAACCGTTGGGGCAATAAAACAGGTCGGCCACATACACCTCCCCTTGCCGCCGGATGCCATCCTGAACCGGCAGGGCGTGGTTTGCAATAGCCGCATCATCTTTGGCAAAGGCAATTTGAGCTGGCCGATCCAACTGGCGGGCCGCAGCAATAAAGGCAGCAAAGAGGAATTCATCAAAGAAGAGATTATCGCGGTAAACAATTGTCTCCCCGGCAAGGATGGTGGCGGGCAAAGAAGAAATCTCCTCGAATGAGTTGAACTCAAGCTCTTCGCGGCAATAAGGACTCAGCACATTCCGTTGATAGAGCCAGAGTGGTGTATTCATTATACGTAAATCACGCGCAGGCTCATTAAACGGGGGGATAGGGGTTTGATCCCGAATGATAATCTTTTTCATGGGGTTCGTCTCCTCCATCTGGTTGCAGGGTATGCATCACCATATTTAATTGCCCGAGTTGCTAAATTCAATAAATATAACGCATTCTCTCAATATTTTGGGGTAGGGACAGAATAATATTCTGTCCCTACCGAGTAAATACGTGAACTCACCCCTGTCGATTGAGACAATACAATATGACAGTTCGGGAACAGATTTAGATGAATCTTGAATCAGAGTGTAATGATCGTGGCCGAATTGCTGGCCGTATCATAAACCGCACAGGTGGCCCGGCCTTTCCAACCCAACACCTCGCCCGGATTCAGCCACAGGCAATCGCCAATTCGCTCCTCGTGGAGTTCGTGCGTATGCCCACAAAATACAGCCTGATAATCTCCGGTACGAGCCAGCGCCTCGGCATAAAAGGGATAATGGGTCACCGCGATTTTGACGCCATCAAATTCAAGTTCCGCATACTCCCCGTGCAGTTTTAAATTTGGATACTGAGTGTGGGCCACATTGGAGATGGTAAAACGGTCGCCGTCGCCGTTGCCAAATACACAGTGAATCTCACCCCCAAACCCACCGGCCATTTCTCTGGAGGGAATGGGCGAACAAAAATCGCCGCAAAATATCAGGGCCTGCACCCCTCGCGCCTTAAAAATCTCCAAGGCCCGGCGCAAGTTTTCAAGATTATCGTGTATATCCGACAAAACCCCAATCAACATATTAAACCTCCTGTAACTCTATGTACTTGAACAGGCACCCAGTTTATCAAGCTTAGGGCCAATTGGCAAAAGCAGGAACAAGGCAACTCGAATGGTAACTTGCTCCTCCAAACAACCTTAACCGGCTTGCCTCACCCCTATGGGAAAATTCACTTTATTAAAAAACCCACGTTTAACGTTCAACCTTTAGTATGGTATAATGCAACCATACATTATACGGGAGCAGGAAGGTCGGTGGGACACAAACTAAAATTTGTTCTCTCAGACTTACACATTGGCGCCGGTTACGCCAGTAACCCAAGTTACCCTGGTAACCCCTTAGAAGATTTCAGGGCCGACAATGAACTAGTCGTTTTTTTACATAGAATCTGGCAAGAGAGCAGGCAGAACCAACGCGAGACTGAGCTGATTATCAACGGCGACTTCTTTGAATTCTTACAGGTTCCCGCCGTAGACGGTTACGAACCGGAAAGAACATATCCACCCGAAGCTTTTGTTGACTCGTCACAGGACGCCTCGCTCAAACGTCTCAACATCATTGCCCAGGGACATCCAGAAGTATTCGACGCGCTATCTGATTTTATCCACGTAGAGCATCCCCAACGACGGATCACCATTATCAAGGGCAATCACGATGTCAATCTCTTCTGGCCCGGCGTCAAAAGTCGCCTGCGGGAGATATTGGGGGCTTCGGGAACCCGCGCCTCGTTGCTGCTCTTTGCCGACGAGTTTGTCAGCCGGGAAAAAATCTACGTTGAACACGGGCATCAACGAGCCGAGAAAATAAATCGCTACCGGGATTTCTTCGATCCCCGCGCCCTCGATGATCCGCGGCAACTCTACTATCCGGCCGGGTCCTGCTTTGTCATCGACGCCTTCAACACCATCGAACATGAGCATTGGTTTATCGACCACCTCAAACCTATTACCAGCCTGATCTGGTATACTTTATCCTGGAATTTTGAGCTGGCCGGCCAAATGTTGGTCCATTTCATAAGGCATACCTCTCCTGACGAGAATGATAATTTGCTTCAAGAATTACAGGATGCCGACCGGCGGCGCGAGCTGGCCCGTCGCTATACCACTGAACCGGCTTTTCGGCAGCACTTCCATCAACGACTCCACCCATATTTAAACGCATCACCCTCCGACAACAACAACGCCGCCACCCATTCCCTCCTTGAGGTCGGTGACAATGCCATGGCCCTGGGCCAGGCCGACCAGCAACAGCAACACACCATGCTACGCCAGGCGGCGGAAGCCGTTGCTCAACGGGAAGGAGCTTGGGCGATAATGTTTGGCCACACCCACTACCCGGTCCAAGAAACTCTGAGCAACGAAAGTGTTTATATTAATACCGGCAGTTGGATAGAAGACTTTTCGGACGCCTCGCCGGAAACCTGGGAAGCTCTGTTCAATCATACCCGTTCTCCTCTCAACGAAACCAGGCTCTTGCCCTACGCTCGCATTGATTACGACGAACAGGACATGCCCACGGCCAGACTTTTATATTTTGACCCAACGGCCAGCCAACGTAAAGAAACATTCCCAGGCTCTCTCTGGCGTAAATTCAACTGGCTTACCCGTATTTTGCCAGGCGGCAGGCAGTAATTAACAATGACCCTTGAACTGAACCAGGTCGCTCCGCAAGTAAAAGCAATGGGGCAAAGTTTGGCGGCGCAAAGCCCTCTCCGCGATGAGGCTGTGCAATCCGCGCAGGCCCTGTTACAACAATTCTCCACTAACTTCACCACCCTTAACCACCGTCTCCAACTGGCCGAAAAAGTACAGCCCAAACTGCGCTTCGATTGGGTCGGCGCGGCCCCCACCACCGAAGCCCTGGGCAACAACTATCCACTGCCGCCCTCCGCAGAACGGGTCACCGTCATTGCCAGCGACGGCTCCCAGATATTGCCCAATCGCCACGCCATAACCCTCTACTACCTCATCAACATCGGCAGCATTGTGTACCGCCACGGCTCCAATCTCAAACCGGAAACCTACAATCCCAAGCCGTTGCTCTACTATACCCCGGAGGAACTGCTCGACGAGCAGGGGCGACTCATTTCGCCGGGCGAGGTCAACGTTAAGCGTGATTTGGCCGAGCTGAAAGTTCTGGTCGATCTGGCCCCGGTCTACACCCGCGACACAACAGAGCCGGTGGTAGCCCTGATGGACGGCCAGCTCACGCTGCGGGTGATTGATTTGCCCTTTGACCAGCAGGAAAAACGCCAGGCCGAGTACATAAACCTGCTCGACAAACCGCGCCAGAGCGGGGCCTTGCTGGCCGGTTATGTCGACCGACCCCGCAGCACGTTTGTATTGGCTCTGCTGCATCTGGCCAAACTGGAACCGGCCGATATTACCGAGGAAAATTTGCGCCAGAATCCGTTTCGCCATTTAACCGATCTCGAACTGTTTGCCTTTCTCGGCCCCGGCGAACGCAGCGCAATCTTTGCCGTTAAAGGAAAAAACTATGACGTGTACCACCGCAGCGGCCACGCCATCCACTTCTTCTACCTCAACGTGAGTCACAACCAAACCACCCCCCACCTGGCCCGGGTTGAAGTACCGGCCTGGTTGGCCACGGACCCGACCGCAATTGACACCTTGCAGGCCACCCTGGTGCGGCAAGCTCGCCTCACCGGCGGTTATCCCTACGTATTGGCCCGCGCCGACGAGTTGGCCGTAATCTCCGGCGAAGAGCGCGAAGCAGTAGAGATGATGCTGGCCGTAGAAATGCGCCGGCACGGTTTGATCCCGGAAATATCCTTGAAACAACGCAACAAAAACGCCTTTAGATTTGGAAGAAGAAAGCCTTAAACCATGACCACTAACTTCACCATTGGGTGGGTTCTACGGGCCAGTACCACCGGCTTTACCGTCGGTTGCCGGGTACTCCAGCCTAACGTTCCTCAATTTGGCGATCTGGTCAAAGTGCCCCTGCCGAATGAGAAAACCTACATCTTTGGTTTGATCCACGATGTGCAGGTGCAAGATGACCCGGCCGTGCGCCAACTGATTTTGGCCGGCGACATGGAAACGGAAGCTATCCTGGATCAACGCGAAAATCGACTGGTGCCGATTGAAATCAGCGTGCTGGTAGTCGGCTACCAGCGCGGCCAGGAGATTATCCAGGGTCTGCCACCCCAACCGCCCGTCAGTTTGGATCTTCTGACCATGGGTGATGAAACCGACCTCCGCGCCTTTACCCAACAACTGGATTATTTACGCCTGGTGCTCAACGCCCCCCATGTGCCCGCCGATGAACTCCTGGTGGCTAACCTGCGCCGGGCTGCGGCCGCCCGTCCGCTTGAAACTCGCCGCCAGTTCCTTCTAAACGCCGGACGAGAACTCGCTCGCCTGCTCAGTTTTGACCTGGTGCGGCTGGACGCCCTTCTCCGCCGCATTAAACCGGAGGATTGATGAAATACAGCCGGGAACAAATCAACCAACTTCTTAACCGGGGACAACGCCCCCTCTGGTTAGCTGGCGCCGATCTGAGCGGCGTTGATTTGCAGGGCCTAGATTTGAGCCAGGCCCGTCTCTTGCGGGCCAATCTCAACGGCGCCGATTTACGCAAGGCCAATCTCTGTAGAGCGGACCTTACCTATGCCAATCTCAGCCAGGCTGATCTCAGCGAGGCCCAACTGATTGAAACTTGGCTCAGCGGCGCCAACTTGCAGCAGGCCAACTTCAGCCACGCCAACCTGGAAAAGGCAGATTTGAGCCGCACCGTCGCCAGCGAGGCCAACTTTGGGGGAGCCAATCTGAGCCAGGCAAATCTGAGCGAGAGCAACTTGTGCGGCGTCAATCTCGGCGAGGCCAACTTGCGGCAGGCCAATCTAACCGAAGCCAATCTCCAGCAGGCTAATTTGAGCGCCGCCGATTTGTATCAGGCCATCCTCCGAGAAGCCGACTTGAATAAGGCCAATCTGGCGCAAGCCAATTTAGAAGATACCAATCTGGAACTTGCCGTGATGCCAGATGGAACAGTGAATGTGGAAAATGAGAAATAGGTGACGGTCACTTTTGTCGACTTTTGTCCACTAAATATAAGTGGCCCAAAATCCTAAGAAGTATGAGGACGCCATGAAATTCCGCTCCTGGCCCGGTTGGGTAAAACGGTTGTCCAAGACCGTTTCGCTGCCCCAGGCAATAGCCGCGGCAGCGCCGCGCGAACATGAGGTGATGACCCGCCTGATGGAAACCAGTCCGGCCGGAATTACCCTGGTTGACCGTCAGGGGCGCATTACGTTTGCCAATCAGCGGGCCGAAAGTGTGTTGGGTTTGACCAGAGACCAAATTACCAGCCGAACGTACAACGCCCCGGTGTGGCACATTACCGACTACGAGGGCAGACCATTTCCTGATGAACAACTGCCTTTCGCGCGGGTGATGGCTACCAAACAGCCGGTATACGACGTGCGCCATGCTATCCAGTGGCCTGACGGGCGGCGCGGATTGCTCTCAATTAATGGCGCACCGTTGTTTGACGAAAAAGGTGAAGTCGAGCAGGTGGTTATGACCATTGCCGATGTCACCGAGCAAGTATTGATAGAAAAAGCTCTTCATATTCAGCGCGACCTGGTGCTGGCGCTCAGTTCAACGGACAACCTGACCGAAGCCTTTAACCAGTTCCTGGAAACAACTCTTCAAATAGAAGGAGTCGATTGTGGGGGCGTGTATCTGGTGGATAGACAGACCGGAATGCTCAACCTGGTATCGGCCAAAGGATTATCAGCTCAATTTGTGAAACACACATCCCACTACCAGGCCGACGCCCCCCAGTTTCGTCTGGCCATGACCGGTGAGCCTGTTTACACAAACTATGCCAAATTCCTGCCAAATCAAGATCAAGCCCCCCCACAGGAAGGTTTACGGGCCCTGGCCATTATCCCGGTTCAGTACGAGGGAAAAATGGTGGCCGTTTTGAATTTGGCCTCCCACACTTTTGATGAAATTCCTCTCAGCGCCCGCAAGGCCTTTGAGATTATGGCCGCTCAGATTGGCGGAGCTGTGGCCCATGTCAGAACCGAAGCAGCCCTGCGAGAAAGTCAGGAAAACCTGCAAACGTTGTTTGACACCCTGGACGATTTTTTGTTTATTCTTGATAAACAGGGGCGCATTCTCCACGTCAACCCGGTGGTAGAAACCCGTCTGGGCTACCCGGCAGAGGAACTGGCGGGGACCAACCTGCTGGCGATTCATCCCGAGGCGCAGCGGGAAGAAGCCGCCACAATTATAGCCGACATGTTAGCCGGAAAGATCACCTTTTGTTCCATTCCTTTGCAGGCCAAAAACGGCGCGCTCATTCCGGTTGAAACAAAGGTGACGTATGGCAAGTGGAGCGGCCGGGATGTTTTGTTCGGTATTTCTCGTGACATCACCGAGCGCAAACAGGCCGAGGAAACCTTCCGCCAGCGCAATCGCGAGTTGGCCCTGCTCAATCAGGCCGGGCGGGCGCTAAGTTCTACCCTGGCCCTGGATCAGGTGTTGAAGACGGTGCTTGAAGAAGTCCACCGTTTGCCGGATGTGCTGGCCTGCTCGATCTGGTTGATTGACCCGGAAACCAGAGAACTGGTTTGCCGCGAAGTCACCGATCCCAAAAGCCAGATCGTGCGCGGCTGGCGGCTGACGCCGGGTCAGGGTTTGGCTGGATGGGCGGTTCAACACAAGCAGAGTCTCAACGTGCCCGATGTTCTCACCGACGAACGCTACTTTAAGGGCGTTGATGAGAAAACCGGGCTTAATTTACGGTCGGTTCTCACCGTTCCCCTGCAAGTTAAACAGAGAGTTATTGGGGTGATGCAAGTAGTCAACGAAACTCCCCATCGCTTTGATGAAAACTATCAAACCCTGCTGGAATCTCTGGCCTCAACCGCGGCCATCGCCATTCAGAACGCGCAATTGTACGAACAAGCCCGCCAGGATGCGGACACAAAGCTGGCTCTATTCCACGAGGTGAACCACCGGGTTAAGAACAACCTGACGGCCATTATCGGCCTGCTCTACGCCGAACGACACCACGCCACGTTAGAAGGCCGTACCTTACAAGACATCATCAACACCCTGGTCAATCGGGTTCAGGGCCTGTCAACGGTTCACGAACTGCTTTCGGCTGCCGAATGGCGGCCCTTGCCTTTGAGCGATTTAGCCTTGCAGATTATCAATGCCGCTTTGCACATTCTTTCGTCGGTGCAACGGGTGGTAGTAGACGTTCAACCATCACCGGTTGAGGTGTCTCCGACACAAGCCAATCATCTGGCCCTCGTCATCAATGAATTGGCAACCAATTCTATGAAATATGCCCTCTCAGAACAGGACAGAGCCAAAATCACGGTCCGGATCCGTCAGAATGAAAATACGGTGCACTTTGAATTCCGCGACAACGGGCCGGGTTTCCCCGAGGACGTGTTGAAACTGGAGCGATCCAATGTGGGCTTGTATCTGATAGAAACCATCGTGCGCAATAGTCTGAATGGTGAACTTACTTTACGCAATGAACACGGCGCCGTTACCATTATTCGCTTTAATGTTATGCCATGAAAGATGCGCGAAAATAATGCGGTCAAAGAAAATTATCAGCCTGGTGGTGGTATCTATCATTACATGTGTCTGTTTGACTCTCGGGGGGGGATTGACTTTGGGTTTTGGGCTGAGTCGCACCATTGACGGGTTGATGGCCAAACCGGCAGAAACCGCCACGCCACAAGCGGCGACCTACCAACCGGCTGAACGTCCGGCTCCGCGTGGGCAATTATTGCTGGCCGATGATTTTAGCCAGGAAAAGTGGAAGGTAGCCAGCGACAATGACCACCGCAAAGGTTACGCCGACGAAAGATATTTTATTGTGGTAAATGTGCCGCAATATAACTACTGGTCTCTATCGCAGGGGACTTACCAGGATTTTATCCTGGAAGTGGAAACTATCCAATTGGCCGGGCCGGTTGACAACGATTACGGGGTTATCTTGCGCCACCAGGACGACGCCAATTTCTACAGCTTTGAAATCAGCAGCGATGGCTTCTACACGTTTACCAAACTGGTCGATGACCAACTGTTCAATATTATTCCCTGGCGGGAGAGCAGGGTTATCAAGCCAAAACAGGGTAACATCCTTCGTGTGGAGGCAGTTGGCCCTAATTTTACTTTTTATCTCAACGATAAGCTGGTTGATGCGGCCATAGACTCAGACTTCAGCCAGGGAGATATTGGTTTGGTGGTAGGCACCAACCAGGAGGCCGGCGCCCACGTAGCTTTTGATAACCTAAAAGTGTGGTCGGCGGAAAAAATCAGGTAGCAAGGTTGCCAGGCAGCAAGTCTCAAGAAACACTACCAGGAAAAAATGGATAACCTGTTATTTTGCCGCCATGTCAGGGTATGGCCTGCTGCATGTACACGGTCCGAATAGGATAGGGAATGTTAATGCCTTCTCGCTCAAAAGCAAGCTTAATACCCTTAACAGCGACATCGAGGGTGGAGAAATAATCAGTCTGGTGCGGGTCAATCCAAAAGTAAAGGGTTGCGTTGATTGAACTCTCGCCGAACTCCTTGAAAATTACGCTCGGGGCCGGTTCAGCCTGAAGCACGCCCGGCAAATCTGCCACCACCGCCAGCATGGTGTCGTGGGCTTTTTGCAGGTCGGTCTCGTAACCCACGCCAATGTCCAGGCCCAGGCGTCGTTTTTCTGGCTTGGAGTAGTTGGTAATGGCATGGGTGTAAACCTGGGCATTGGGCACCACTACCAGCAAACCATCCCAGGTACGGATGGTGGTCGCCCGAATCTGGATGTCGGTGACGGTGCCGCTGTAACCGGCCACCTCAATGGCCTCGCCAATATCAAACGGCTGCTGCACCAACAGCAAAATTCCGGCCACAAAATTCTCGGCAATGTCTTTGAGCGCAAAGCCAATGGTGAAGCCAAGAATACCCAACCCGGCCACAAAACCGGTCAGGTTAAAGTCAACCTGCTGCAAGGCCCACACGGTGCCCAACACAATCAGGGTCCACCGGGTTAGGCGGGAAAACAACATCGACAGCTCCGGGTCAACCTGACGTTTTGCCGTGGCCTTTTTTACCGCCCTGGCCGCCAGATTGGCCACATAAAGCATTACCAGGAAAATAACAATGGCTACCAAAAGCTTAGGAATAAAGATGATAGTGTTTTCGATCAGTTTTTGAATTGGCTCTCCCAAAAAATCGTAATTCATAATTGGTTCACTCCATTTGTAATTTTCTGTTTGTCCAATAGTATTAAAACTGGCCTGATAAGCAAATATTAGCAGAGATGAGGAACCCAACCATGGTTGATAAAAACCTCAACGAATTGGACGAGTTTTTCTCTCGCCCCACCCGTGAATTGGGCATGATTATCGGTGGCTCGTTGAGCAAGGGGCTGGAGGTCAAACTGAATCCCGACGCCCCGGTGGAAGACGTTGCCGTGGGACGATATGTGACCATCCAGGGAACGCAGTTGAAATTTTTTGGCATGATTACCGACGTGATTCTGGACAGCATCAACCCCCAAATTGAAAAAACCCCGCCGGATGTGAGCGATCCCTTTTTGCGAGCCGTGTATGCCGGCAACAGCGTGTTTGGCCGCATTCACGTATCGCCCATGCTGGTACTGGATAAAAACGCCGACGAACCCCGTCCGGTCAAAACCATTCCCGGTCACTTTGCGGCGGTGCACGTGGCCACCGAGGAAGATGTCAACATGGTCTTTGGCCGGGAAGACGAGGCGCACTTTCACATTGGCGAGCCGTTGGATATGGAAGATGTGCATATTAACCTGGATTTGCCGCGAATGGTCGAACGGAGCCTGGGCGTGTTTGGCAAGAGCGGCACCGGCAAAAGTTTTTTAACCCGCCTGCTGCTGGCCGGGGTCATTCAGCGCCGCGTGGCCGTGAGCCTGATTTTTGATATGCACAACGATTACGGCTGGGAGGTCCAAACCGAAGGTCGGACCAAAGTGAAAGGACTCAAACAGCTTTTCGGGTCACAAGTGGCCATCTTTACCCTGGATGAGGAGTCCACCCGGCGCCGGGGGGTATCGCCCGATGCCACTGTAGTTCTGGATTGGGCCGAAATTCAACCCGAAGACCTGGAAACCCTGCGTACCACCCTCAACCTGAGCGACCAGATGATTGGCGCGGCCTATAGTTTGCGCCGGGAATGGGGACCGGGTTGGATTAAACGACTACTTGATGCCAACAGCGTTGACCTGGAAGAGTTGACCGCAAACACCACCATTAATCGCTCCAGCCTGGATGCCCTCAGCCGCCGCCTGGAACGGCTGACGCGTTTTGATTTTTTGCGTGACAGTTGGAAGGGTGACTCGGCCCAACGTATTATTGAATATCTGGAAAAAGGCATGAGCGTGGTGCTGGAATTTGGTCGTTACGGCAACTCACTTGAGGCCTATATCCTGGTGGCCAACTATCTTACCCGCCGCATCCACCGCATGTATGTTGAACGGATGGAGCGCGCTCTGGGTGAGACTGGTCAAGAACCACGCCAACTGTTGATTGTCATTGAAGAGGCACACAAGTTCCTCGACCCGCAGATTGCCCGGCAGACCATTTTTGGCACCATTGCCCGCGAATTGCGCAAGTACAATGTTACCCTGCTCATTGTGGACCAGCGCCCCTCGGGCATTGATGAAGAAGTGATGAGCCAAATTGGTACGCGCGTCACCGCCTTACTGGATAACGAACGCGACATCAACGCCGTGTTTACGGGCGTTTCCGGGGCCGGTGCCCTCCGCGAAGTATTGGCCCGCCTGGACACCCGGCAGCAGGCCCTGATATTGGGCCACGCCGTGCCCATGCCGGTGGTTATTCACACCCGCACCTACAACACCGACTTTTACGCCGCGATGGGGTTTCAAGAAACCGCCGATTTACGTAGTAATCGAGAAGAAAGAGTCAATCTGCTCAGAGGAGAACCAGAACCGGGGATCGACTAGACCCTTTTTCCCAACTATACCCAAAATCTCCTAACCTCTTCTCTTGCCACACGCCCCTATGTTGGCTATAATTTCAACAGTAGAATCTGAACGCAATGCGGTAACTGCCTAAAGATGTCATTCTCATTTAACGATCCAGAAAATTCAAACCCATCTTCAAATCCAAATTTTGCCGACTCTGATTCTCTCGGCCATGTCCCAAGATCCAACTCCCCTGAGGAGGAGGATATAGCCTTGTCGGACACGCTCCCCTTACCTGCTTTTGACCCCACCAAAACCGAAGACGAGGCTCCTCTCAAAGCTCTGGCCAATGATTTACCCAAGTTGGAGGCTATTCTAAAAAACCAGCAACTGGCGCCCCCGCCGCCGCCTCCCCAACACATCTATCAGGTTTCCTCAGCCGAGCCGGATTGGTCGGAATACACCCTCCCTCCGTTGGACGCAGATGATAACCAGACCGAACCGGCAGAAGAGAAACCATCCGGCTGGCAAATGGCCTGGGCGGTATTGCGTGAAGTTGGCGAAACAGTTATCCTGACCCTCGTCATCTTTTTCTTGATCCAAACCGTCATCCGTAACTTTCGGGTGGTTGGCACCAGTATGGTTGACAATCTCCACGACGGCCAATATCTCATTATCGACAAGTTGACCTACAGCGACCTTTTCCAGGGTATGGGCTGGGGTGGCCCCCGCCACGGCGATGTGGTGGTATTTGAACCGCCCAACCGTCCGGGAGAAGATTACGTGAAGCGCATTGTCGGGCTGCCAGGCGAAACCATCGCGGTTGACAATGGGACGATATATGTTGACCACGAACCTCTGGCAGAACCCTTCAAACCTAAAATGCCCAGATATCATGTGCCCGAAACTGCTATCCCCGAGGGGTATGTTTACGTTTTGGGCGATAATCGCAATAATTCTAACGACTCGCATAATTGGGGACCGCTACCCATTGAAAATATCGTTGGCCGGGCCTGGATATCCTACTGGCCGCCCGACCGATGGGGCGTTATTCCAAATGATGCCCCTACCGATGAAGCCACGCTCAAACACTTTTTGCGTGAGATGGTCCCAAATGCCAATGCGGGAAATGAATAGCGTGTTGGTACCAAACGTTAGTGCTGAAAACAGGCTTTAAAGTATCTTGTATCAAGTTAATAGCAAGCTTGGGAGTATAAAAAACCGGGGGGATAAAAATTCTGGTCGGTGCTCAACCATCATCACCGCTGGCGCAATTTGGAAATAACGTCGGCGCAGAAATTGCTAAAGAGGCGCAAACATTATGAACATCTGTCCATCTTGCCACATGGGTCGTTTGCAGCGACGGATCATGGTTTACCTGCAATGGTACGACAACTCCCTGCTAATTACCAATCGGATGCCCGCCGTAGTGTGTGACGTTTGCGGCGAGCGCATTTACGACAGCGATGCGGTAGAGAGTCTCCAACAACTGCTCTGGGCTTATCCGCCCAGTACCGGTCGGTCCATATCCAGCAGTAATACTTAGCAAGAAACTTTCTGGCTTTTGGACCAAAACAAACTTTCTTGTTCCCTAACTGAGTTTTGGAACAAGAAAACCTTAAACGCCGAGTTGTTTTGAGAAAAAGCCTTAAGCGGGGCAATACCTCCCCAGATTCGAGAACTACGCATGAGCACAATTCGACCGCTTTCCACAGGCCGGGTTACCGCCGATTTTTTTACCAATAGTTATCGCCTGTCGGCCAGCGTGTTGGTCTACAAACGGCGTCTGATAGATATTCTGGGCGACCGGACTACGGAC
The DNA here is from genome assembly GCA_016926805.1 of Anaerolineae bacterium. Taxonomy (GTDB): domain Bacteria; phylum Chloroflexota; class Anaerolineae; order 4572-78; family J111; genus JAFGNV01. The sequence continues at coordinate 28,208 of JAFGNV010000187.1, forward strand.
TACCTGGATCTGGTGGACATTTACGTCTCCCGGGTCAACAGTCCGGGTAACATTGTAGCAACGTATCTCAAAGGTTCGCTGGTGAAACAAGAAATTAATTTTATTCTTCTGCCCAGCTTGTCCGAGAGTATCTCCAAGGATCGATTCTACACGCCCAACCGGGTTACGCTGCCAATATTCATTACCGTACCCTCGTTTGAAATTAGTGGCCAGTTTCAATGGATGGGTGATCTAGAAGTCAAAAAGATCATGGCAACCGATGTACAAAAATTCTTGCCTATCCTGGACGGCACTGTCCGTAATGCTCATTTTCCCGAGGTAACATACGAAGGACCGGCTTTGCTGGTCAACAAAGCCCGCGTTGAAGTGTTATGCATGGGATGACCGGAATTAAATTATGGCCAATATTCTAGTTATTGATGACGACAAAAGCATCCTGCGCCTGTTAGAATTCACCATCAGGCGAGCCGGACACAATATGATTCCCTGCACCGATAGCGTGCAGGGCCTGGCTCAGGCCGAAGCCCAAAAACCGGACCTGATTGTGGCCGATGTGATGATGCCCAACATGACCGGCTACGAATTTTGCCGGCAGGCACGCAGCAAGTCTTCGCTTGAGGACACGCCCATTATCATCTTTTCGGCGCGCTTTCAACCCGTTGATAAACAAACCGCGCTGGAGGCAGGTGCCACAGATTACCTACCCAAAACAACCTCGCCCGACCAGTTAATCAGGCGCATCAATGAACTTGTAGCCCATACGGCCAAACCGGCAGCCACGCGCGGTGTAGTTGGTTTGTTCAGTTTGCGGGGCGGTTCAGGGGTAACCAGCCTGGCGGTGAATATAGCCATTGTTCTGGCCCGCGGCCATGGCAAACCTACGGCCCTGGTAGACCTGGCCCGGCTGGGGGGACACGCGGCCCTGATGCTGGGTGTCCGCCCAACCAGCAATATTGCCCAGGCCCTGGCGAGTACCCAGGCTGAGCTTACCCCAGAGGTCATCAAACCCTATCTCATGTCTCACAACTCCGGGGTATATCTGCTGGCCTCCTCTCACGTCTATGGTCAGGAGTTGTTGCTGACCGATGGCCGTTTGGCGCAACTGGTGGCCATTTTGAAAGCGGGCTTTGCCTTTACGGTGTTGGATACACCCTGCTTTTGGGAACCAGATTTTGCCCCTACCCTGCAACAGTTTGATAAAATCGGTCTGGTGCTAACGCCCGACATGCCCTCGATCCAATCAACGGTCATTGCCCTACGGAGTCTGGCCCAACTGGGTGTTACCGAAGACAAAATTGCGTTGGTGGTGAATCAGATTATGCCCCAAGGCGCATTACCCCTGGAAACCATCCAAAAAGCAATCAAACGCCCTCTAGCCGCCAGTATCCCCTATGACCCCGACATGGTCAAAGCCATCAATAGCGGCCAACCACTCGTTCTGAGCAATCCCGATTCCGGGGGAGCCACTGCTATCGCCGGGCTGGCGAACACCCTCCTGAGTTAATCCAAATATTGGCACAGACCCGAAATAAAGCCACGGTTTGACCGAAATTAACAATAATGGTATATTATCCGCCTGCCGGATGGCGTTATCCGCCCTCGTCGTCTAGGGGACTAGGACACAGCCCTTTCAAGGCTGCGACACGGGTTCAAATCCCGTCGAGGGCATTCTGATTTGAACAGGTATTAGGGGTGAGTTTGAGACTCACCCTTTTTTATTTTGATTTGAATTGTAATCGGTTGATCGATTTTCGCCTGGCCGCAGTAACAAATCACTTGCAACAGGGTTGGCAACCGAGGCATCATCAGTTTTTTCAGCCAGAAATATTGTCAATTCATTCACGGGTACAGTACTACCCCCGCTTCACTATAAATAAAAAGGCCGTCCAACTGGGAACGGCCTCTCTTGCTCAAAACAACCCACTCAAATGAAAGCCAACAAATGCGGAGATACATCGCGTATCCCGATCGAGGAAAACTCTTTCATTATATCTTCGTTGGAAAATACGCTGATGATGCCAGCCAGCAAGAAGCAACAACAGCACAACACCAACAGTGCCACTACAGCAATGATGATATAACGTTGCGTATCGCTTTTACCATTGCCATCACCACCAGCCGGGGGAATAGGCGGTGAGGATGGCGCCCCGGTTTCAAACTCGGCGTCTTCGGCCTGTTCCATCTCGGCGGCCAGATTGGCTACATCGTCCTGGCTAACCGCCACAGTTTTTGCTTCCTCGGAAATTTCACTCACCGTAGACAGGATAGTGCGGTCGCTATCCTCCTCCTCGGGTGGTTGATCAACCTCACCTTCCAGAGGAGTACCACACTCCGCACAAAAACGAGCATCGGCTTCATTTTTAGCGCCACAGGTTGGACAGTTCATGTTTCTGATATCTCCCAATTATTTAAGTTTTATCCTATTTTACCAAAAGATACTGCTTTTAACAACCCTTTTCTTACGGATTGGCAGGAATTTCGGTTGGCGCGCCCAATTCAGGCATATCAAGCGGTAAACGGCGAGATATTTTCCACTGGCCTTCTACCCATCGCATGGCATAACGGGCTCTTTCTTCACCAGCATTACCCTTGATAACAAATATGATATCAACAACATTCGTCTGCGCCTCTTCGCCGGTCACTACATCCCGGCCACCGCCGGCTACCAACAGATCAATGTCGGTTTCCAATTGCGGGTAGTAACGCAAATAACTCACCGAAATATCCGGTGTTCGATTAAAACTGGGCAGGCCAAAGTAGGTTGGATTATCATTATTAAATTCCTGGTATGCATCTCCAATAGGATCCAAGAACAGCTCGGTTTTCCAGCGAGCCTCATAATTGCGGCACAGAGCTTCACCGGAACCACCACACGTTGAGGCATAAAAAGCCAGGACAATCTTTTCTGGAAAGGTAGTATCAAGGATATTGCCGGGCGACTCGCCAGAAAAATCTACCGTGGAAACAATAGGAGCGGCCAGTTTTCTATCTAATTCCGTTGGTCCGTAATGTTTGTCCCAATATGTATTTGTGCTTGGCATAACCCCGTAAACAGAACGATTGACCAGCTGGCTACGCTCGAAACCGTTTCGATCAAGCACCGTAACTTGCTTGCTGTTGCTATCAAAATACGCGCCGCCGCTACCCCGGAAGAAACCGATGGGTTGGTAACGTGGCGGCGCATCACGCGGAAAGTCCCATATCTCCGAGTTCTCCCTAAAACGGAAGATACCTAACTCTTGAGCCCCTTTGCTTAAAATCTCATCCAGATCTTCACCGTTAGGCCCATTTTCATCGTTAGTTACCTGCTCTAATTCAATGGCCACGTCGCTTTCACCCAGATAATCGCGATTGGGGGGGAGAAGGGCATAAGGGAAAATAACGGGGGGGTTGCCCCGATCGTTATCATAAACCATTACTTTTACCGGGCTGGCATCATTTTTCAGGTCAAACTGGTAAGAAACAATCCACTCCTTGTAACCATCGCCGTCTGTATCCAAACGCATTATATCTTTTACCGCCAGGCTATCCTCAAGGTTTTTGGGTACAGCGTGCTCAAAGGAGACAAACTGCTGAAAACTCATCTGGTAAGCCGTATTGCGCAGCAGAGGCATGGGGTCTTGTCGAGTCAGCAGAAAGTAAAAGGTAAGCGCAGTACCGCCTATGGCCAGAACCAATAGGAAGTCTACAAGAATCTGCAACAGATCAGCCAAATTCAAAAAAGAACCCCGGCGCAGAATAAACAGAAAAGCGCTAATCGCCAGGAAAAACAGGAATAGTATTCTGAGATCGGGACTCAAAATTGACCTCCTCTTTGGCCCGTTTTCATTACCATCCTATAAAATATAGAGTCAACAAACTCTCTGCCGGAAACGAGCAGATTGTCATATCAGTCACAAAGGTAAATACGATATGGTTACTATTCAAATTCTACACTATGTAGACATAAAGTGCAAACATTTATTAGAATTTTCTATTATGTAAAACGATATCTGGTATCTTTAAAATAAGGAGACTCATGTCAAGTACAAGTGCAAATATCCAAACGCAAACAGGAAATATTGGCGCGGTCACCCTCACCCCTGCCCCTCTCCCGGGGGGCAAGGGGAAAAGCTGCTCCCCCTCCCTGTGGGCGAGGGTTGGGGTGAGGGCTAGATTACGTCTGCACTTGTTCTAAACATGAGCCAAAAAGAGTCGGCCCGGACTTGGTCATCCGGGCCGGCCGAACAGCTTTGAGATTCACTCCCGCTCATGAAGCTGCCGCGCTTTTGCCGCTTTTCTTTTTTGCCGAATGCATCGAAACCAGCGATGTTTTGAGAACGTCTTCCAGGTTATCGGCAAACACAATGGTTAACTCCCGCTGTACTCTCTTGGGCACATCAACCATATCCTTTTTGTTGCGGGCTGGAGCAATAACCGTGGTGATACCGGCCCGATAGGCGGCCAGAATCTTCTCTTTGAGGCCGCCAATCGGTAAAATTCTGCCTCGCAAGGTAATTTCTCCGGTCATAGCTACATCGTGGCGAACCTTCACGTTAGATAGGGCCGAAATGAGCGCCGTAGCCATGGTCACCCCGGCGCTGGGACCATCCTTGGGAATGGCTCCCTCGGGGACGTGCAGGTGAATGTCATAACTTTCAAAAAACGAAGGCTTGATACCGTACTCTTTGGCGTGAGTGCGGGCAAAAGACAACGCCGCCTGCGCCGACTCCTGCATCACTTCACCTAACTGGCCGGTCAGGGTTAGTTGACCTTTGCCCGGCATCAGCGTGACTTCAACCGGCATAATGTCGCCACCGGCCTCGGTGTAGGCAATCCCGGTAGCCACCCCCACCTGGTCTTCCCTTTCCCCCAGTTGCTCAATAAATCGAGGCGGCCCCAGGTATCTGGCCAGACCTTGCCGCGTAATTGTTTTGGGATTGATTTTATTCTCGGCCAATCGGCGCGTTAACCGCCGACAAATCTGGCCAATATCTCGTTCCAGGTTGCGCACGCCCGCTTCAAAGGTGTATTCACGGATAATGCCTTTTATCGCTCCATCGGTTATTTTCAGTTCCACATCACCCAGGCCGTGTTCTTCAATTTGGCGGGGAATAAGAAACTGGCGGGCAATCTGCAATTTTTCTTCCTCAATGTAGCCGGAGAATTCAATTACCTCGGTGCGGTCACGCAAGGCCGGTGGTATCGGATCCAACACATTGGCGGTCGTAATAAAGAACACCTTCGACAGGTCGTAGGCCAATTCCAGGTAATGGTCGGAAAAACTGTTGTTATGTTCGGGGTCAAGCGCTTCTAGCAGAGCTGCGCTGGGATCGCCCCGAAAATCAGCGCCGACTTTGTCAATCTCATCGAGCATGAACACCGGATTGATAGTCCCGGCCCGGCGCATATACTGGATAATCCGTCCCGGCATCGCCCCGATGTAAGTGCGGCGGTGTCCTCGAATTTCAGCCTCATCGTGGATGCCGCCCAGGCTAAAGCGCACAAACTCGCGGCCCAATGCCCCGGCAATCGAGCGACCTAACGAGGTTTTGCCCGTCCCTGGCGGTCCCACGAAACACAAAATTGGGGTGCGCATCTTATCCCCGGCCCGTTGTTTAACGGCAATATGCTCCAAAATCCGTTCTTTAACTTTGGGAATCCCGTAATGGTTACTATCCAACACCTGGGCTACGTGATTAATATCGGTATTATCTTCGGTCGCCTTGAGCCAGGGTAATTCGATCAACCAATCCAGGTAAGTCCGAATCATGCCGACTTCGGGCGCTGCCGGCGGCATCGCTGCCAGACGGTTGAGTTCTTTTTGCGCCTTGGCCTTCACCACCTCGGGCAACTCGATTTGGGCCAGTTTCTCCCGCAGTTCATTCAATTCAGCCGTCTGGAAGTCTAACTCACCCAGCTCAGTTTGAATCGCCCGCATTTGTTCCCGCAAAAAATGCTCGCGCTGTCCCTTATCAACTTCCTGCTGCACCTGGTCTTGAATCCGAGATTCCAGTTCCAACACGTCCAATTCTTGGGCCAGCAAAATACTCAAGTGCTGCAAACGCGCGGTGGGTTCAGCCGTATCCAAAATTTGCTGGCGCTGCCCCACCTTAAAATCCATCACCGAGGCAATCATGTCGGCCAACCAGCCAGGCTCATCGATGTTCATGGCCGCCACGTAAGCATCGTCGGGAATATTGCGGTTGAGCTGGACGCATTTTTCAAACAAGGCCAAAACTGCCCGCATCAGGGCCTCAGTCGAGAGGGTCTTCTCGCCTGTTTCATCAAGGGGTTGCACCCGGACTTTGTAGTAGGGTTCTTCCTGGACAAATTCTGTAATCCGCACCCGCTGCTCACCCTGCACCAAAATATTCATACTGCCGTCAGGAATTTTCAACATCCGGCCAACAACCACATGCGTGCCAACCCGGTATAAATCGTCAATCGACGGCTCTTCCACATCAATATTGCGCTGGGCCACCACAATCAATTCGCTTTTTTCGGCCAGCGCGGCCTCCAGGGCCAACATCGAGCGATCTCGTCCCACAAAAAGCGGAGTCAGCATCCGCGGAAAAACCACTGTGTCCCGCACCGGCAACAGGGGCAATTCGAGTTCATCCAGTTTGTTTAGTTCGCTTAGCTTGTTTATTTCGATAGGTAGATCGAATTCTTGTTCGAATGCTTCCATTAAGTCAGAAAAGACTCCCGGCCAACAGAATTTTTTCAACCTGGGCCATCGCCGTACAGAGAAGGGGAAACAACGGGGAAATACCCCCACCCCTGGCCCTTCGGGCAATTCTTCGACCTTATTGCCCAGGCCGAAATTTTTAATAAAGATATAGTACCATAAATAGAGGGTTTGCCCAATTAGCAGGATAAAAGTGACGCCTCTGTGCAGTTGGGTGTAAGTAAGTCCTAGTAATCCTAAGTTTCAACACCCAACTGCCTGAGTGTTTCGCGTCAGCCTGCTGCCTATATCAGGCATTTTGATCAAATGCCAAGAAAAACACCTGTCAATCTATTAACGCCGCGAAATACTAGCCCCAACCTTTTTTCATATCGCCAATCACCGGATCAATGGGGGGTAAGGGCAAGTTATTACGCCGGAGCCAGGCCTCACGAGCATCGGCCACACAAAAAAGCGAGCCGGTAACGCAAATCACATCACGCGGTTGAGCCACGGCCAGCGCCTCGTCCAGCGCGCTTTCTGCAGTTGGCCTGGTTGTCACCTTATATCCCAAACTTTGCGCCGTTGCGGCTAACATTTCGGGGGTGGCAGCCCGAGGATGGCGAGACCGGGTCATCAAAACCCGGTTAGACAGGGGCAACAGGTTTTTCATCAGGGCCGTGTATTCGTGATCGGCGGTGGCCCCAATAATCAAGATAATCTCACGTCCGGGCAGATAGGTCTTTAGCGTCCGGCTCAAGTTTTCCGCCGAGTCGCCGTTCATTGCGCTGTCGATAATAACATAAGGGTCACGGCTCAGGATCTCCATCCGGCCCGGCCATTGCACGACCCGCAAACCGGCCAGGACCGCACTTTGAGGAACGGTCAACCGGGCGCGCTGGGAGAGACCGGTAACAGCCGCCATTGCCGTGACTGCATTGGTAATTTGGTGCGCTCCCAGCAGGGGCAACCAATAGGCCCGGCCGCCCACGTAAAACGCCTGTCCCTTGAGCGTCACTCGCCCCGGCTGCCAGCGCCAGGTCTGGGCGTCACCAACAACCATCAGATTCGCGCCTCGTTCATCGCAAACTTCTTCGATAATGGTCATGGCTTCGGGCACTTGCGGCGCGCTCACAACCATTGCCCCCGGTCGAATGATTCCGGCTTTTTCATGGGCAATCAGGGTCAGGGTGTCGCCCAATAACTGGACGTGGTCGTAGCTGATGGAAGTGATGACCGCCACGGCCGGGTCGATGACATTGGTGGCGTCCAAGCGCCCACCCAGCCCTACTTCTAACACAGCCACATCAACTTCCGCCTCGGCAAATGTGACAAAGGCCAGGGTGGTAACCATTTCAAAAACAGTCAGGCCGGGGATGGCCTCAAAGTGAGGGCGGAGCCGGTTGACCAGCCGGGCAATATGTTCCTCGCTAACCATCTCGTCGCTTATCCGAATGCGCTCTCGAAAACTATGCAAATGGGGCGAGATGTAAAGCCCGGTGCGGTAACCGGCTGCCCGCAAAATACTCTCGGAAATGGCCGCGGTTGAACCCTTGCCTTTGGTTCCGGCAATCAACAACGAGGGAAATTGCCGGTGCGGGCTACCCAGGCGAGCGAGCAGGGTTTGCATGCGACCCAGGTCCAACAAATCCTCGTTGTATTTGGGCATCATGCGACGTTCAAAATTGATGTGGCCGTAGATGTAGGTCAGGGCCTCGAGGTAAGTATTGATTGACACAGAATATTCCGTCTATCTATGCCTGTGGTCAAGCAATCAACAATCGTTGAACTTCTGCTGCGGCCACCTCCGGCTCCAGCTTTTTGAACAACGGGGCAGGCTGGCGCAGCAATTGGCCCGGCAATAGCTGGCTGGGTTCCCAACGTCCGGTTGCCTGGCTGCCATCATAGCCCAGGGCCACGTGTTCGCGTTGCTGCTCACTGAAGCTCCGGGTATATTGACGGCCAAAGAGCTGGCCGTTGTAGCCCAAAAATTCATGCAAAAGCTGGCAGGTGTGGGGCAGAAATGGAGCCAGGAGAATCTTCAAGCTATCAATCACCCGCAACGCCACGTAGATCGAGGTTCCGGCAGCGGCTGGGTCTTCTTTAATCATCTGCCAGGGGGCCTTGCGATCCAAATACACGTTGGCCAGCCGGGCCAGACGGAAGGCTTCGTCGAGAGCCGCTTTCAGTTTTACTTCGGCCAGAAGCTGGCCAACCGATTCAAACCCGGCTTCGACTTCGGCCAGAATTTGCCGGTCGGTAGCGTCCAATCCGTTCGGGCCAATCTGCGGCACCTGGCCGTTATAGCGTTTGTAGGCAAAACCCAACACCCGATTGGCCAGGTTACCCCAGGTGGCCACCAATTCATCGTTGTTACGACGGACAAAATCTTCAAAAGTAAAATCGGTATCGCGGCTCTCCGGGGCAATGAAGGTGAGGTAGAAACGGATAGGGTCGGGATCAAAACGTTCCAGCAGATCGGGCGCCCAGATAGCCCAGTTGCGGCTGGTGCTCAACTTCTGACCTTCCATGTTCAGATATTCGTTCGACGGCACATCGTAGGGCAAATTGAGCAATTTGTCGGGGTCGTCTTCATACAGGCGGCGACCCGTGCCAATCAACTCGGCGGGCCAGATAACGGCGTGAAAGGGAATATTGTCCTTGCCGATGAAGTAATAGGTTTTGGCCGAGGGGTCGTACCACCAATCTTTCCATTTTTCCGGCTCGCCGGCATTGGCCGCCCATTCGATGCTGGCGCTGAAATAGCCAATAACGGCCTCAAACCACACGTAAATTCGTTTCCCGGCGTACCCTTCCAGGGGAATAGGAATCCCCCATTCCAGGTCACGGGTGATGGGCCGGCCTTTCAATCCCTCCTTAATGTACTGGCGACTGAAGTTGATGACATTGGGTCGCCAATAATCCTTGTCCGCCAGGTATTCTTCTACGGCGGGGCCGAGTTTGGCCAAATCCAGGTAAAAATGCTCGGTTTGGCGCAAAACAGGCGTGGTACCGTCGGTTTTACTGCGCGGGTCAATCAGCTCGGTGGGATCAAGCAATTTTTTGCAGTTGTCGCACTGGTCGCCGCGGGCGCCAAGGTAACCGCAATGAGGACAGGTGCCTTCAATGTAACGGTCGGGCAGAAAACGACCCTCGTTTTCGGAGTAGAATTGTTGCTCGGTTTGGGTGTAGAGGTAACCGTTGTTCAGGCAGGCAGTGAAAACGTCCTGAGACACACGATGATGATTTTCGGTATCGGTGTGAGTGAACAAGTTGTAGGTGATCCCGATGCGCTGGAAAGTGTCCAAAAAACGCAGGTGGAAGCGCTCAAACAATTCCCGAGGTGACACGCCTTCAGCGTCGGCGCGCAAGGTAATGGGCGTGCCATGCGAATCGGAGCCGGAAACCATCAACACCTTGTTGCCTTTGAGTCGATGGTAGCGGGCAAAAATATCCGGCGGCAAATAGGCCCCGGCCAGATGGCCAATGTGTAAATCGCCGTTGGCGTAAGGCCAGGCAGTGCAGACCAGGATGTTCTCAGGCATAGGATGCCTCCTCTGAGCAAAAGGTTTGTGGTTTGGTGGCGTGGCGCGTGTTGCGTCGTGCGTGAGGGATATTATCTATGAAACGGCAGTAATAAGCAACCTGAAAGAAGTGGGATAATTGTTACCCGGAGATAGGCGGCGTAATCATCAAAACCGCGCAGATTTTTCGTTTGATTTTCTGGGCAAAATTTCCAGGGTGAGACAATACTCACGGAAACCGGCAGCTTTCCAAAACTGGATGGCGCGGGAGTTGGACCACAGGGCCTCCACCAGCCGGCGTCTGTTTTGGGGCCAGATGTCGTTGAGCAGAATTTGCATCGCCCGGCGACCGATTCCCTCTCGCCGCCGGTGGCGCACCACAAAAAATTGGCGCAGGTAGATTTCCGCCCCGTCGTTCCGGTAGAGGGCGTAAGCCACAACTGCGCCATCTTCTTCAAAAATGATGGCCTGGTAGTCTGTGCCCAACCAGCCTCGCATCCGGCCTTCCAGTTCGGGCACGGTCATGGGGTTGCGATGCCCTTCGTCGCGGATGAGTTGATGGTTGAGTTGGGCCAGAAGGGGACAATCGTTGGGGGTGGCATGGCGATAGCGCATACAACATCCCCTTACCGATAATCCCACGTTAACCACTCGACCGTCAAATTACCGGCCAAATCCCATTCAGCCACATAGAACTTGCCGTAGCGGCCCTGGCTGGTTTTGTAACAGCCGGTCATCAGGGCGGTGCCGTTGCCGGTATTGATCGGCTGGCCGTAGCTGGCTGTCAGGCACCTATCCAGGGTAATGTCGCCGTAGGACGAACTCAGGAGCGCCCCTGTGGCACCACGTTGGGGGATAAATTGTTTCTTCTGCCCGTCCCAATAAAAATCCACATCGGAGCCGATGGTATCCTGCACCACGCCCTGGTCAAAATCGATACTCTGGCCGTGAACAATACGGTTTCTGCCGCTCCGCAGCACCGGCACGGTGGTGGGGGTAGGTCCGGCCACCTGAATGCTCAACTGGGCGGTGGTTTCTCCGGCGTCGTTGCGAGCGATGAGGGTATAGGTGGTGTCGCTGGTAGGGGCAATGGTTTTGCTGCCCGGCGCAACCACGCCCTCTTCCACCCCGTTGTGGCGCAGATAGGCCGTTTTGGCATTGGCCAGATCCCAATTGAGGGTCACGCTCTCGCCAGGGGCGATAATGTAACGGTCGGCGGTAAAACTGTAGATGGTAGGTTTGAAATTATCGGTCCCCAAATCCGATGGCGCCGTTTCCGTTGCCGGAGCGCTGGGTTCGGGGGGTATCTCGGCCACTGGCACGCCGCCGGTGTTGATGGCAGAGGAGAATTCGCCCCCTGCGGCCACCCAGCCCACCTCGCCCTGCGCCGAGGGATAGACAATCTGCCACCAGTAACCCAGTTCGTCCCGGCCCACAATTTCGGCAGACTGGTTCTGGGCCAACCGGCCGATAACGGGGTAAGCCGTGCCCGGCCCGCTCCGAACGTTCAGGGCAATCAGAGCCGTAACAATGGGTTTGAGTTTAACCTGATCGCCGGTTGACCCAGGTGTGGGGGTAGGTATGGGTATGGACGTTGCCGGGGGCGAGGTAGGGGTATCGGGCACAGCCGTGGGCAGCAGTTCAACCGGCACCGGCGTGGGGAGTATCTCGCTCCCGGTATCGCCCACCTCAACCACCACCTGAACCGGCTCACTGGAATCACCGTCCAAACTAAAGGCCACGGCCTGAATAACGTAGCTGCCATCGCGCTCGGGTGTCCACACGTAACTGGCCACAAAGGCGTTAACCGGCGGGTTGACCACTTCCACGTAAACCGGTTTGCCGTTGATGGTCACCTCTACCTGAGCCACCCCCACTGCATCGGTCGCGCCAAATTCCAGGGTAACCGCTTGCCCCACGGTAAAGCGGCTGCCCTCACCTGGCGCCGATATGGTCACAACGGGTCGGTCGGATTGGGCCGCTGGCTTACCCGATGTGGCGCAGGCAGTGACTGCCAGAAATAGTCCCAGGATAATCAGCAAGATAAATCGTCGGCTAAACTTCCTCATCAGACCTCTCCTTTGTTCAAACGCCTGATTGATCCATTTTCTTGCGGTCAGCGGCAACAACTATGCCCGGCATAAATCAATAACAAATGGGATTGGACGAACTTTGGGCGACGCGGTTGGTGGTTGCCTGATAAAAAATCGTCATCTGAGGTAGGGTAGATCGGCGAGACTACCGGGGAATTTGATGCCAACTTTTAAACAACGTGGCGGCAGAATTGCCCGATCCTCACCAAGCCGTAACCGGCGATGGTTGCGGTTCATAACGTCCTTGCCGATCATTTTGCCGTACCGCAAAAATGTCCCGAAACATGCGAACAGTATCACGTACCGGATGGACCTTGCTTTCGGCCTGGTAATACCAGTGAATGGGGACCTCGATGATGCGGTAGCCTCGTTTTTGGGCAATATACAGGATTTCCACGTCGAACCCGAAGCCAGCAATGGTTTGGCAGGAGAAGAGGTCCCGGGTTACGGAATGGTGAAAACATTTGAACCCGCACTGGGTATCTTCAAAACCCGGCACGGCCAACACCTTGACCAGCCAATTGAAGACCCGTCCCATCATGTGACGATAACCCGGCTCGTTATAACGAATAGCCCCTTTTGCTTCGCGGGAGCCAATGGCTATCTGGTAACTGTTTTGTTGGGGAGGTAAAAATTTGGGTAATTCGGTGATAGGCATGGCCAGGTCGGCATCACACAACAGGGTATATTCACCCCTGGCTTGCAGCATGCCAACTTTCACGGCATGGCCTTTGCCTCCGTGCTCGGCCCGGATCAAGCGCACACCGGGGTGTTGGGTCGAAAGCGCTTCGACAATTTCGGGCGTGCGGTCAACACTGCCATCATCGACAATCAGTACCTCGGCTTCGTAATCCTGGCCAGTGATGAATTCAGTCACCTGGGACAGAGTGCGCGGCAACCGAGACTCCTCGTTGTAGGCCGGAATCACTATGGTCAAAAAAGGGGAGGAAATTTGACGATTGATAGTGCTCTACTCCAAACAACTAAAATGGCCTCGCCCGTGGCAACGAAGGCAAGGCATGATACACGTCCCCTGTTCTTTTGGCAAAAACGGATTTATGACCAATACCCCAACTGGTCATCTTGTTAAGCCTTTGCTATAATGCAGGCTACATACTGTCAGCAGTTATCCTTTAGCGGAGCATGTCAGTGGATATACGAGAACTTGTGGAGCAATATCATGCCGGGAATCGTGATTTTAGAGGCGTCGACCTGACCGGTTTTGTGTTATATGGCGTCAATCTGAGCGAAGCCAATTTCCAGCGGGCCAATTTGAGCAAGGCCAAATTGATAGAAGCCAATTTACGGGGCTGCAATTTAAGCGAGTCCATTTTAATTGAGGTCAATCTCACCCATGCCGATTTGAGTCATAGCAACCTCAATTGGGCTAAATTGAACGGGGCCAATCTGGTCCAGGCCAAACTCATGCAAACCAATATGATTGAAGTGAATCTGAGCCGAACCAAATTATACGAGGCCGATCTTAGCGAGGCTATTCTCAGTTGGGCCGATTTGAGCTGGGCCAAACTGTACGAAGCTCAACTAAGCTGGGCCAACCTCAACGGGGCTAACCTGAGCCGGGCCCGCCTCATTGCTGCAAATTTGAACGAAGTAGACCTCAGCGAAGCCGGTTTGGCCTCGGCGGATTTGAGTTATGCCGACTTGCGCGAGGCCAAGTTAAGATTCGCCAATCTGGAAGAGGCCATTCTGCGTCGCGCTAATCTCAGTGGCACCGACTTGCGTGACGTCAATCTCGCCGAAGCCGACCTGACCGGGGCACAGTTGAATTGGGCCAACCTGAGCGGGGCCAAAGTGAGTCAGGATCAACTGGACCGGGCGGCCGGTCTGGAAGGCGTCATCCTGCCCGATGGGTCGATTTATGCCGGGTAAGCTAAACCCCAAATACCAACGCCGTCTGCTGGCTTTGTGTTTGGGGCTGTTCTTATTTTCCATTTATCTATTCAGTTATCGGGGCGGCTTTCACTCGATTGACGAGGTGGCCATGTATGCGGTTACCGAAAGCCTTGCCAAATTCGGTCGTTTTAACATCGATCAAATTGCCTGGATTCAGTGGACGACCACTCAAGCCGAGGCCCAGGGTTTTTTTGGCCAGGACGGACACGTTTACTCCAAAAAAGGCCTGGCCCTCTCTTTGGCACAGGTTCCCTTCTATTGGCTGGCCCTGCATCTACCGGGCATTGGCATGCTGCAAACCGTGTCGCTGCTGAATGTGGTGATTACCGCGGCCACCGGTCTGCTTATCTTCATGTTTCTCCACCGGCTGAATTTCTCCACCCAAACCTGTGTTGTTACTGCTTTAATTTTTGGCCTGGCCACCATTGCCGCTGTATACGCCAAGTATCTCTTCAGCGAACCGCTGGCCGGATTGTTATTGCTGCTAGCGGCCTACATGCTATTTGCCTATGGTCAAGAGGGGGGACTGCGGCATGTGGTCATTGCCGGGCTGGCCGCCGGTTTTGCTGTTGTCACCCGCGCCAACAATCTATTTACCCTGCCGGTGTTTGGGTTATATTTGATCTGGATTACAGGCCGACCCGTTACTAAAGTTCAGCGAGATCATGGACCGCAGACCGCGTATTCTGTATTCCGTATTCTGTACCTCGCCTTACGTTCAGTCCTCATTCCCCTCGTGGTATTCATCGCCGCTCTGGCCATTCCCGGCCTTATTCTGATGGGCTACAACGCTATTCGCTCCGGCAACCCGTTTGACACCGGCTACGATCTGGCCCTCTTTTCGCCCAATATTCTGCTGGGACTCTATAAATTATTGTTCAGCCCCTTGCGGGGTTTGTTTGTCTACACGCCCATCTTGTTGTTGAGCCTGCCCGGCTGGTGGTATCTGCGTAAAACCCATCCGGCCGAGGCCTGGCTTTTAGCCGGGTTGGTCGGAATTACGCTTGTGCTTTTCTCAGCCTGGTCCTCCGGCGAGGGGCTTTCCTGGGGCAGCCGTTTTCTGGTGCCGGTGATTCCCTTTTTTCTGATTAGCCTGGCACCAATGGTTGAAAAGACAGTAAGTAGTGGGGTAGCAAATAGCAGCATGAGCTGGTTGCCCCCCTCCAGCTCTTTCCACAGGGGGGAGAATCCGCCAACTTTCCTCCCTTTGGGGGGGATTGAGGAAGGGCTTTCCACCCAAACGGGATTTACCGCCCTACGCCTTACGTTTTACGCTCTGCTCCTTCTCTCCCTGCTCATCCAATTCCTCGGTATCGCTATCAACCCCTGGATTTTTCTGGCCAGGCTGCAAGAAAAATTTGGTGGGGAGTTCTTTTTAGAAAAAACTGCCGCCCTTTACAACTTTCGTTATAACCAAATTGCCGGACAAATCCAGGCCTGGTCGCTGCAAAATTCAGACGTGGCCTGGTGGCAACCGTGGGGATTCGATGGGCTGGCCTTTGGTTTGAGCCTGGTTTTGGTTTTATTCTCCGGCTGGCTCCTGTGGCAACAACTGGCCGCCCACCACCGGCCATCGACCGCTACAAAAAAATTTACCAACCTCACCCCTCACCCTTCATCCTTCACCCTTTATGCCTCCCTCCTACTCCTTCCGGCCATCATCACCTACGCCCTGCTCGCCCGCTACTACCACACCGACCGGCAATTCGGCCCACCCGACGACACCTACACTCGCGCGCTCAACACGGCGGCAAGCCGGGGTAATAGTGACGATCAAATCGCCACCGTGGCCCAATACCACTATCACGTACCGATGAATCGCTTCAAGGCCAGCATTCCCCTCACCGGCTTTGCGCAACAATCGTGGCCGCTGCCACAAACCGCCCTGCCACTATTGCGAGATGTTACGGCTGGATCAAGTGTATGGCTGGTGACCGTCGGTTTTCAACCCGCCGCGGCCAGCAACGCCGCCGAGCAATGGCTAACCTTCAACACCTTCAAAGTCAGCGATGAATGGCTGGACGGCAGCGTGCGCTTGGCGCGTTATGCCACCCAAAAACCAAAAACAATCCGCCCCATCAATGCCACGCTGGGCCAGGCAGAAGTGCAGTTAGCCGAAGTCAACTTGGTGGAAACAATCCAACCCGGAGCAACTCTGCCCGTGGAATTTTTCTGGTTGGCGCTCGATCAGCCCCAAGCGGACTACAATCTCTTCCTCCAACTTCTCGATATGGACGGAACTCTCATTGCCCAGCACGATAACCCGCCCAATGGTGGCTACACACCCACCTCCACCTGGCAGCCCGGCCAGCCTGTCACCACCCGCCACGCTCTGGCTCTCCCGGCCGATCTGGCTCCCGGCGAATATCAATTGATTGCGGGCCTGTACCATCCGGTCACCGGAGTGCGTTTGGCCGTGGCCAGCGGCGGTGATTGGGTCAATTTGGGCAGTGTCACCATCAAACGTTAAACAGGAACCATGAAATTACCAAACCTGCCGCAAAAACTGATTATCCTGGGCCTGACGTTGTTTGCCTTTTTCCTGCGCGCTTACCGGCTCGACTTTCAGAGCTACTGGATTGACGAGGGCTGGACCGTGTACTTTGCCAACCTCTCCCTGGCCGAGTTGTGGCATTTGCTGCAAGTCGCCGAGATTATGCCCCCCTTCTACCATCCTTCTACCATTTACTGGGTCAAACTGGTCGGTGATAGTGAGTTTGCCATGCGGTTCTACTCGCTGGTGTTTGGGGTTATGGCGGTTCCTTTCACCTATCGGTTAGGTAAGGCCCTGGGCGATGACCGTCTGGGCCTGCTGGTTGCCCTATTGATGGTCGTATCGCCCTACCAAATCTGGCACTCGCAAGAAGCGCGGATGTACAGCATCCTCACCGCCGCCTCGGCAATGAGTATGTGGGGCTTTGTGAAGTGGTATCAACGCGGCGGTTGGCGTAACTGGTTCATTTACATGGTTGGCATGGTTTGGGCCATCATGACCCACTACCACGGGGTGGTACTTATTGGCATTCAGGGTTTGTTCTTGCTGCTCACCTGGCGCCGTCATTGGCGGGGGTATTTGCGCTGGGGCGCCTCACTTATGGTAATGCTGCTCATTTTTCTTCCCTGGCTCATCTCTGGCGGAAATTTGCTGCAAAGCTACATTAATTGGATCACCCAACCCACGCTGTGGGACTCGTATCTCCGCAGCGCCATTGCCTACAGCGTTGGCGAGCTGGTTCCCCCCGCTCAGGCCCTTCCTCTGGTTCTGGTGTTTGTTGTTACCTATGGCCTGGGATTAATCTATACCACATGCCGCCGGTGGGGAAAATGGGACGGCCCGGAAATGCTGGCCTTTTTAATAGCCTATACCCTTGTCCCCAACCTCGCAGCCTGGCTCTATGGCGAGTTCCGCACTACGGTTTATTTTGAACGCTACCTGATTCTGGTTCAGATTGGTTACTTGCTGACCGTGGCTATTGGAATTTTGGCCGTGGTTGATGGCTTACCTCGTTTGATAGCCTACTTCAAACACCATCAGCCTGCCCTACAATCAACATCACTATCAAGATTTACCGCTGCCCTCCTACTCCTCACCCTGGTTGGCATCAACGGTTGGGTGCTCAATCACTATTATGATGACCCCCTTTACGCCAGGCCCAACTGGCGAGCCGTAGCCAAAACCATCGAAGCCTTCGGCCAGCCCGGCGACGCCATCCTGCTCACTGGCGACGGTGGGGAGCATGCCTTTAACTATTACTACCACGGCAACTTGCCTGTGTATTATCCCTTTAACATCTCCCCCCATCGCCAGGAACAACGCCCAGAGGGTGAAAAAGCCCGGCAATTGCTGGCCGACATCGTGGCCAAACATCAACGCCTGTGGTATACGCCCTACGGCATGTATCTTGATCCAATGCTGGAGAACTGGCTGGCCGAACACACTTACCCGGCCTGGCACAGCTGGCTGGGCCGCAAACGGTTGGCGCTATACGATACCCAGGTTGTTACGGGTCGGTTAGAAACCCTCAACGCCCATTTTGCCGACTCCTCCGGCCAGGGGCCAATCCTGGTCAGCCTTGCCCTGCCAAACGATTCCACCGCCGCCAGCGACCTGCTACCTCTCACGCTCACCTGGCAAACCGAAACCTCCCTCTCCACCAACTACCAGCTATCCCTGCGCCTCCTCAACCCCTTTGGCGACACCTTCAGCCAAAGCGACTGGCCACCCCTGACGGCTATTACCCCAACCTCTGCCTGGCCCACACATCAACCTATCCTCGACCGGCGTAGCCTGTGGATTCCCGCCGATGTCCCCCCCGGCGTCTACGCCCTGCAACTGGTCGTCTACAACCCGGCCTCCGGCCAGCCTCTTGGCGAGCCGGTGACAATTTTCGGCATCAGCGTAGACGCCGCCCGGATAACCCCACCCCTCCCGGCCCTCTCCATACCCCATCCAATGCACCAATCCCTGGGCAACCTGACCCTGGTGGGCTATGCCGCGCCCGACCAAATCCAGCCCGGCCAACAGACCTGGTTGTGGCTCTATTGGCAGGTCCAAACCATCCCCAATCCGCAAACCGTTACTCGCTTGACCCTCAGCAGCGAAGGCGACATCATTACCCTCGATCTCCCCCTGACCGAATCCGTCGGCCCGGTCGACTTATGGCAACCGGGGCAGGTGCGGCGGGCCGTGTATCATTTGCCCACCAGTCCCCGTTTAAACGGCCCCCAGGCAACCATCACCGTCGCGCTGGTCTCGCCGGAGGGACAGGTTAGCGGGGAAACGAGCGTGGCCCGGGTAAACCTGCAAACCCGCCCCCGCCAATTTGAGGTTCCCGACCTTGCCCATCCCACCAATATCACTCTGGGCGATGCGGCGCAGATCAAACTTCTCGGCTACGATGTGCCCGCTCCCAGACTCAACCCTGGTGATACCCTGCCGGTCACGCTCTACTGGCAAGCTGGGGCCGAGATGGACCTGGACTACACCGTGTTTGTGCAACTGCTCAACGCGGCCGGGCTGGTGGTCAGCCAGGTCGACCTGCCGCCCCTGGCCGGAGCTGCCCCCACCACCACCTGGCTCCCCGGCGAAATCCTGACCGATGCCTACACCCTCCCCCTGCCGCCCGACCTGCCACCCGGCAACTACCGCCTCATTACCGGCCTCTACCACGCCCCCACTGGGCAACGGTTGCCGGTGTCTGCTGGGGGTGATTTTGTGGAGTTGCCCCAAATTGCGGTAAAATAGGCATTCACCACAGTTATGAGACAAAAACCAATGTCAAAAATGTCAGATCAGGCTTACCTTTTAACAAACCAATACAAGAATGCCGCCAACCTGAACGCCCGATTTCAACTGCATGCCCTTTTCAGTACCAACAAGTACGGTTGGCATCAATGGGTTTTCGATCACTTCAATCTGGCCGCCCCCAGCCGAATCCTTGAATTGGGCTGTGGCTCCGGTTATTTATGGTTGGAGAATCTGGAACGTATTCCCCAGAGTTGGGAAATCACCCTCTCCGACTTCTCAGCGGGAATGGTGGACCAGGCCCAGGTCAATCTGCAAACCAGCCAGCGTCCCTTCAACTTTGAAACTATCGATGCGCAATCCATTCCTTACGACGATGAAACTTTCGACGCGGTCATTGCCAATCATATGCTCTACCACGTACCGGATATGGCCAGGGCGTTGGTGGAAATGCGGCGAGTTCTGAAACCCGGCGGACGTTTTTACGCCTCAACCGTGGGTGAAATGCACATGCGCGAACTCGATGAGTTAGCCCGCAAGTTTGAGCCTGACGTAGCATTACTATTTGATGGAGATCAAACCCATGCCTTTACTCTTGAAAATGGGGCCGACCATCTGTCACCCTGGTTCAGCAGGGTTACCCTGCATCAATATGAAGATGCTCTGGAAATTACCAGCGCTGAACCTCTGGTGGCTTATGTCCTGTCGATGTTGAGACTCACCGAAACCATGCTGGTGGGAAATAGGATCGCCGAATTTACCGATTTTATCAAACAAGAATTGGCACGGCACGGTTCGATCCACGTGAGCAAAGCCTCCGGCCTTTTCGAAGCAGTTCGAATGGACGATGAGAGGATACCTTGAGTGCTACAACTTACTCCAACGCCGAAGCGTTTTTGCAGACAACCCAGAAATTTCTGGAAGAAAACGAAGCCGCCAACAGCCTGTTGCTGGGCATTTGCTTCTGGCTCAAACATAATCCCGACCGGGTCAAAACGACGCCCTACTTGATGACGGTTGAGGCTGGGGGTAGCTTGGTTTTGGCCGCGGTGATGACCCCACCCCACAACCTGGTCATTTACGGACAAACTACCAACCGTCAGGCATTCGCGATCTTCACGCAAAGGTTACTGGTAGATAATATTTCGCCGCCCGGCGTGTTGGGTCCGGCGCAGGTGGCCCAGGGTTTTGCCTCAGCCTGGGCTGAAGCGTCCAGAATAGAATTCAAAGACGGGATGCGCCAGCGTATTTACGAGTTGCGCAACGTCATCCCGCCGCAACAGGCAACGCCCGGCCAAATGCGCCTGGCCACAGAGGATGAAGTCGATCTGGTCACCGCATGGGCGCTTGCCTTTCAGTCTGAGGCGTTGCAGCCAGGCGACCCCGGCGAAACCCGCGAGATGATAGAACATCGAATTGGCCAGCAGGAGATTTTTCTGTGGGACTGTGGGCAGCCCGTCTCGATGGCAGCCAAAGCCCGGCCCATTTCAAACGGCATCTCGGTCAATCTGGTCTATACCCCTCCTGAATTCAGGCGACGCGGCTACGCCACCGCAGTTGTGGCCGCCTTAAGCCAACTGCTGTTAGACTCGGGCTGGCAATTTTGCGCCTTGTTTACCGATTTATCCAATCCAACCTCAAATCACATTTATCAGGCAATCGGTTATACGCCCGTGTGTGACTTTAATGAATATATTTTTGCCCCGGCAACAAACGAGAAATCGCCGTGAAACCATGGTCCCGTATTGATTGGTTCATTTTAATCCTGCTGGCCGCCCTGGTGACACTTTTTTACTGGCGCATCCTCACCCCTGATCTGGCCGACCGCCAATCCTTTCCTCCCGGCGATTTTAGCGCCCAGTTCTGGGCTTTTACCACCTTTGAAGCCCGCGAGTTGAGCGCGGGACGGCTCCCCCTATGGAATCCTTACACCTTTGCCGGGGCGCCTTTTTGGGCCGACGTGCAAGCGGCAGTTTTTTATCCCCCCAGTTTGCTCACCCTGCTCCTATCCGCGCCGGGGGGCTTTTCCCTGTTCGCCCTGGAAGTTGAAGCCGTCGTCCACTTCTGGCTGGCCGCAACGCTGATGTATCTCTTTATCCGGGAGATTACCCAGAACCGACCGGCCGCCTTTATCGCTGCCCTCGTCTTTACCTTTAGCGGTTATCTAACCGGCTACCCCGGTCAACAGTTGGCCGTTTTGGAAACCGACGTTTGGTTGCCCTTGATCCTGTTCTTTATTTATCAAGCCAGCCAGCGAGTCGACAAACTTCCCCCCCCTGCCCTGCCCTACCCCTCCCCGATTCCCTCGCTCTTGTTGGCTGGCCTGGCCTGGGGTTTGGCCCTGCTGGCCGGTCACCCGCAGAGTGCGCTCATTATCGCTTATGTCAGTACCGCCTACTTCTTTTTCCTGTGGTTGGCCGGGGGTCAGGAATCAGGGGTCAGAGGACGGACAGCACACTTTACGTTCCACGTTTTAAGCATTGTTCGGACCTGCGGCTACTGGCTCATTTTTATTGTTACCGGTCTGGCCCTGGCCGCCATCCAGTTTATTCCGGCGGTAGAATATACGCTGCTGTCGGTCCGATCGGCAGGAACTTACGAGCAAATGTCGGGCGGGTTTCCCCTGCCCGATATTATTCAATTCCTCTTGCCGGGCCAACTCAGTCTCTATTCCCCCCTGTACGTGGGAGTCGTTGGCCTGGTTCTGGCGCTGTGGGTCATCTTCGCCCACCCCAGTCGACATACCACTTTCTGGGCTGTAGTGGCGATGGTGGCTTTGCTGATTTCGTTTGGCGGCAACACCTTTTTTTACAGCCCCCTTTACTTGTTCACCCCCGGCTTCTCCATTTTTAGAGGCCAGGAACGTTGGGCCTTTGGAGTAGCCTTTGGTCTGTCGGTGTTGGCCGGGTATGGGTTTAAGGAGTTGGTGAGACAGGTCACCCATAACACCTCGCCGCACGTTCCTCATTCCCTCCTACGTTTCACTCAATACCTCTTCTTCTTCGCTCTGCTTCTCACCTTCCTGTTCTTCTTCGGCCTAAATTACACCGGCTGGACGCCTGCCAGCCCGTTTTATAACCTGCTGGGCGCCGCCACGCTGCTCACGTTGCTCCTGATCCTCACCTGGCTCTTGTGGCGATTCTCCACCCGGTTGCATCCAGTCATTTTTACCGGCCTGGCCGCCGGGCTGATCTGTTTTGACCTGTTCACGGCCAACTGGCAAACCAATCTTTATCCTCAACTGCCGGAATGGCACACTCAAATGCCTGATACTGTGGCGGCCATCAAACAGGATGCCGCAACCGCACCCGGCGAGCCTTACCGCGTTTACAATGAATTCCGTCTGTACGACAACTATGGCGTACCATTTGAAATCGAAGACCTCTGGGGCGCCAGCCCGCTTCGCCCCGACCGCTACGATAAATTTCTGGCCCCGCCCATGCCCATCGAACGGACCTGGGAGCTGCTGAACGTTAAATACGTTATCACCTGGCGAGAAGAGCTTTACCTGCCTTCAACCATCATTTACCAGGAACCGGTAGACGACGGCAGTACTACCTACGTTCATCGTCTCGACAACGTTGGCCCGCGCGCCTGGCTTGTCAATCAAGCCCAAATCGCCGACGATGCCACTATTCTACAAAAAATCGCTGATCCCAATTTTGACCGCTGGCGCATCGCCTTGCTGGAAGTTGAGGCCGTCCCCTATATCGCCCCAATCAGCCAATCGGCCAATCGGCAGTCACCAGACCAAGCACCCCGCTTCACGCAATACTCACCCCAATTCATCACGGTACAAGTGACAACCGATCTTCCGGCCCTGCTCATCCTCAGCGAAACGTCTTACCCCGGCTGGCGGGCTGCCATCGACGACCAACCCGCTCCCCTTCTCCGCGCCGATTATATTCTCCGCGCGGTGCCGGTTCCTCCCGGTGAGCACGCGGTTGAACTGACGTTTCGCCCACTCACGTTTACCGTTGGGGCAATTGTCAGCGGGCTGGCGGCACTCGTTGTCATTGGGCTTGTCCTTTTCTATCGTCGCCGGAGCGCAACCTGATGGCCACCTCCCAAGCCAACATCGTCAAATCAACCGCCAGAATCGCCTGGCTGGCCTTCACTACCGTGATGGTCATTGCTTTCTTTTGCCGCTTCTACCGTTTGGCCGACCACCCCCTGGGAATCTTTTACGACTCGGCCATCAATGGTCTGGATGCCGTTCGACTGATGCAACGTGGCGGGCACAGCGTTTTTATTCCCACCAACGGCGGGCGAGAAGCACTTATAGTGTATCTACTTATCCCTTTCATCTGGCTCTTTGATACAACACCCTTTGCCGTCCGCGCCTTAACCGCCACCACCAGCCTGCTGACGGTAGCCCTGCTCTTTGGCTTTCTAAAATCGGTAAGTTGTTTGGATTTTGGGGCCGGACGGGGCCGTCTGACAAACCGGTTGACCCCGCCCGTTACCTCTACATTCCCCATGTCCACCAACCTCCGGCTTGCCACGCTGGCCGGGTTGACTCTGGCTGTCTCGTATTGGGATATTGTGGTCGGCCGGCTGGGGGTACGGGCCGTGCTGGTAGCCTTGTTTTCGGTGCCTATGTTCTGGTTGTTTCTCAAAGGTTGGGTCACCAACCAGAAACGCTGGTTCATTCTTTCCGGCGGGCTGATGGGGCTGATCGGTTATACCTATTTTGCCGCCCGACTGTTACCCATAATTTTGCTATTGGTGGTGATCCCAGAATTTTTTATTCGCCCCAAAGAACGGTTAAGCAGGCACGGAAGTGGCCTGCTCGCCTTTGTCTTTTCCGCGTTGGTTGTTTACCTGCCCATGGCCTGGTACATGATCACCCATCCGGTCCAGTTCACCACCCGTGCGTTTTCGGTGATGGTCTGGAATTTTCTCGATACCCCCGCCGACATCGTTGCCGAAATTGGGCGCAACGTCTGGCGCGTCCTGGGCTTCTTTTGCTGCGCCGGCAGCCCCAATCCCATCTTCGGGGTGCCCGGACATCCCGGTTTGCACCCCTTGCTTGCGCCGTTTCTGCTCATCGGACTCATTTTGGCTTTAAAAAACTGGCGGCACATAGTTTACCGCCTGGTTGCCTGCTGGTGGCTCATTGGGCTTGGCGCCTCCATCATTGCCATCGAAGCCCCCCACCCCCTCCGTTTGATTGTCGCTGTTGTGCCAACGGCGATTCTGGCGGCCCTGGGTTTGATTTCCGCCTTCAACTGGTTACAGGTACGCGGCAGCCAATGGCTATCGCGCTTACAGGCCGCCTCGCCTTTTGCACTTCACCTTTCGCGTTTCACGCGGCACGTTTTGCCCTGGCTGCCCTTGGTCATCATCCTGGCTACCGTTCCCGATACCTTTCGGACCTATTTTATCGATTGGACCAAACTGCAAGCCACCCAGGGCGCCTACGATTACGGCGCGGTGGCTATCCGCGATGCCGTGCTTGAACACAGTGCGGACAACCCGCCTATCTACCTGCCCTTGACCCGCTTCAACGACTCGCCTTTACTTTTTTATCTGAGTAGCCGGTTTCCCCGGCACGCTGCCTTGGCCGCATTGCCCGCAAAAGAGGCCCTGGTCATTGCCCCGGGAAAAAATCAAACCGAAACAACCTGGGTGCGTCTGCAAAATGGAACAGCGATGGTGCTCCCCCCTCTAACCGTAGCGGGCCAACAACTGGTTCAGACCGCCCTCACGGCTGGCGCGGCAAACCCTATTCGCACCATTACCGGCGAAACTGCGGCTCGCCTGGGGTATCTTGCCACCGATCCAGCCCAATTTCTGCAACAGCCGGGCCAGCCGTTGGCCGCTATCTTTGGCCCGGTCCAATTGACCGGCGTCAATTATCCAGCAACCATTAATTCTACAGCGCACGCCGTCCCTGTTACCCTGTTTTGGCAAGCCGCAAGTCAGATAACCGACGAGTATGAAGTCATCCTGCATCTGGTAGATGATAAACACCGGGTGTGGGGCGATGGGAGTGGGCGTCCCAATGATTGGGTTTATCCCACCACTTTTTGGCGACCGGGCCTGGACGAGATAGCCGCTCTGCAAAATGTCAACATTGAGGCTGGCCCCTTACCGCCGGGACGCTATTGGTTGGCTGTGGCCATGTATGACCCGGTTGCAGCCCAACGCCTGCCTCTCACCAACCCCCCAAGCAACTCGCCTGATACACTTTTTGTCGGGCCGCTCAAAGTTGCATTGCCCCCGCCGACACCTATCGCCCCGCTGGCGGAAGAGATTAACTTTGGCGAGGTCATCCGGCTGGTGGGAGTTGAACCCAATCGGCTGGCTGTTGCGGCCGGGGAGCCGGTCAGCATTAAGCTGCTGTGGGAAACCTTAAACAACCCCAAGCTTGACTATACCGTATTTGTCCATTTGCTTGACCAGGATGATAATATCATTGCCGGTCATGATACGCAGCCACTCGAGGGTGATTACCCCACCTCTATCTGGACGCCAGGCGAGCGTATTCTCGACCCCCATACCTTGCCTACGGCTGCCTCCCTGCCTTCGGGCCAATATCGCCTGGCCATTGGCCTTTATTACCAACCGACAGGAATTCGACTACCCCTCAACCTTGCCGGTGGCCAAGCAGAACCGGAAGGACGGCTGATTTTGCCGCAGAGGGTGACCATTATGGCCCCCGGTACTAAGTAGACATAAAATATTTAGATACAAGTTGACCTTAACAAAAAGTCGGGATATACTATTAACAATGTTAAATTTGACACCGCCTCGAAATTACGCTACGGTGTAAGAGTATAATGAAAGAAAAGGAGTGATGAAGAAGTAAACTGCGTTCCTCGGCTAACTTGAGATGTTTAGCTGGGTTACACGCAATCATCACCTTTTGTTGTAAAAGAGTATAGTATGCGCAAAATTGCCATTGTGGGTTTTAAAGGCGGAATAGGCAAAACAACCACCTGCGTCAACTTGGGTGCGGCTCTGGCCCTGCGCGGACATCGCACCCTCCTCATTGATACCGACACTCAGGCCAACGTTACCATGGCCCTGGGCCTGAAAAAATATGAGAAAACGCTAACTCATGTGCTGTCGCACAAAGCAACCGCCCAGGATTGTGTGGTAAAAGCCAGAAAAAACCTGGAGGTTATCCCCAGCGACATCGGCCTGTTTAAGGCCCAACAACGGATGGTGTTGGAGATGGCCCGCGAGGAAATATTCGAAGATCTGTTTGCCGAGCTAACCGATTACGAATATCAAATACTTGATTGCGCGCCATCGGTGTCTTTGCTCACGGTTAACACTCTGGCCTATGTCGAGGAGGTTTTTATCCCGGTTTCAATGGAAATGCTGGCCGTATCCAGTGTTGAACAATTTATTAACTACCTCAAAGATATCAATCGCGTTATGGGACGCCAGACGGCTATTCGACTGATTATCCCCACCCTTTACGACCCTCGCCGAAAAATAAGCCAGCAAGTAGTCCATACCCTCAAAAAAATGGGGCCGCTTGTGGCTGATCCAATCTGGATTGATACCAGACTATCGGAAGCGCCGGGTAAAGGCAAAACCATTTTTGAATATGCCCCCCGCAGCCGTGGCGCTATAGATTACGCCCGCTTGACCGAGTTTGTGGTGGAGATGCCGCCCATCGGTACAAACCACAAAGGAACCTGACCATCATTGGAGGACTAAGAAAAGAAAATGACCCGAATAATCGCTATTGCCAATCGAAAAGGTGGGGTGGGTAAAACAACTACCGTCATCAACTTGGGGGTTGCCCTGGCTCAAATGAAGCAAAAAGTGCTGGTTTTGGATCTGGATCCGCAGGGTGCACTTTCAGCCGGGCTGGGCATAAACGCCTCAGGTCTGGATGACACCATCTATACTGTTCTGATGGATAACGACTACCCCATTAGCCGCGTGGTTCAGCCCGTCCAGGCCTACCTGGATCTGATTCCGGCCAACGCTGACCTGTCTGCCGCAGAAATTGAGTTGATTCCCGAAATTCGACGCGAGTTGGTGCTGCGCCGGGTTCTGGAACCACTTAACTCCTGGTACGACTTTGTTTTGATCGATTGTCCGCCCAGCCTAAATTTATTGACCATTAACGCTCTCTGCGCCAGCCAGGAAGTCATTATTCCGCTGCAATGCGAGCATTTTGCCACTCGCGGGATTCAAATGATGCTGGATACCATCAACCGCATTAAAGACCGGCTGAATCCCGAATTGGAACTGCGCGGCATCCTGGCCACCATGTATTCAACCGGCACTATCCACGCCCGCGAGGTGTTGGAAGAGATTCGCTCCACGTTTGGCGATAAGATCTTTGATGTGATCATCTACAAAAGTATCCGCTTTGCCGAAGCGTCGGAGGCCAACAAGGCCATTGTTGAGCACTCCAGCAAACACAAAGGTGCCAAGGCGTATATCAAACTGGCCAAAATCATTCTTGACGGAACCGCCGACGAGGACGAATAATCCCCAACCGGATTGTGCTGTGACCAAACGGAGTACGAGAAAAAGCAACAACCCCTCGCCACGGTTTCGCTTCTCACTGTTTTACTTGTCAACGGTCATCGTTATTGCCTTGGGGCTGCGCGTTATCAAGTTAAACCAACTCCCCTTATCTTTGAGCCTGGATGAGGCCACCAATGGTCTGGACGCGCTACAACTTCTCCGCCAGACATGGTTGACTCCTTTTTTACAAAATAATTTTGGCCGCGAAACCCTTTTCTTTTATCTTCAGGCCGTAGCCCTCCAGTTTTACGGCATCTCTATTTTTTCCCTCAGATTTGCATCTGTTCTGGTCGCCACCTTGACCATTCCCCTGATGTATGTTACCGGGCAACGCTTCAAACTCGATACTTTGTTTGTTTCCTCCAATAGGAAATCTTTTCTGCCCGCCACCAACTTGCTGGCCGCCACCGGCCTGGCCGTGTCTTACTGGCACATCTTTTTCAGTCGACTCGGCCTGCGGGCCATCTTGCTCCCCCCTCTCGTTCTGGTCCTGGTCTGGTGTTTCTGGCGAGGCTGGGATGATGAAAGCAAGGAAGTAGAGAACCAGACGGGTGACAGAGGTTTTCCCCTCCACCAAAAACAACGATACTGGCTCATTGTCGCAGGCTTCTTCTTGGGTTTAACTTTTTACACTTACCTGGCTGCCCGGCTCTTGCCGCTTCTCTTTTTTACTTTCTTCATCGTCGAATTAGTCAGGCACAAGACCAATCGTTGCCGAAAACTGGTTGATTTTCTCATTTTTAACTTGACGGTGGCTTTGGTGATTGTGCCCCTGGCGCTTTACTTCTACCAACATCCCCAGGCCTTGAGCAGCCGCACCCAGGCCCTTTCAATCTTGGCCGCAGGCAATCCTCTGCCCGCGCTGGCCCATAACCTCACCAGCCTGCTGGCCATCCATTTTGGCGGAGGCGCCTGGTTGGGCCAATGGCCTTCACTTGATGGGCTATTCGCTCTGGGTTTATTCATTGGCCTGGCTGTTTGCATCTATCATTTCAAAAAACCGGCCTGTCTTTTTCTGCTACTCTGGTGGTTCATCGGCACCGCGCCAGTGGTCATCTCCCAACAGGATTGGACGGGCACTACTACGCTCTTGCGCGGCATTCTGGCCTGGCCGGCCATGTTTCTGCTTGCTGCTATCGGGTTAACTTTCTCCGTCCGATTGATCCTGCAACAACTCAATAAGCTGCATCGGGCTATATCCCCGCACTTGGTCGAAATTCTATTCCTTTGTTTCATCCTCATTTTTGGCAGTGTTACCAGTATTTACAACTATTTTTCAGTTTGGGCTGCCACCTATAATAAATTTAGCGATCATCCCCCTTATCTGGCCCGTTACCTCAACCACCAAACCGACCAACTCACCCTGGTCCCCCTGAAATTCTACGGCGAAAGCGTAGGCAACTTTCTCCTCCAGGCTCATTACCCCAGCCTGACCAATCTTGACCTCAAGAAACTACACGCCTTGCTTGAGTCCAATCAACCTGCCGTGTATTTATTACCCGCCGACTCGCCCAATGAGTCGGTGTTTGTGCTGCTTGCTCCCGCGCTCAATGGACAGGGCACGGCCTATCTCCTGCCGCCGTTAACGCTGGCCCAGGTTGAGACGCTGACCAGCCAGAGTAAATCTGCGCCACCCCTGGCAACCATACGCGACAGCGAACAAGAACCCATCGCCCACGTTTATCCTCTCCCGGCTGACGCCGCCTTTCTTCCATCCCCTACCCCCGCCGATACACCACCCACACCTATTCAGGCCAGCTTCAACGGCGACATTTTGTTACTTGACTACCAGGTCGAACCGGCCGTCCTCAAACCCGGCGAAACCGTCACCCTTTCGCTCGACTGGCAGGCCCTGCGCCCTATCGACGGCGATTATTATCTGTTCGTTCACCTGTTTGACCTTCCCACCGGACAGCGCCACGGCCAAATCAACGCTCCTCTCACCGGCATGTTGTTCGATGCCCACCGTTGGCCCGCTGGCCTGACCGTGCCCGACCGCCACTACTTCACCCTGCCAATGGATGCGCCGGAAGGAGTCTATCGGTTTGAAGCAGGTTTGTATCACGCCGCCTCTCTGGAACGTCTGCCGGTGACCCCGACTTCCACCCAGCCGCCCAAGCCCGACGACAAAGTTATCCTGGGCAAATTTCACGTTGGGCAGCAGCCACCCCTGCCGCCTTCAATCCCCCTCACTAATGTCCAGTTTGGTGACTGCATCGCCCTGCTCGGCCTCGACGTTGGAACAGGTTTGTCCGACGCCCCCCTTCAACGCGGACAAAACCTGAATTATAAACTGTACTGGCAGGCTCTGGCTCCCATCGCCAAAGATTACGTTGTTTTCACGCACCTGTTAGATACTGAAAGCAATATTCAAGCCCAACAGGATAATCCGCCTCAACAAGGCCGCTACCCAACTTCCTGGTGGGATACCGGAGAAATTGTCATCGACTCCTACAATCTATCTCTACCCCCAAACTTAGCCCCCGGCTGGTATACCCTCCGCCTCGGACTATACGAAGCCGAAATCGGCCAGCGCCTTCCGCTCAAAAACCAGCCCCAAGATTTTGTCGATTTGCCAAATTTGATTACAGTTGAGTAACATCAAATTTGGGAGACCGAACGATTGGCCATCCATCCGATTGGCAAGGAAACAAATTCTCAATCGCTATACCCTGCGCCCGGCAGCCGCAAGTTATCCAGCCTACGTTTTACACCTTACGCCTCACGGATCCATCTCCCCATCTTGCTCATTCTCCTCCTGGCCTTCTTCCTGCGCGCCTACCACCTGGATGCTCAGGCTCTACGCGGCGACGAAGCCGCCACCGTCCATTATTCGGCCATGCCCATCACCGAATTGTGGGAACTGTCCCGCGTCACCGACCCCCACCCGCCGCTGTTCTATCTCATGCTCCATCCCTGGCAATGGCTCATGGGCGAAAGCGCCTGGATAATGCGTTTTGCCGGGGTAACGGCCAGCGTGTTAACTGTGGCGGCTCTCTATACCCTGGCCCGCCTTACCCTACCATCAACAACCACCAGTCTGCTGGCGGCGGCACTCATTACCGTCAATCCCCTTCAAATCTGGCTGGCGCAGGATGTCCGTTCCTATCCTTTCTTCACCCTCTTCGGTCTTCTCTCGTCCTGGGCGTTATGGTCGGCCCTCAATCGCCCCACCCGCCGTATTTCTCGTTCGGCTCATGCCTCATCGCTCATCCCCTGGCTGCTCTACATCCTCCTCACCGTTGCCTGTTTCTACACCCATTACTACACCATCTTTCTGATGACGTTTCAGGCCCTGTTCGTTCTGCTCAATATTAAAAAATTTTGGTTCAAAAAATGGCCCTGGCTGGTCAGTCAGGTTGCCATCAGCCTGTTCATCATCCCTGCCCTGCTTCTGGCCCGTAACCTGGCCGGTGAAGCCGCCGGCGGCATCGACACGATTCCCACCGCCGAGATTCTCCGTCTGGCCTCCACTGCCCTCCTCACCGGCTTCACCCTCGATGCCAGCCGCGGCCTGTGGGTCAGTTTCCTCCTGGCCCCGGTTTGGATCATCGGTCTGGTCAGCCTGCTGCGGCGCAATGTCACCTCTGGCGTATTTTGGGGCCTGTTTTTTGCCGTTCCCGTCCTCAGCGTCATCGTCCTCTCCATAGGCCGGCCTTTTTTCAAAGAGCGGTTTCTCGTCCAGGCCCAGCCCGCCTTTGAACTGTTCCTGGCCGCCGGTTTTGTCACCTTGTGGCAAGCAGGACGCCCAGCCCGCCTCCTCAATCACACCTCATACCTGGTAACTTTTTTACCTCGTCTCGTCGCCATCCTGCTCTTCGCCGCCCTTCTCTATTTCAACCTGCACACCCTCAGCAACTACTTCACCAACCCGGCTTACGCCAAATCGCCGCCGTGGCAACTCTATCGAGATTACGTCAGCAGCAAAGCCCGGCCCAACGACGTGATGCTGACCAACTTCCCCGAAGCCGCCATCAGCTACTACAGCCCCAACCAATTGCCGTTTTACGTGGTTCCGGTCGAACGCGACCGACCCGTTGCATACCGGCTGAAACAGACCGAACAAATTGCCGGAGCCTACCGGCGCATCTGGTTCTTACCCATGCTGCAACAGGGATTTGACGAAGAAGGCGCCGTGCTCCACTGGCTCGACCGTCACGCCGACCGGGTTGACCAGACCTTCTTTCCGGCCTACCACGTCAACCTGTACCTCAGCCCGCCCGCTATTGACGCCACCCTCATTCCCCAGCCCGTCACCTTTGCCCACGGCCTTCACCTGCGGGGCTATCAGGTTTTTGATGAAGCTGGCGACTCGCGCCTGACCGGCCAGCAAACGCCACTCTTGACCCTGGAACCCGGCGACGAATTCACTCTCTCCCTCTCCTGGCACGCCGATGGCCCAACGCCGATACCCTACACCGTGTTCACTCATCTCATCGCCGCCGACGGCTTCAACCAGACCGGCCGCGATAACCAGCCGGTTTGGGGCACCTATCCCACCACCACCTGGACGCCCGGCGAAAAAGTTATCGACAAATACACCCTGGCCCTGCCCGAGAGCATCCCTCCCGGCAACTATTGGCTCCACCTCGGCTGGTATCAAAGCGCTACCCTGGAGCGCGTGCCGGTCCTGGATGAGGCGGGTCAACCGGGTGAGGACCACGTTGTGCTGAGTATGGTCGTTCGGGTGGCAGAGAATTGAGGCAAGAACTTTTGACGCGATTCAAGACGCTAAAGCAATACACGCCTCTGCTGGCGGTGGTGCTGTTCTACATGGTGTTGGCTGTGGCCTATGCCAGCCTGGTTCCCCTGGGTGAAGTCCCCGACGAACCGGCTCACGTGAACTACGCCCGTTTTCTGGCAGAAAGGGGACACCTGCCAACCACCCTCGCCGAACGTGAGGCCGCCGGTTATCGCTCGGCCTGGCCGCCGCTATATCATTTATTGGTCAGCCGTCCCTTTGTGGCAATGGACGACATACCCCCTACCCATCTCAAATCCGTGGGCGATACCCCTCGCCGCCTCATCCCCACCAACGGCCAGACCATCGCTGCCTTCATCCACACCGAAGACGAAGCCTGGCCCTGGCAGGGCATTACCCTGGCCTGGCATCTGGGACGTTTCATTTCCGTCCTGTTCACCGGCCTGACCGTCATCATCACTTACCTCATTGCCCGGCGGTTGACCGCCCGGCAGGATATCGCTGCCGCCACGGCTGCCCTGACGGCCTTCATCCCCCAGGTTCTGTTTATCGGCAGCGCGGTCAGCGATGACAATTTGCTCATTACCCTCGCTGCATTGATTTTTTTGATACTCGTCATATACACCCAACGCGCCACCTTGCCCGGCATTGGCTTGATGTTTTTCCTGGGACTCCTGCTGGGATTGGCCACCGTGACCAAGTATAACACCCTGCCCCTCTGGGCCATTACCCTGCTCTGGCTGGGCTGGTTGAGCCTGGGACGGCATCGAACCAGGGTCTCAAAACCATTCGTGACCTTGCTCAACCGGATGATCGTTCTGTTGCTGGGGGCGGCGCTGACGGCCGGTTGGTGGTTCATCTTCATCTGGCGCAACTTCAACCAGGTCAACGCGCGGGGCTGGCTGTCTGGCTCGCTGGCGGCCCTCACCGCCGGCACCGCCGATGCATCGCTGCGACAACTTGGCCGTGGATCAACGGTCGCCTTGCCCCCCCTCACCGCCTGGCTGGAATGGTTCAGCACCCTGTTTACCTCATTTTGGGGCCTTTTTGGCGGCGGCGCAACCATCAAACTACCCGGCTGGGGTTACTGGTTGTTAGCCTTCTTCTGCTTGCTGGCCATTACTTCCGTTCTTTTTCAAATATTCCGCGCCCCAGCAGCTACAACTCGAAATTTGCCACTTCATCTCTTTTTGCTCACCCCTGTCTTTTTTCTCGCTCTCCCTATCCTGCGTTTCATCCTGACCGGCAACATCGTCGAAACCGCTCAGGGCCGACACCTTTTTCCCGCTCTGCCCGCCATCACCCTGGCCCTGGTCTGGGGATTGTCAAAGCTGAACTTACGCCATCTGCCAGGCCAGCGAATGTTACCCGCCATCCGTTTTATATTTAACCCTTTCCTGCTTCCCCTCGTTCTGGTCAGCTACACCTTCCTGCTCAGTCTCTACGCCCTCTTCCTCATCCACTCTCGTTACCCGCCCCTTCTTCCCTTGCGAACAACGCCCCAGGCCGCAACCGCCAAAAATATAGTCAAAACCAAACTTGCCAATGGCATTATCCTGCTTGGCTACCAGCTCGATTCGGCTGCCGCAGGCGTTCTGCCGGTAACGCTGGTCTGGCAGGCCGACGCTATTCCAACTCAAGACTATCTCATCAACCTGACCGTGGCCGACTCCGCCGGTCTGCCCCTGGGTGGCTGGCTGGGCCATCCCGTTGGGGGGCGCTACCCCACCCGCGCCTGGGACAACGGCGACATTCTGGTCGATGCCATTCCTATTCCCCTGCTTCCCGGCGTATCCGCCAACAATGCCATCCTAACCCTCCAACTTCTCGACTCCACCGTCCAACCTGCCACCGAACCGCTGACTCTCACCACCCATCTCTCTCTTCCGTCTGCTCTCTGGCCTGCTTCACCTCTGCTCCCTCCCCATCTCCGCGCCGACGACTTGCCGCCCGAATCTCCCTTCACCTACCGCAGCACGCTCAGTTTTATCTTGCCTGGCGTCACAACCCCGCCTGACCTCATCGCTCCCTCCGGCCAAAGCTTCGCGCCTGCTCGCTTCATTTCAGGTTCCAACGGCAACCTCGCCTACTTCATGGTTCAGGTCCACTGGCCCAGCGGCGACTATCAACTCTCCCAACTGCCTGCCCCTTCCCCCTCATTCCCTATCAAAAATCGCCCGCGTCAGTTCGAACCGCCACCGCTGGAATATCACGTCAACGCCAACTTTGCCGATCATCTTACCCTGCTCGGGTATGACCTGCCCCAACGCCGCGTCCAACCCGGCCAGAGCTTTCCGGTCACCCTGCACCTGCGGGCCGAACGCCCTATAGGCCGCAATCTGGTCATCTTCAATCACCTGCTTAACCAGCAAGCCACCCAATATGGCGGCGAAGACCGCATCCCGCTCCAATACTATACCACCCTGCTATGGGTGCCCGGTGAAATTGTGTCCGACACCTACCCGGTTCCGGTCGATCCGACCGCACCCCCCGGCATCTATTGGCTTGATGTGGGCTTTTATCCCGACGACCAGCCGGAGTTTTCTCTGCCGCTGTTTGCCAACGGCCGGCCCCTCAACCGCAACAGCGTCCGGCTGGTGCCAGTTAAAGTCGGCGGCCCGCCGCCGGATGTCACTATTGACGCCGCCAATCCGCAACACCCGATTCACCAAACCTTTGACCAGCAAATCAGCCTGCTGGGGTTCAACCTGAGCGATAAAAATGGCAGCCCCATCACCAACTTGCAACGGGTGCCGCGCAACTCCCAACTCACCTTCTTCTGGCAGCCCCAAACCATTCCCCAGGCTGACTATACCGTTTTCATCCATCTGCTCAATCGCAACCGCAATCTTGTCGCCCAGTTCGACGGCCCACCCGCCCGGGGTAGTTATCCCACCAGTTTATGGGACCCCGGCGAAATCATTGTTGACCCCCATCTCGTCGGTGACCTCACTCCCGGCCATTACACCTTGCAGGTCGGCCTGTACCGGCCCGGCACCGGCGAACGACTGCCGCTGGCAGAGACACCAGAAAACGCCCTGGAACTCCTGGCGTTTGAAGTTGGCGATTGACCGGAATCCCAAACGCCGGGCGTTCAACGCTGCCGGTCAAAAACATCGAAAGGTAACAACGTAATGTATTGGATTGTCTTCTTTGGCCTCATCATCTTTGTGGCCAGCCTGGCCCTCAATGCCTGGTATCTATTTCGCTACATCTGGATCAACTCCGCCAGTCGCCCCCGACGAGTCATGCGGTACCTGAGCGGGCTAGTCATCGCGATCATGGCCGCCGGGTTGCTGGTTGAGCTGTTCTTTGCCTTCTACGCCCGAACCGACCCCTTCATCCATACCCTGGCGGCGCAAAATTGGTTCAGGCGTTACTGGCAACTCAATTCGCTGGGCTATCGCGACATCGAGTGGACGCCCGACCTTCTCGAGAGTCGCGCCAAAATCATGGTGTTGGGCGACTCCATTGTGGCCGGGCACGGCATAGAAAATCAAAATAATCGTTTTGCCGACCGGCTGGGCCAGATGCTTGGCGATGACTATGCCGTGCTGAATGTGGGCCTTCACGGCGTGGGTACCAAAACGCAACTCGAGGCCGCTCTTGAATATCCCTATCCCCCCGACCTCATCATCCTGTCCCTTGATCTGGATGATATTGTGGACACGGCGACGGCGCTGGACGTGGCGCGGCCAAACTTTGTGCCAACCGGCCCGCGCCTGATTGAAGAGTCTTACGCAGCCAACTACTTCTACTGGCACTTCCATCGAGCCGCACCCTGGCCGTGGGCCATCCACTACCAGGATTGGGCCAGAGGGCTTTATCACGATCCAGGAGTATGGGAAACTTACCGTAGCCTGCTATCAGACATCGGCCAATTTGCCCAGGCCCAAAACACCCAACTCATTGTGGTGGTCTTTCCCGATCTGAACAATCTCAGCGAGAGCCAGACTCTTACGGCGCAAATTGCCGACCTTTTCCGGGAGCAAAATATTCCAGTGGTAGATGTCACCGACTTGATTGAAGGAGAGAACGCCCCGGCCTTCATGGTCAACCCGGTTGACTGGCATCCCAACGAATTACTCCACCAGCGGGTAGCCGAGGCGTTATATCAAGTAGTTTTAGAAATTCAGTAAAAGATTGGGCTTGGGGGTTGTTACCAATGTCCCAGGTGTGGTATCATCATAATCAAGAGGTAAGCTGTCATGTCTGCCAGTGCCCAAGATTTACTGGTGCGCGGCATTGCTGCCGCCAAAGCTAAAGAGGTCAAAGAGGCCCGTTTTTACCTGGATTGGGTGTTAACCACCGATGCCAATCTTTCCCAGCGCCTCAAGGCCTGGTGGTGGCTTTCGGAAATCAGCGAGGACCCCATCGAAAAGCGCGAGCTTCTGGAAAATGTTCTGGCCCACGAGCCGGGCAACGCCGACGCTCGCCGCAGCCTGGCCATTCTGGACGGCCGCCTGGACCCGGCCGACATCATCGACCCCAGCCGCCAGCCATCTTCATCCAAAAAACTTAAAAAACTCCGCCGCATTCGCACCCGGCAGTTTGCCTGTCCTCATTGTAAAGGCCAGATGGCCTTCAGCCCCGACGGTCAAACCCTCAATTGCCCCCATTGCCAGTACCAGATGAGTCTGGCCGAGGCGCTCAAAGCCGGGGACATGGTTGAGGAACAGGATTTTGTGGTAGCCCTGGCCACGGCCAAGGGACATACGCCGGCCCAAACAACCCAGGTTTTCCAGTGCCAGGGTTGTGGCGACTCGTTTGTGGTGAACCCGGAAGTGCTGTCGATGACCTGCCCCTACTGTGGCTCGGCGCACGTAATGGAGCACGCCACCAGCCGCGAACTCATTCCACCGGAAGGAATCATTCCCTTTAGCCTGACTCAGGAACAGGCTCACATGGCCCTGTGGCGCTGGCTCAAAGAAAAAAATCTACACCAAGAAGCCCAAACCGCCACCCCCTCCGGCCTGTACCTGCCGATGTGGACGTTTGACGTGGGCGGCGAAATCCAGTGGCGGGAACGGGCCGTTGAAACTCGTTACACCCGGGTTAAAACCATCACCCAAAGCAATAGCCAGCCCATTTTCTTTGACGATATCCTGGTTCCGGCCAGCGGCAAATTCGCCAACCTGGGGGAGGAGTTCAAACATTACCGGCTCAACGAACTGATGCCTTATGAGTCCGGCTACCTGGCCGACTGGCCTGCCGAAACCTACCAGATTTCCACCGCCGACGCTTCGCTACAAGCCCGCGAGGAGGCGTTTAACCGGGCCAAACAGCAAGTTAATGCCCTGGCCTCTGTTCGTTTTGCCGATAGTGATGAAATTGTGTTCAGTTCAGCCGGGATTATCATTGAGTCTTACAAACTAATCTTGCTGCCGCTATGGCTGGCCTATTATTACTACCACAACCAGAAATACAACGTGCTCATCAATGGCCAAACCGGGCGCATAAAAGGGGCTACGCCGCACAGCAAGATGAAGGGTTGGTGGGACAAATTCTGGGGAACCGAAGATTAATTGATCACCGTGCCAAAATCAACCATTTGCCCTTTGAGCACTGCTTCCACATTGCCTGGTTTTGCCGAAATAATCAGGGCCTGCATCGGCGGCATGGCCAGGGTGAGACGATACATCTCCCGCACTTTGGTAAACATCCCGCCGGTCACGTCCACCCCGTGCGAGCCGCCTAACCTGGCTTCAATCTCGCCCCAATTGCTGCGATCAATATCCGGGATCAACTCAGCCTCAGGATGTTGCCGGGGGTCCTGGTCGTACACGCCGTCTACCTGGCCCACCAAAACAATCCGGCTGGGCGACAGTTCGCGGGCCAGGTTGTCAAACAGCTTCTCCGTCGACACAATGCTCATGCCCTGGTTGGCATCCACACTCACATCACCGTAGATTACCGGCACCAGACCGTGCTGCAGCACCTCTTTAATGGGATGAGTTTCAAAATACATCAACTGCTCGCCCCGGGTGCGGGTGCTGGCCGAGGGTTGAAACTTGATGGCCGGAATGCCGGTCTGGCGCAAAATTTTCATCACCAGATGGTTCAACTCAGCAGCTACCGCCGCTACCTCGGCAAAACCCGGCCAGCTATCCGGGCCAACGGCTCCCCGGTGAGTTTGATACCGGGCCGCAACCTCGTGGCCAAAAGAACCGGAGCCGTGGCCGATAATCAACTGCAACTCACCGCAGCGCTCATCCAGGGCGTTTTTTATTTCTCTGGCTAATTGTTCAATCACCCCAGTACGAGCCGTAAATGGTTGGGTTTTATCGGTAATCACCGAACCACCGAGTTTGAGTAAAACAAGTTCAGACAAATCAACCTCCTGATGTAACCTTAATTTCCAGGAGATCTGACAGGTTTTGACATAACCTTTGACATCCGATCAAAATCCCAAATGTGAGCCTCAATTTGCCGAAAAATTGTCACGAAAACCTGTCAGGTCTGGAATTTGACACCTATCTACTTACCTTCACCGCCGCCATTTCTGCCGCCCGGTAAACCTCTCGCAGCGAAAGGCCGTGCGCTTCCGCCAACCGACGACAATCATCGTATTCCGGTGCGACTTTGGTCCAGCCGTCGCCTTGCGCCACTTTGACCCGCACCGGGCCATAGGGCGTTTCCACCGTTTCAATAACCCGAGGCAGGCAGTGCCGCTCAACCATCTGCTGGCGGATTCCCAGCGTGCTGGTTTCGGCGAACAGGATTTTCATCAATATTTCAGTATCATTCGGCTGGCACAACACGCGCAGCAGCGTGGCCGGACGGTTTTTCTTCATCTGGATGGGCGACAGGAATACGTCCAGGGCGTGGGCCGCAAAGAGTCGCCCCATCACGTGATCGTAAAATTCAGGGTTGAGATCATCAATATTTGTTTCCAGCATCACCAGAGTTTCCTGCATTGTCACCGGCAAGGCGTCTGCTTCACCCAGCAGCAGACGCAGCACGTTGGGGATGGGTAAATCGCGACCCCCCGCGCCAAAGCCGGTTCCGGTCAGGGTCATGGCCGGAATCGGGCCAAATTCGGCGGCCAGCGACGAGAGCAAGGCAGCGCCGGTCGGCGTAACTAATTCTATCTCCAGTTCACTGCCCACAATGGGGACGCCTTTTAGCAGGCCCACCGTCGCCGGGGCAGGCAAAGGAATCTGGCCGTGCGCGCCTTTGACAAATCCCCGGCCCAAAGGCAGGGGCGACGAGACAATTCGCTCAACTCCCAATTCTTCCAGCCCAACCAACGCCCCGACCACATCCACAATGGCGTCCACGCCGCCCAACTCGTGCAGATGCACGTGGTCCAGGGTGGTGCCGTGAATCCCGGCCTCCACTTCACCCATACGCCGGAAGATAGCAATAGCCTGCGCTTTGATAGCCCCAGACAGATCGCTTGCCTGCATAATAGCCTCGATGTCGGGCAGGTGGCGGGCAGGAACATCGTCTTTGACCAATACGTCTATTTTGGTGGCGCTGAAACCGTTTTTATCAACCCGGTAGCACTTCAAGTCAAAATCATCCAGGTGGAGGGCGGCCAGTCGCCCACCCAGGGTTTCTTCCGGTAAGCCGGCATCAACTAAAGCTCCCAAAATCATGTCGCCGCTGGCCCCGGCAATACAGTCAAAATAGGCTATTTTCATTTTAGATCTTTTCCTTGTATTCTCCGCAAAATAAGGTGAGCGTACAACCCTGCACCAAAACCGTTATCAATATTGACGACAGCCACCCCCGACGCGCAGGAATTCAGCATCGATAACAGCGCGGCCAGGCCGTTGAAACTGGCTCCGTACCCGACACTGGTCGGCACGCCGATCACCGGGCAAGCCACCAACCCGCCGACCACGCTGGTCAAGGCGCCCTCCATCCCGGCCACGCTGATGACCACGTCAGCGTCAAATAGCAGGTCGCGCTGGTCCAGGAGACGATGCACCCCGGCCACGCCCACATCATAGGCCCGTTTGACCCGACTGCCCAGGAATTCGGCAGTTTGAGCCGCCTCCTCGGCTACCGGCAGGTCGGACGTGCCGCCGGTAGCCACCAGCAGGTAGGGCGCGTCATGGGGCAAGGGGTCAAGTTCTCGATGGGCCAGGGTGACCAGCCGCGAGGTCGCATCGTAATGCGTGTTGGGGATTTTGGCTTGAATAACCTGAGCCTTGTCCGCCGACACGCGGGTGGCCAGTACCCGGTCGTGATGCTGGCCCAACCGTTGCAAAATATCCACCACCTGCTCAGTGGTTTTGTTCTCGCAGAAGACAACTTCCGGCAACCCCTGGCGCAGAGCGCGATGCATGTCCAGCCGGGTATGGCCCAAATCGTCGTAGGGCAGGCGGCGCAACTGCTCCAGCGCCTGCGCCACACTGACCTGCCCGGCCTGTACTTCAGTCAATAATTGCTGGATTCTGTTGACGTCCATTAGCCGAAACAAACACCTCATTCAAACTGCCGGAGCGAAAACCGGCCAGATCGAGTGTAACATAGGCATACCCCACTGCCTTTAATTTTTCCACAATCACCTGGCGATAGGCCAGCACCATTTCAAACTCGGCCGGGGGTACTTCGATCCGGGCAATTTGGTGGTGATGGCGCACTCGCATCTGGTGAAAGCCCATTCGTTTTAACACTAATTCAGCCTGCTCCACCTGCGAGAGCATCGGCAAGGTGATGGGGGTGCCATAAGGGATACGCGACGAAAGGCAGGCCGCGGCCGGCTTGTCCCAGTTGGGTAAGCCCATCTGGTGGGCCAGTTCGCGGATTTCGGCCTTGGTCAAACCGACCTCTTGCAGCGGGCTGCGCACGCCCCGTTCCCGCGCCGCCTGCCGACCCGGCCGGTGGTCCCCTACATCGTCGGCGTTAGTGCCATCGAGCAAGTAAGGGTAACCCTGGTGTTGGGCGTAAGTAACCAATTCCTGGTAGACTTCATGTTTGCAAAAGTAACAACGCATGGATGTGTTGGCCAGGTAGCGCAGGTCTTCGGTTTCGTGAGTGTTGATAGGCACGTAGCGAGCGTCAATTTGTTGCACCATGGCTTCGGCCTCGGCCCGTTCAGCGGCGGGCATGCTGGCCGATATAGCGGTCAGGGCGATGGCCCGGTCGCCCAGCGTATCGTGCGCCACTTTGAGCAGCAGCGTGCTATCCACTCCCCCGGAGTAAGCCACGGCCACGCTTTCCATTTGTTGCAGCATTTGTTTGAGTTGATGCAATTTATCGGTCATCGTACCTCCTCATGCTGGGGATTATGCCCTAAAGTAGCACGACTGGCAAAGGGGTACCGTAATTATTCTACAAAACAGAATGTTAATTGTATCACCGCGTTTGCCACTTTGCGTTGAAAGTCCTTCATTTTTTTCTGACCACCTGGCGTCCTGGCGACGTTTACAATACTGCGTATTTTGGCATCCTCTCTTAACTTTTGCTATAATTCCAGGGTTCATCATAAAAGCATGGAAATCACGCCATGAGTCTGACTCACCTTGACGATCAAGGCCGGACGCGGATGGTTGACATTGGCCACAAAGACGATACCCAACGTGATTCCTCACACGGCGATTGCCCTGAACCGGGAATTTGTTGATCGCGAAATCCGTTTGAATGAGGGGGACGAAGTAGCCTTTTTCCCGCCGGTCAGCGGCGGGTCCGGAACAAGCCCGGATGTGGATAAATTTGCCGTAACATTTGATCCCATCCGTCTGGACGACATCGCGGCCAGGATAGTCAAGCCGGAAACGGGCGCCGTGGCCCTTTTCGCCGGGGTGGTCCGCAATGTATCCGGCGGCAAGACCGTGGAACATCTGGAATACGAGGTCTATACAGACACCAACAATGAATAGGAGGGGCGAACCCTTGTGGTCGCCCGGGGCAGGCGCAAGACCTGCTCACAACACAAAAGTTATCAAAGAATCAAATCGTTAGCACCCCCACGACGCCAAGAACGTGAAGGCGACGTTTATCTTGGCGTTCTTGGCGTTTTGGCGGTGTACCTTCAGTTGTGGTGGAATACTCCAGTGATGTTCCACCACCCATGATAGGAGGCCGCACCGTGTTTGACATTACTCACATTGAACAAGCTCTAAACCTGACCTTTGCCGACAAAGCCCTGTTGCAGCGCGCCCTGACCCATCGAAGTTATCTCAACGAAAATCCGGATTATCCGTTGGAGGATAACGAACGATTGGAATTTTTGGGAGATGCTATTTTAGACTTCATCACCGGCGAGTATCTATATCACCACTTTCCGGAAATGGCCGAAGGCCAGCTCACCAACCTGCGTTCGGCCCTGGTACGTACCGAAACCCTGGCTTACTTTGCCACTCAACTCGATCTGGGAGAATTTCTCTTCCTGGGACGGGGAGAAGAAGAGGGGGGCGGTCGGAAGCGCAAAGCCATTTTGTGCGATGCCTTTGAGGCCCTGATCGGCGCGCTCTACCTGGAACGAGGTCTGGACTTTGCTCGCCAATTTGTCTTGCCGATGATAGAACCGGCTCTGGAAGAGGTGTTGACTTTGGATACCCAAAAAGATGCCAAAAGTCGGTTGCAAGAATTGGCCCAAAGCCACTATCAAGTAACCCCCACCTATCGTACCATCAAAGAAGAAGGACCAGACCACGCCAAAGAATTCACTGTGGAAGCCCTGATTGGCAACAAAAGCTACGGACAAGGTTTGGGCTACAGCAAACAAACGGCAGCTCAAGCCGCCGCCGAGCAGGCCCTGGAGAAATTACAGCAGGAATTGACCAACGAGGAACGTTTGAGTCTGACTACCAAACCCGGCAAACAAAACCCTTAAGATATTCGGATTCAGGGTAGGTGAGCAAAATAGGGTGGTCGGCCCCCTGGGAGAGAGGCTCGATAATCTGAACAGTGCGACTCGCATCGACCGACGCGCCAAAAAGTATCTTTTGAAACAACTCCCGGCTTACCGCCCCGGAACAAGAAAAAGTAATCAGAATCCCCCCCCGCTTAATCAAGTTCATCGCCAGCAGATTGATGTCTTTGTAACCCCGGGCAGCTTTATCTACGTGTCCCTTGCGCTGCGCGAATTTGGGGGGGTCCAGGACAACCACATCGAATTTCCACTGGGCCTCCTGGTAGGCCCGCAAAATTTCAAAAACATTGGCCACAGCGAAAACATCCTCTCGCTCGCCAAAACCATTGCGGCGCATATTACGCTCGGCCAACTGCAAGGCCACCTCCGAGGTGTCAACGTTGATAATCCGCCTGGCCCCGGCGTGGGCAGCATACACCGCAAACGCGCCAGTGTAAGCAAAAGCGTTCAACACCTCCTTACCCGCCACATATTTGGTAATCTTTTGCCGATTTTCACGCTGGTCCAGGTAAAATCCTGTTTTGTGTCCCAGTTTGACATCCACCAAAAACGTGTGGCTGTTTTCTATGATTTCAATCAGGTCTGGCGGAACTTCGCCCCACACCGGCCCGGCAATGGGCACCAGACCTTCTTGCTCGCGCGCTTCAACATCGCTACGCTCATAGATACCTTGCGGGCCAACCAGGTCAACCAGGGTATCTAAAATGGCCGTCCGATATCGTTCGGCGGCCATTGAGAGAAACTGGACGACCAGCCAAGTTCCATACTGATCCACAATCAGGCCGGGGACCCCATCGGCCTCGGCATGAACCAAGCGAAAGGCGTCGATGTCTTGCGCCTCTATCAGCGCTTGCCGACCGGCAACTGCCCGGCGAAGACGTCGACGCCATAATTCGTCGTCAATCATATCATTGGGATTCCAGGTGAACAAACGCACCCGGATTTGCGATTTTTCGTTATAAATTCCGCGCGCGGCAAAACGAGCGCGATGATTCCAAACGTCTACCACATCGCCATCGGCTGGATCACCTTCTACGCGGCTGATAGCGCCGGAAAAAATCCAGGGATGACGATTTTCAACCGACTTCTCCCGTCCTTTTTTGAGAATAACTTGCGATGTTATCATTCAGCCCTCGTTGGGTTCGTGAAAATAATAATGCCAGACGCAACCACATTATCTCAAAATTTTTTATATTAGCTTTATCTTAATCGGTTGAACGAAAAAGTCAATGTTTGTGGTTTGAAACTCAGATTCTCTCCTATTTTTATTGGTTCAAAAATTTATCCACTGCCGCCGCAAATGCCTCCGGCTGCTCCTCAAAAGGGAAATGAGTGGAATCGTCCATCACCTGAAAACTGGCATTGGGAAACACCTCAGCATAAAGCCGGCTGACCGTTTCGGGCTGCAAATCGTTCTTGCCA
This sequence comes from Anaerolineae bacterium, assembly GCA_016926805.1. GTDB lineage: Bacteria > Chloroflexota > Anaerolineae > 4572-78 > J111 > JAFGNV01. Next base: position 73,087 of record JAFGNV010000187.1, read on the forward strand.
TGAATAACCAATACCGGCGCACTCACCCTTCTCAAGGCATCGCGGTAATCGTGGCGAAGCCCCATGCTAAAATACATGGCATGGACCATCCAACCACCGCTCTCGCCTTCCGCAGGCAATGGAGTTTCTGCAGCGGCCCCGTAGTATTCAGCAAAAACTTCATTTAGCGCCACCAAATCAGCTTCGGATTTGGTAAAGATATTGCCATAATCAAGATAATCGGCCAGATAAGCATCAAACTCGGCCTGTTTGTTTTCCGGCAGACGTTGCCTGATTTCTTCAAACAGGCCGCCTCCCTGTTCAGCCGACATCACCAGCACGTCGGCCGGGGCTACCAGAATCATTGCTTCAACGTGCTCCGGAAACTCAGCCGCGTACAGCGCAGCCAGAAATCCACCCCAGGAGTGGCCAATCAAGATTAGTTTCTCATCGCCCAGGATCTGGCGTATCCGTTCAATATCGGCAATTTGTGCCCCCAGGCCAAGGGTTTGGTCGAGCGTTTGCACATTTTGATAATAATTACCGGAAGAAAACCTATCAATGGGACGGGTAGACCGGCCACAACCACGCTGATCGTAAAAATGAAACTTAAACTTGTTGGTGAGCGGTTCCAAACCCAACCAAAGTTGCCGATACGGATAGCCCGGCCCACCGTGGATGATCAACACGTTTCGCCCCTCGCCTGCAGCGAAGTGATACAGTTGAATGTCTGGTTCAACCTGCCAGAAATGATCGTCATCCGGTTGGGCGGGCGGGGCCAGGGAAGCCCGGAGATTTTTCTCGGCACGGACCAGCCCCGGTTGGTAGAGGGGCTGCTGCATAAAGTACCACAAAAGGGCACCGGCAATTACCACTAACGCCAGCACCAACAGAACTACAATGATAATAACCTTCATTTTCATTTAAGCCTCCTGATCTCATTATCAGAGTTGCCCCCAAAAAGCTTATGTCAAAAGGTGACGGTCACTTTAGCACAAAATAGGGCAGATTTCGCAAAATTGTCGTTTCTTTGTTCCCATTTCAATTGACCGTCACCTTTGTTTAAAAGGGAACAACTCTATTATTCAAAAGGCGTAAAATTTCCGCTAAACAGTTGTTCCACAATGCCTGGATGGGCGTTCAACCAGGCCTCCTGAATCATCATCAGGGGGATCAAGCATACCAGACCCAACGCCAGTCCCAGAAGGAGCGTTTTCCACCGCCGCTGGCGCACCAGGTACACCATCAGGTAGATAACGGCCAGGGTCATCAAAATATGGCCGACCTGGGCTATGAGGTTATAACCGTCCCAACTGAAGACAAACAGGCCCAATGTGCCGTAGCGGAACATGATTACCGCAGCCGCCATCATCACCACCGGGCTACCCAACAAGAATCCGGCGGCAAACAGAAAGATACTTGGGGCGCAGGTATTTAGCATCAGCCAGCCGACCAGTCCTGTATTGAGTACGGTCAGGAAGACAAAGGTTGAATTGAACGCAAGCAGAACATTAAAAACAACCAGCACCCAACCGATGACATCCCGTTTGAACCTGGCTTCTTCTCGCGCTATTACCAAACTTTGTTTCAATTGAGTAATTGTCTGCATCTTTATCCTCCCGGAAAAATTATGAATAGTGAGTGACTAATTCGACAATGTCATATTAGGGCTTCGGAGGGAGGAATCTCCACCTGATGGTTACAATTTAAAAATTGTAACCCGATAATAAGCCGAATTAACTCGGTAAATGACCCGTTACAGTTGAATAACTGTAACGATCATCCTCAAATGTGACATTGTAGAACTAATTGTTGCAGGTTATCAGATCATCCTGATTGGCTGCCTGAGCACCGTTTTGAGTTTCTCGGGCGCCACTTTACGCGGGTCGCTCAAATAAATCTCGTGATGTTTGCCGGCCGGTTCGTAGCCGTTTTCCGGCATGAATTCCTGGTGCATTTTGGCGATGGTAGGCGCTTCGTCAGCGTAAGAGCCGAGGTACAAAATTTGCACGGAGAGACCCTCGTGGTAAGTTTCCAGTCTGATCTTGGATAGGGCGGGCCGGTCTTTTTTCTTTTCGACCTGCCGGACTGCCTGTTCAAACATTTCCAGGGTAACCCACTCCGGCTGCATGATCATCAACGTCCAATCCCATTGGTCTTTGTCTCCGCTACTAAACGCAACCATATCTTCGGCCCACCATAGTCCTTCTAACGGTGGCACCATGTAGTCCAGCCCCTTTTCTTTTTTGCTCATAAATTTGAGGGCATAAGCCACGGCAAACAAGGCCTCCACTGCTGCTTGATATTCTGGAGCGGTGTTGGGGTCGCCGTGTCCGTCAATCATCAGGTATTGCATCGGCGGCACGTCAACCACCTCAAATTTTTGGGCCGATGGTTGGTACAAGTGCTTCAACTCTTTTTTAAAATCCAATTTTGTCATTTCAGTCTCCACTTGTTTGATAAGTTTTTCAACCCAGGTTATTTCAGCCTTAATCATGGTCACGTTGTAGTCAAACAACGCATCCACAAAATAAGGCAAGGGTTGTTGTTCCGTCCAGCGGGTTTGGAGGTGAGCCAACCGTTCGGCCAGGGCCTGGTGGTATTGCCCCAAAGCGGTTAGAGTCTGGTCGGCTGGCAGGCCGGGCAGATTGCCCACTCCCAACAAAAAACTGGTATAGCAAGGCTGAGGCTTTGAGAGCGCCTCAAACAAAGTGGTCTGGAGGGCCTCTGCGCCGCTTTGAGTAAGGTGGAAAATCTTACGCGCCGGGCCTCGGCCCTCTGTTTGCTCCGTTCTGCCCTCGATCAGGCCGTCTTTCTCCAATTTCTTCAAAAGGTAGTAGATGGAGGAAAAGCCAATTTCCGTCCACTCGCGCATGCCGCGCGCCTCGATGACTTGTTCAATTTGGTAACCGTGACGGGGCTGCTCGGCAATAAGGCTGAGGATAGCAAATTCTGCATTGGTCATGATTAATACTCTAATACTATAATATTATAGTAATATAATAACTCTTTTAGAATTATTTGTCAAGAGATATATCCAACATTCGCTGAAATTGTAAGCGTATAACACTGGGGACATACAGGTAGGAGAAAAAGGGGGAATTGCTTCGTAAAAAGAGCCAAAATAGGGTTGGGGCATGCC
>JAFGNV010000188.1 GCA_016926805.1 Anaerolineae bacterium
ACACTACTATCATAATCAAGAAGTTCAGTGATTGGAAATTCCATACCCTCAGTCTACCATAAATGCACACTTTTTACAGATGAGCCATTGGGTTCTGGTCAAGAAGTATGGGGGGCAGGCTTAAAACTGCTGTTATTGAATGATATATAAATATTATTAAGTAATATATCGTAAAAAATAAATATATTATTGACAAAATTAAATATTTATGATATTATCTTGAATATTATTAAGTATAGAATATGCCTTTGCCAAGTACAGGATTTTATAAATACGTTCCGAGCAGAAATGCCATTTTTGTAGGGACAGAACATTGTTCTGTCCCTACAAAACGCGGAACAAACTTGCGCAAGATTGTACCAAGATTGAAGATTTCAAACCTTATTGCCTGATAAATTCAAGGGTGAGGAACAAGGAGCCGTAAAATAGAATAAGGGGCAACCAACAATGTCTGAAACCAACTCTAAATATCCCAACGATCCTGAACAAACAACTTGGCTCAGCCAGGCCAAACAAGGCGACCGGGCCGCTTTTGGCCAGATTGTTAAAAAATACCAACGGCCTGTTTACAACATCTGCTTTCATATGCTCAAGAATCCCGAAGAGGCCGAAGATGCAGCCCAGGAGGTTTTCCTGCGGGCCTACGCCAAACTTTATACTTACGACGACAACCGCCGGTATTCTACCTGGCTCTTCTCCATTGCCGCGCATTACTGCCTGGATTGCTGGAAAAAACGCCGTTTTCAATTGATCTCTTGGGACAACTTAAAGGATTGTGTTTCTGACCGGAAAACCAGCCAACCGGAAAAGGCTTTGTTAGAAACAGAAGAGATCCGGGAAGTGCATCACCTGCTCCAGGCCCTACGCCCGGATTATCGTCTCATTGTCATTTTGAAATACTGGCACAGGATGTCGTACCCGGAAATTGCGCAAACCCTGGATACTACGGTCGGCACAATTAAGAGCAAACTCTATCGCGCCCGCAAGATGCTGGCCAAGTTGGCCATTCAACAACAGACGAATACCGTTGCGTCCGACCCAATGGCTTTGATCCCGAGTTGTTAAAAATAGTGCGAGGGCGCAATCCAGTTCCACCAGAATGGTTGAGCCTGTCCGGGTAGTCAGATGTTCTCTTAGAGAAAGGAGTTGAAAATGTATCCCGTGATTAACGAATGTCCTATCTGCAAAGAACCCCTGGTGGTGACCCGGTTGCACTGCCGCAATTGCGACACCAGTGTGGAAGGTCACTTTACCCTGGGGCGGTTTCACAGCCTGTCGCCCGAGCAGATTTTTTTTGCCGAAACCTTTATTCGCTGCGAGGGCAAGATCAACCGGGTGGGCGAGGAGCTAAACCTCTCTTACCCCACGGTGCGGGCGCGGCTGCACGATCTTATCCGGGCGATGGGGTATGAAGTGAAGGAAGAAGAAGCGGCCCCGACCCCGGTGGTTGATCGTAAAGCCGTTTTGGACGAATTGGCCAGCGGCGTAATCACGGCCGAAATAGCGGCCCGGAAATTGGCAGGCGGGTAAGTTATGGATGAGGAACAGCTTAAAGTATTACAGATGGTTGCCGGGGGCGTCATCTCGGCGGAGGAAGGGGATCGATTGCTGCGGATTCTGGAAGCAACGGCCAAAACTACTCCAACCGTTGGTTCAGAAGTTTTTGAAGAGGCCCCCCCCTGCCCCTCAGATTGCGGACCCGGTTCCGGAAGCGGTTGTCCTGCCCCCCAAACCCGGCTGGGCCAGATACTGGTTGTACCCAACCGTGTTCGGCGGGATGTTGGTGTTATTTTGTCTGAGTGTCAGTATCCTGATTGTTGCCGGTTTTGTGAGTTACAGGTGGCTGTTCTTAATCTTGCCCGGTTTGGTTCTGGGCTTAATATTTTTGGGGCTCGGCTGGTTGACCCATCACAGTCGCTGGTTGCACCTGCGGGTCAGGGCGGAAGACACGAATATCAAACTCAGCCTGCCGCTACCGTTTGGTTGGCTAGCCTGGGGCGTCAAAGTGGCGCGTCTGTTTGTGCCCAAATTGAGGAAGTTCGTCACCGATGACGTGTTGGTGGCTCTGGGTGGGGCAATGTCGGAAGGCGCTTTTTGCCTGGCGGTCGATGAGGCCGGTGGGGAACAGGTCCAAATTTACTATGGTTGAGTTGAGACATATTTTATCAAAGCATACTGTTGAAAGAGGATTTCAAGCATGACACTCGCCGAAGAACGAATGCAAATTTTGAAAATGTTGGAAGAAGGTAAGATTACGGCAGATCAGGCCGCTAACTTATTGGCGGCTTTGGATACAGGGATGACCAGAGAAAAGACGGTAACTGCACCGGGCACGCTGGAGAAGGCCAAATGGCTGCGCGTCCGGGTGACAGATCAACAGACCGGCAAACAGAAAGTCTCGGTGAACGTGCCGGTGAGTCTGGTGAACGTGGCCTTAAAAATTGGGGCCAATTTTGTGCCCGAACTTGGCGAGATGGAGTCCAATCAAATCATGGATGCCATTGAGGCCATCAAAAGCGGCGCGCACGGCAAGATTGTCGATGTGGAAGATGATCAGGGCGGCGAACGGGTGGAAGTATTTGTGGAGTAGAGATTGGATAGCTGGCGGTTAGCCAGCCGATAGGTAAGACCGGCAGAACTGGCGTATCATATCCCTGGTTGCAAAAAAACTTACCAGAAAAACATCCGGGTAAACGGGGTGCGTCACCATGAAGACAATTCTCAAAAATAAACATCTGGTCACGTTGGGCATTGCCGAAACCGTCAGCGGTGTGGGTAACTGGATTACCATGATGGCCATCTTTTCTATCCTCATCTTTAAGGGCGGCGGGGATGTGTGGCAAAGCAGCGGCATTATGCTGGCTGGCCTGCTGCCCCTCCTGGTTTTCAGCCCGCTGGCCGGGAAACTGGCCGACCGTTTCAGTAAAAAATATCTGATGATCGCCAGCGAGTTGCTCAGCGCGGGGGTCATTCTGACCATCTTTCTGACCCAAAATCCGACGCTGATTTATATCTTGATCGCTCTCCAGGCAGCGTTGAGTTCGGTGATGGGCCCGGCGCGGCAATCTCTCATTCCGGTTTTGGTATCGCATAAAGACGAGTTAACGCGAGCCAACGCCTTTTTGCAGCAACTGGCCAGTTTTATCAAGATCGGCGCGCCCATGCTGGCCGGATTCTTGATTACCCTGCTTGGGCCGTACAATGCCATGCTTTTTGATGTGATCTCGTTTATTCTGGGCGCTGCCGTTCTGTCCTTTTTGCCCAATGTTCGGGCCGGTCAAACAACGCCCGATCTGGACGGGGACGTGGCTCCAAAGCGCCCGGAAAAATCGGAGCAAAAGCCTCTGGCAGTGGTATGGGCCACGCCGGCTCTGCGCCTTTTGTTTGTAACCAGTTTTCTGATGATTACCAGCGTGATGGCTTTTGATATTTTGGGTTCCATTTACACCAGAGACATCCTGCGGGGTGATGAAGGTTTATTCGGATTGCTGATTGGGGCTATTGGATTGGGTACGGTGCTCAGTGGATTTTATCTATTGTTACGTCGGCAAAACGTCAGCCCCTGGCAAGATATGAAATTGGGCCTGTTCTTGCTGATGCTTTTACCCGGTTTGCTGGTTCTGGCCAGCCTGTTTGAACCGTCTCTGTTCACCCATGGGTTGGCTGTGGGTAGTTCCTTTATTGGCGGGATTGGGGTTGGTTTTTTGATTGTCCAGATTGGAACGTTGCTCCAAACGCTATCCCCGTCGGCCATCCTGGGAACTATTTCGGGGTATTATCAGGCCTCGACGGTAGCGGGCCAGCTTGTCTCCATTTTGGTGGTGCCACTGCTGGTGCCTGGCCTGATGGGCATGGGTTCATTCCTGCTTTACATTACCATCAGTTTGGGCTTGGTGTGGGTTTATATGACCGTTTCTGTGACGATGATGCAACGGCGGCAATTTGTCGAAGCCACATCCTGAATAAACTTTTTCCTGAATCAAAAACAGCGCTCGGATGAGTTGGGCGCTGTTTTTGGTTGAGTGGGGGTTGTTTACCAGTTGACCCCGATGGTTGCTGATTTCTTGATCCACGCCAACAATGAGCAGTCTGACGCCTTAAACCAGCTTTTTGACCATACACGCCGCCGTTGCCGGGCAAATTGTGGCGAATTCCTGGGTGGCCTGAATGGACGCCGGAACGTGTTCCCGGTCCATTCTTTGAAACCCCAGTTTGGGGAAAAATTCTGCGGCGGTGGTAGTGAGCAGATACAATTCTCGCACCCCCAAGGTTTTAGCATACACCAATATTTGCGCGCAGAGTTCTTGGCCCATGCCCAGCCCGCGAAATTCAGGCGCGACAACCAATGACCGCAGCAATCCGAACTCACCGGATACTTCCAGACCAATCGCTCCGATAAGAGCGCCGTTTTCTTTGGCTACCAGAAAGTGGCGCAGGTGTTGGATAAAATCATCCGCCGGTAATTCGGCTGCCTGTAACAATTTTCCAATCTTTTTCGCGTCAGTGGACTCGGCAGGCGTAATTACAAATTCTGGCATGTCATCTTCTCCAACTATTATTCCTGTTCGGGTTTGTAAGCCACAATATTGGCGCTGTAGATTCGAGCATCGTGGGGGATGGTTGAAATATCTATCTCGTTGCACAGGGCCGCCCGTGTCTCCTCGTCCAGCGAATCCAGGGCTTCGAGGCCAAAGGCCGTCCGCGAATCGATAGCGACATCAGAAAAGCCAGCCTGGCGCAGTTTTGCCAGGTACTCATTCTGATCGAGCGCGCCGCTGATGCAGCCCACCCAGGCGCTGATGCTTTGCCGGAGGGCTTCGGGTAGATCGCCGTCAGTAACGATGTCGGACACGGTGAACCGTCCCCCCGGTTTGAGCACCCGGAAGGCCTCTCGAAAGACCGCGTCTTTGTCGGGCGAGAGGTTGATGACGCAGTTGGAGATGATTACGTCAACGCTATGATTGGCTACTGGCAAATTTTCGATTTCGCCTTTGCGAAATTCTACGTTGGTCGCGCCCAATTTGGCCTTGTTTTGGTTAGCCAACGCCAGCATTTTGTCGGTCATGTCCACGCCAATCACGTAACCGGTTGGGCCGACCGCCTGGGCCGCTATAAAACAGTCAATCCCCCCGCCGGAGCCGAGATCGAGCACGATTTCGCCCGGTTTGAGACTGGCCATGGCCGTGGGATTACCACAGCCAAGCGAGGCATCGGTCACCGTGTTGGGTAAATCGGCGACGGCGTTTGGGTCGTAAAGAGTCTCGACCAGGCCGGGCATGGCGGCAGCCTCGCCGGGTGCGCAACAGCCGGGCGCGCAACAACTGGCGTTTGGCTGGGGTTGACGGTCATAAAACTCTATTGGGCTTGAATCCGGTTGGGTGTATTGGCCGGCAATTGCCCCGTATCTTTCTTTAACCTGTTCTTTGATGTTCTTTTCTTTTATTGACATGGGGTGAAACTCCCTTCTTAAAAAGATATATGTAAATATGTCAATATGTGACCTTAAAAAATTTTTAAGCCTAAAAACTTTCAGGTTTCTACCTCAGCTTCAGCGGCGCTATCCACAAACTTGGACAGGTCCAGATGCGTGGGAATGAATTTGGTAAAAAGCATGCCGCAACATTCGGTGATGTTGTCTTGATTGGCCTGGTAATAGATTTGCTTGCCGTCACGGCGCGTAGTGACCAATCCAGCCTGTTTGAGAAAGCCAAGATGATGGGAGATAGTTGGTTGGGAAACGTTGAACACGCCAACCAGATCGCTGACACACGTTTCCCCCTGGGTTTGGAGAATTTCTAAAATGCGCTGGCGAGTCTCATCGCTCAAAGCTTTGCAGAAGGCAACGATATCAAAATCTGGCATAATGGTTACAACTATATATAGATAATTATAAATATGTCGATATGATAATGCACCAACAGGGATTTGTCAAGAGAATGAACCTCAAAAACACTAAAACCTGTCAGATTTTCGAAAATCTGACAGGTTTGCCGGTCGACCACTCATACTTGCAGTTCTACGTTAGTAGGTGACCTTGCGCGGCAATTCTTTGGCCTGCGCCACCCACGATTGCACTTGCGATTGACCCGGTACCCGGCGAACCAGATTCTTTTCCTTGTTGGTTTCAATTATTTTCTGGTACAGGTTTTCGGGGTTGCGCTGGGCCAATTCGGGTACAGTGTCGACGCCCGCCGCTTCCAGTAGATCGGCGTACTCTTCGCTGACACCCTTGATGCGGAAGAGATCCACCATGTTCACCCACCGTAGAATCAGCCTGGGGCTAATGTCGCTTTGTTCGGCAATGTTCTGACGACCTTGTGGTGTGCCGCCTTTGTCTAATAATTCTTCGGTGTTGACAATGCCAATAGTTTTGAGTTTTGCGGCGTACACGTCGCCAATGCCTTCCACCTTGATTAGATTGATTTTTGCTCCCATAGGTGTCTCCTTTGTTTCTGCTTGATCTTCTTGCGCTTCACGCGCTTGCTTTTTGGCTAACATGGCCTCGCGTTGGGCCTTGATTTCCTCAGGTGAGCGTTTGGGTTTGGCGGCGGATTCGGTTTTGTCGCCATCTCCGGCCTGGGGGGTGGCAACAACAGCTTTGACTGGGGCAGCTTTCTCGGCGGCCAAACGTTCCTTTTCTTCGGCTTTGCGGCGCTTCTCCTCTTCTTCGGCCTTACGGGCGGCTTCTTCCTGGGCGTGCCAGGTTGGCCGGATTAAGGCGTAATAGCTGACCAGTTTGGTCAGTTTTTGCAGATCGTAGATGTGGCTTACGTCGCGCTCGTAATTGGCCAGCTCATACTCGTGGTCCATTCTGATGGCGTCAAAGGGGCAGAACTCGGCGCAGTACCCGCAGCTCATGCAGATGTCGGTGTCAATATAAAATTCGGCTGGTTTAGACACCGGCTTGCCGGTTTCCGGGTCCTGCGAACGCACAATCCAGATACATTGGGGCGGACAGACCTTGGCGCAGATGCCGCAGGCCGTGCAGCGTCCCATTTCCAAAAACTTTTCTTCATCAAAATCAGGGCTGTCTTTGGGCGTTTCGTATTCGGTAACCAGGAAGGGCAGGAAGCGAAAATTCTCCGGGGCGGCGAGTTTCATCTCCGGGTATTCCACCGTAAACAACCCCGCTCCCACCGGCCCCTGCCGCCGGGCAAAGGCTTCTGGGTTGGTGGCGCTGCGGAACCAATAGCGGGCGTCGTCAATATAGGTGTTAATAAAATGCTTTAAGGTGACCCCTAAACCTTTAGCTACACCCCATCCAAACATTAGCGATCTACCTCCCCCAAAACAATATCAATTGCGCCCAGTGTTACAATGGCATCGGCTACTTTGCCGCCCTTGCACATATCCGCCAGCGCATTCAGGTTGATAAAGGAGGGCGAACGCAGCCGGTAGCGCCAGGGATTGCCGGACCCGTTGCTGACCAGATAATAACCCAACTCGCCTTTGGAGTGCTCGGTGCGAACATAGGCTTCGCCGGCCGGCACGCGGACGGTGTAGGATTTTTTGCCGCCCAGGATGTCGCCGGGTTGGGTGTCTTTGACGCCTTTAAAAGCCTGTCGGAGAATTTTTAGGCTTTGCCGCGCTTCCAGGATGCGCTGGTAGTAACGGGCAAACACGTCGCTGTTGGTTTGGGTGGGGATGTCAAACTCAAAACGGTCATAGATGCCATAAGGCTCCACCTTGCGGATGTCGTACTTTACGCCAGCGGCCCGCAACATGGGGCCGGTTACGCCGTGATTGATGAGTTCTTCTGCCGGTAGATAGCCCACGCCTTTGAGGCGCGAGAGCACAATCTCGTTGCCGGTAACCAATACATTCAGTTCTTCCAGGCCGCGTTCAAGAGTGTCGGTCACGGTTTCGGCCCGTTTGAGCCAATCGTCGCTGATGTCGTAAGCCACGCCGCCAAAGCGCATATAGTTGCACATCATGCGGGAACCGCTGGCTTCTTCAAACAGGTCCACTACGCGCTCTCGTCCTTCCATAGCATAGAACAAGGGGGTGAACATACAGCCCAGGTCGTTGGTCATAAAACCAATCAGCAACATGTGGCTGAACACTCGGGTCAATTCGGCCATAATCACCCGGATGTATTCGGCTCGTTCGGGTACTGGCGTGCCGGTGAGTTTTTCCACGGCCAGGGCATAGCCCAGGTTGTTTTGCATCGAGTTGAAGTAATCCAGCCGGTCGGTGAAGGGCATGTTCATCAACCAGGTGTTGCGCTCGCCGATTTTTTCGTGGTTGCGATGCAGGTAACCCAGCACCGGCTCCAAGTCGATAACGGTTTCGCCTTCTAGCGTTACTACCATGCGAAAGACACCGTGCGTGCTGGGATGGTGTGGCCCCAAATTGAGCACAATCCGATCGGTATCAAAATCCATCCCTTCTTTTACGTCACGCGCCTCGACGACACGCCCCAGGTAGTCTTCAAACTCGTCCGGCGCCCAGGTATTAACGTCCCAATCCGGGGGATAGACCACGTTGTTGCCAAAGGGGTTGTGGGTTTCGGCGCGGGCGTGGTAACCATCGGGCCAGCGACTGGTGAAGGGTTTAACCGGCTCTGTATAATAGGCTTCTTGGTAGTCTTTGCGCATGGGATGGCCGCGGAAATCGTCCCACAACAAAATGCGCTTCATATTGGGATGGCCGGTAAAGTTGAGGCCGTACAGGTCGTACACTTCGCGTTCTTGCAGATAGCAGGTTTTCCACACATTGTACAGCGAGGGAAGGTCCGGCTTTTCCTCTGGAACGCGGGCTTTAAAGGTCAACACCGGTTTGGCTGGCTGACCGGTGCTGTAGGCGTGGTAGACCACTTCAAAACGATGCCCCTCGCGGCCCAAGTAATCAACGCCGGTGACATTGCTCAACAGGTCGTAGCCCAGTTCATCGCGGACGTGCCGGGCAAAGGCCAGCAAGTGGGCCGGGTCCACCACCAGGGTATTTTTTTCGGGGGACACGGCCCGGTCTGCGCCCAACGCCTGGTTGATGGATGCGGCCAGGGCGGTGGTTTCATCGGTGGGAGTGGTGTCCCAGGTTGGCGCCTGGGGCGGTTTGACCACTCGTTTGGGGCGAGGTTGATCGCCTGCTGCAACGGTTTCTTGTTCTGCCTCTGCCTGACGCGCCTGTTGTAGCATTTCTGGCAGCAAGGGCAGGTGGCGGGGGTCAACCACATCTGGCCCCAGGATGGGCAGCGGAGCGGCTTCGTTGCGCTCCTCTTTCCGATACCACGGCACCGTTTGGAGCGATTGTCCCTTGATTTTTTCTTGCAGTTTGATAATGCCCTGTAACAAAGCCTGGGGCGTGGGGGGGCAGCCGGGTACGTACACGTCAACCGGAATGTATTTGTCAATCCCGGAAACCACATTGTAGCCTTCTTTAAACGGCCCCCCACCATTGGCGCAAGCGCCCATGCTGATCACATATTTTGGCTCGGCCATCTGATTATACAGGCGCACCACCTGGGGCGCCATCTTTTTGGTGACGGTGCCGGACACAATCATAAAGTCGGCCTGGCGCGGGGTGGCCCGGAAAAGGGCCGCGCCAAAACGATCCTGGTCGTAGCGGGCCGTTCCGGCGGCAATCATCTCGATGCCACAGCAGGCCAGGCCCATGGTCAGCGGCCACAGTGAGTAGGCCCGGCCCCAGTTGTAGAGGGACGTTAAAAGCGGGATTTTGTCCAAGGTACCCAGAAGCACGCTTCCTCTTAATTCTTCAGGGATTTCGGCGCCATTTTCCGGGGATGGGGACGGTGTTACAGTCATTGTAATTCTATCCTCCCGTACAGAGAGTCAACCTATCATTACCGGGAAAATTGTGAGGCTTTGGCTTTGTTTATAAACAACTTCGCCGTCTGGGCTTGTTAGAAACTCTCTGATCAGACAGGCTCTTGATTACCGACAAAGCCAGGGAGATTTCATAATTTAACACTTTAGCAAACGCCATTAATATACCACAGCGACTTATTTCTTGTCAATTTGATTTTGAAGGCGTGTTCTGAAAAACCTTCTCACGAAGTTATTTTACTTGATTGTGGGATAAATACCTCGGAGCTTAGAAATTGGACATCCCGGCGCCAGGTAAATGGTTCAACTACCGTCAACTGAAATCACTTTGCCGGTGCGGGCCGACTCTTGCATGGCCAACGCCACGGCCAGGGAGTGCCGCGAGTCGCGCACGGAGTTGGGTGATTGTTCACCCTTTTGGACACATTCCAGGAAGTGATCGATGCCGCCGCCACGACGCTTGGTGTCAACGGCCGGGATTATCTGTGGTTTCTGTTCTCCCTCGCGGTGGAAGCGTAATACGGTTTCTTCGTGCTCCCCGCTCAGCACCAGTGAGGCTTTGGTACCGATAATTTGGGTGTAATGATTCCGAATGCAGCAGACGGAGTCGCCAACCACACCCATAGAACTATTTTCAAAGATAAAATTACCCAGCACCACTTCTTCTGAATCTTTATGGGGAACGGTAGTTTGGGTGGTGGCAAAAGTTTTGGCAATAGGTCCGTTTAACCAATACAGAAAATCAATATCATGGCAGGCATGATGAACCGTCCAGCCCCCCGACTCTTCCGGTTCAACCACGGCTCGATGGCGAGCGCCCGCGCCGTACAGGCCAAAGGCCCGCGTTTTGAAATGACAAATGGAGAGAATGTCCCCAATTTCACCCGACTGAATCAACTCTCTGATTTTTAGATAGGCGTCGATGTAACGCATGGAATAATTTACCACATTCACCACCCCGGCTGCCTCTACGGCCTCGATCATTCGGTCGGCATCGGCCAGGGTTAAGGCAATGGGCTTTTCCACAAAAACGTGTTTGCCGGCCTCGGCGGTCATCACTACCTGGTCGGCATGCACGTGACTGGTAGAAACAACCAGCACAAAATCCAGGTCCATCTTAACCAGTTCCTGGGGGTGGTGAGTAACCGCCAGACCATACTTGTCTCGGGCCAGTTCTAGATTGGGTTTGCCTCGATTGCATGCGGCCACAATCCGGGCCTGATCTTGTTTGTCCTGATTGATGTATTCGGTTAACTTTTGTCCAATATTGCCAAAGCCAATGACGCCCCCCTTGAATATTGCCATGGTCTGGATTTTCCTTTCGAAGAAAACAATGTATGAACCAGAATTTCCCTGAATTTTTATTATAGTCCAAAAATCATTTTTGCGATATATTGTGTCTCGGCAATTATCAGTTGCCGTAATTCTGTAATGAGATTATGATAATTTTTATAATATTTATAATAAAGTTGATTTTAAATCCCGTCCGTGATAAAATCCCATCGTAATCTGGTTAAAAAGGTAAAGAAAGATGCATCCGACGCGCCAACGAATCATCGAATTTTTAAAGGAACGAGAAGAAGCAACGGTTGAGGAACTGGCCACGGAGGTGGATATGACGCCCATGGCTGTGCGGTATCACCTGAACGTGCTCCAGGCCGACAATTTGATCACCGCGCCGGTTGTCCGGCACCAAAAGGGACCAGGGCGACCCCAACAGGTGTATCGTTTGACAGAAGCTGCCGACCAGCTTTTTCCCGAGGATTATTATAGTCTGACCAGTTATTTACTGGACGAACTCAATCTTCAGTTGGACAAAAACGAATTGGCCGAAGTTTTTAGTAATATTGCCCGGCGTTTGGCCAGCGAGGCCCCTGCCCCCCGCACCGGCCAGACCTTTGAGGCTCGTCTTGATGCGGTTATTGCTTTTCTCACCCAAAAAGGATTTGTGGTCGATTGGGAGGCTGATGGCGAGTTGTACAAAATTCACACCCATTCCTGCCCTTACCGCCACGTGGTGAAAGACCATCGCGAGATCTGTTCGCTCGACCGGCAGGTTATTGGAACCATGCTCGACGTTACTCCCATCCGGTTGGCCTGTTTTGCCCAGGGTGATGACCACTGTACCTACCAGGTCGCCAGGCCAATCGGGTCGAGGGTAGTTTGAAAGATACTTACGGTCGAGAGATAAACTACCTCCGTATCTCCCTCACCGACCGCTGCAATTTGCGTTGCGTCTACTGCATGCCCTTGCACGGGCTGACATTTGTGCCCAATAAAGACCTGCTCACACCCGTTGAATTGGAAAAGGTGGTCCGGGCCGCAGTTAAGGTAGGTTTCACCAAAGTCCAGCTTATCGGCGGTGAACCCACCCTGCTCCAGGATGTGGTGGAGATTGTGCGTCGCCTGGCCAGCATTGAGGGAATTAACCAGGTTCAAAAATACCTTGTGCAATGGCGGCATGCAACGGGATTTGGTCAATTTGTTTGAACGGGCCATCCGGACCAAGCCGGTAGGTCATCAACTCAAACACGGCCTTCATCCCAAAGACCGGATGATGAGTCAGATTGGGGGATGACGGTTTTGACAAATCCCTGCGCCTGAGTATACTTTTTTAATTGTGAATGGTGAATGGTTAATCGTTAAAAATTCGCAATTCACCATTCACCATTAAAAATTAGTCTGGGGCTGTAGCTCAGCTGGGAGAGCGCGACAATCGCACTGTCGAGGCCAGGGGTTCGAATCCCCTCAGCTCCATTACTAATTGTGAATGATTAATATTTAATTATTAATGAATTCATTCACCATTAAAAATTCACAATTCACCATTAAGAATTAATCCGGGGCTGTAGCTCAGTTGGGAGAGCGCTTGAATGGCATTCAAGAGGTCAGGGGTTCGACTCCCCTCAGCTCCACCATAATCAACAAGGCCCTCTCAAATCAGGAGGGTTTTTTGTTTTCAGCGTGACTTCTCCGGACAGTACGAAGTTTTATTAAGGAGGAATCAAAAATGGCAACTTTAAGAGAAATCGCGCGTAATGTGGCCGGTGGCCTGTTGAAGCAGCGAAAGCCGGAGGTATTACAGAATTATGCGGCGCAGGTGGCCAGGGCTTTGCACAGACAAGCCAGCGGCTTGTTAAATCTAAATGCAGTTCACCAGTATCAAGGAGATGGCACCAACCACTGTGGCCCAACCACTCTGGCTATGATCATCAATCTGCTGTTGGGAGAAAGAGGTTATGATTTCAAATTGGTCAACTTTAATGACCTGCAAGCGGCCATGCAGGCCGGATCCCTTAGTTTTGGCTTGACCGGTTATCGTTTGAACGCCGACCTTTTTCAGGAAGTGCATATTGGCGACAGGATAACCGGCGCCACGCTGCCGTGGGGATTGCTGCAGGCCTTTAAAGACTTTAACGAGGGTTTAAAAAAATCCGGTGGCCCTGACCTGGGATCGGTCAGCTTCGCGGAGAAGGGGACTAAACAGAAACTGATTAATAACATTAAAAAAGGGTATAAAACAGCCATTATGTTGGTCTGGCCCAATAATGCCGGGGCGCATTGGATCGCTGTGGTTGATTATGACCCGGATACCGACGAGTTTTCTGTGTTAGACCCGGCCCATCCCAAAGATGAAATTAGCAAAATGGCCTGGTCGTACCTGGGCGAACATTGGAACCGCCCCATCGGTATAACCAACCTGCCGGACCTGCCGTTTTTGGATGAGGAACGTCTGGAAGACATGCTCACTCTGGAAGGCGTGATGATTACGTTTAAACCAAAATAGGTTGAAGATATCTGGCGAGAAAAAGAATCGGACGCCGACCTCCTTTAGGGAGATGGCGTTTTTTGTTGGGTGTTGAAAAACTTATCTCGAACCCTGGCTTATTTGCTTTTTTGGCCGCGCTCGGTACAATGGGAAAGATTTTTCTAGAAGGGGGAAATTAGCGCAATGCCTATACCAAAGTCGGAGTTTATCTGGTTTAACGGAGAATTTGTGCCGTGGGATGAGGCCAAGGTTCACGTTTTATCCCATGTTCTGCATTATGGCACCAGTGTATTTGAAGGGATTCGGGCGTATCAAACGCCCCTTGGCCCGGCGGTATTGGGTCTGGCACCACACGTCAAGCGGCTTTTTAACAGTTGTAAAGTTATCAATATGCCCGTTCCCTTTAGTGAGGAAGAAATCAGTCGGGCTATTATTGAGACGGTAGCCAAAAACAAACACAACGCCTGTTATATTCGCCCGCTCATCTTCCGGGGCTACGAGGTGCTGGGCGTGGACCCTCGTAACTGTCCGGTTGAAGCGATTATTGCCACCTGGGAGTGGGGCGCTTATTTAGGCGCCGAGGCCATCGAAAAGGGGGTGGACGTTGCGGTCAGTAGCTGGCGGCGCATGGCCCCGGATACGCATCCGGCCATGGCCAAGGTTGGTGGTAACTATATCAATTCCCAGATGGTGGTTATGGAAGCCAAACGCCACGGCTACACCGAAGGCATTGTGTTAGACGTGCAGGGTTATGTCAGCGAAGGCAGCGGCGAGAACATTTTTGTGGTGATGGACGGCAAAATTTTTACACCGCCGGTTGGCAACTCTATTCTCACCGGCATTACCCGTGGTTTTGCCATTACCCTGGCCGAGGAAAAGGGGTACAAGGTAATTGAGCAGCAAATCCCCCGCGAAATGCTCTACATTGCCGACGAATTATTCTTCACCGGCACGGCGGCAGAAATCACGCCTATCAAGAGCGTAGATGGTATCGAGATTGGCAGCGGCTCCCGCGGCCCTATCACCGAGCAAATCCAAAGCGAGTTTTTTGCCCTCATCACCGGTGAGGTGGAGGATCGTTTTGGTTGGCTCACGCCAGTGAAATAGACTGTCGACTCATTCTAAAACCTGTGGTATAATGTTCAACAATCGTCGCAATTTTTGCGTTTCAAACATTACCCTGTAAAATCGGGACAAGTAACATGACTGGCAACACCACCGTCATCTTTATCTTTAATAGATTCGGCAATCTCCAGCGCCGTTTGCGCGTGGGGCGCCCCGTGTTGCTTCTTGACCTTAGTGGCCAAAACAATACTTTGTCCCGACGGCTCCCCCCCTGGGGGGAATGACGGTAAGGCTTATCTGGTGAGCGCAGTTAGCCGGTCGGGAGACCGGCTTTTTTGTTATAAGAAATATGGTTCTGTTATGTTTTTAAGTTCCAACAGAACTGGTCTATTTGAATAGATTTTGTTTATAGAGAAGAGAGAAAATTATGGGCGACAAATACAATCCCCAAGTGATTGAAAAGAAATGGCAAGAGAAATGGGAGGCCGATGGACTGTACCGGTCGACCATTGATCACAGCAAAGAAAAATACTACGCCATGACTATGTACCCCTACCCCAGCGGCGATTTACACATGGGCCACTGGTATGCCATGGCTCCCAGCGATGCTCGCGCCCGTTGGTTGCGAATGAAGGGCTACAACGTGCTGTTCCCGATGGGTTTTGACAGTTTTGGCCTGCCTGCCGAAAATGCTGCCATCAAACGCAACATCCATCCCAACGAGTGGACTTACGCCAACATTAAACGGATGCGTAGTCAATTGCGCTCGATGGGCGCGATGTTCGATTGGGAGCGAGAGTGTATCACCTCCGATCCCCGTTACTACAAGTGGAGCCAGTGGTTCTTTTTGAAACTGTACGATATGGGCCTGGCCTACAAAAAAATGTCGCCGGTTGACTTTTGTCCCACCTGTAACACCACCCTGGCCCGCGAACAGGTATGGGGCGAAGACCGTCACTGTGAGCGTTGTGGTACGCCGGTGATTAAAAAAGACCTGGAACAGTGGTTTTTCAAAATTACCGCCTACGTTGAAGAATTGTTGGACTTTTCCAAAATGAACTGGCCGGAACGGGTGCAAAGCATGCAGACCAACTGGATTGGGCGCAGTGAAGGGGCCGAGGTTATCTTCAAAACCGAACAAAGTCACGAGTTGCCCATCTTTACCACCCGGCCCGATACCCTGTGGGGGGCAACGTTTATGGTGCTGGCCCCGGAACATCCCCTGGTGCAAGAACTAACTACGGACGAGCAGAGGGCCGAAGTGGAAGCGTATGTGGCCCAGGCCGCCCGCCAAACCGAAATTGACCGAATGGCCCTGGACAAGGAAAAAACAGGGGTGTTCATTGGGGCGTATGCTATCAACCCGGTCAACAACCAACGCATTCCCATCTGGATTGCTGATTACGTGTTGATGACCTACGGCACCGGGGCTATCATGGCCGTACCCTGCGGCGACGAGCGCGATTTTGAGTTTGCCCAAAAATACGGCCTGCCGATTCCGGTGGTGGTGGCCCCCCCGAATTGGGATGGTCAGCCGTTTGAGGAAGCCTACACCGGTCCGGGGGTAATGTTCAATAGCGGTCACTTCACTGGCTATGCCACCATTGGTAAATACAGGCTGGACGAATGGACAGATGAATTGGCCGTTGAATATAATCTGCCCGGCCCTGCCGCCCTGACCCCCGAAACTGAAGGCCGTACTGCTGTAACTCGCTGGCTGGAAGAAAAAGGAATAGGAAAATTTGCGGTTACCTATCGTCTGCGCGATTGGCTGATTAGCCGCCAGCGCTATTGGGGGTGTCCCATCCCCATGATTACCTGCCCCACGTGTGGCATTGTGCCGGTACCTTATGCAGACCTGCCGGTGCTATTGCCGGAGGACGTTCAATTTATGCCCACCGGCGAATCGCCGCTGAAGTTTCACGAAGGCTTCCGGCAGGTAAAGTGTCCGCAATGCGGTTCTGAAGAAGCGGAGCGGGAAACTGATACCATGGACACCTTTATGTGTTCAAGTTGGTATCAGTATTCCTATATGGATCCGCACTGGAAGAATGGCCAGCAACTGTCGCGGGATGATCTTCCTTTTGACCCGGTAGAGGGCGATTACTGGCTGCCGGTTGACCAGTACACTGGCGGCATCGAGCACGCCACCATGCATCTGTTGTATACTCGATTCTTCACCAAAGCCATGCGTGATATGGGCCTGGTAAAGTTTGGCGAGCCGATGAAGGCCTTGTTCAATCAGGGTATCATCCTGGGTGAAGATCGAGAAAAGATGAGCAAAAGCCGGGGCAACGTGATTGCACCGGATGATCTGGTGCGGGAGTACGGCGCCGACACCGTGCGTGGCTATTTGATGTTTGGTTTTCGCTGGGAGCAAGGTGGCCCGTGGGACAGCAATGGTATTTTGGGTGTGGAACGGTTCCTGGAGCGGGTGTGGGACTTGGTCCTGACCAGCCCGGTGCAAAAAACGAGCGATGAACCGGCTGCGGACGCCCTGCGTAATTTGTGCCGCAGGCAGCACCAGGCTATTCGGAGGATAACCCAGGATTATGAGAAGTTCAGTTTCAACACGATGGTTGCCGGTTTGATGGAATACACCAATGCCTTGATTGCGGCCCGATCAGAAAATACATCCATAGTCCATAGCAATGCCTGGACTGAAGCTATTCAGACCCTGGTCTTGCTGATGGCTCCCAGTTTCCCTCACATTGCCGAAGAATTGTGGCAGCGCATCGGCCAGCCGTATAGCGTCCATCAACAGAGCTGGCCCACCTGGGATGAAGCGTTGGCCAGAGAGGATGTCATTGAGATTGCGGTGCAGGTGAACGGTAAAGTGCGCGACAAAATCGAAATCCCGGTTGACATCGAGGCCGGGGAAGCCAAAGCCCAGGCCCGGGCCGCCGAAGGTGTGCGGCGCTACGTCGAAGGAAAAAAAGTGGTCAAAGAGATTTACGTGCCGGGACGGCTGGTCAATATCGTTACCGCTTCAAAATAAGCCCCAAACGTTGCTTGTCAGAGGTCAACTTGCCGGGCCGTCAAATCGTCGGCCCTTCTGTTTACCTGATGGTGGACACGTCACTCAATGTCAACAGAACTTAATGTTGGGTTAACCGGCGATTTTGGTTTGCTTGCCTGATTTAATTATTGCATAATAACGTAGAGTTGCGGTACAATAACGGCGAAAATATGGATCGGGCTAACCCTTATATATCGACCAGAGTTGGCCGATGATCACCTACGCCGGGTTAAGGAAAAAAAACGCACGTTTTCAAAAATCTTACCGGCATCAGTGCCAGTAAATCCAAACTTATCGCCCAGATACCACCTTTTTAGGATTGTCATCGTCCGAACTGGATATGGTCGGCCAGGTCGCCCGTTTGCGTTTCTCCCCTTGTGGCCCAGACGATGGAGATGTACTGGTTCGTTGGCCGCAACCATTTCCGTTTTTGTGCGTTACCGGATGGCCTGTATTGGCTGTGCCATGGCTCCCTTCGAAACTCTGGTCGGGGTCACGACGATCTATGATCTAGACTTGGCTTGTTTCTTAAATGAGTTAGAACAAACGATTGACCAGACGGAAACGCGAACCTGACTTTTATCAAACTTCAAAATATATAACAAACATAATGGAGATTGAAAACAATGAAAAAAGTAGATGCATTAATTATTGGTAGCAGCGCCGCAGGATTTGCTGCGGCCATCACCGCCCGACGCCACTACCCCGATGCCAGCCTGGCCCTGATTCGTCAGGAAGAAAAGACGTTGATTCCCTGTGGCATTCCCTACATCTTTGGCACTCTGGGTTCTTCCGACAAGAACTTGATGCCCGACCCGACGTTGGCCAGCAATAATGTGGATTTGATTGTAGGCAAAGCCACGGCCATTGATCGTGAGGTTAAAACGGTTACCCTGGATTCAGGAGAGCAGGTGGGGTACAAAAAGCTTCTCTTAACCACTGGATCGGTGCCGCTTGTTCCGCCCATTCCCGGGGCCGATCTGGAAAACGTGTTTTCCATCAAAAAAGATGTGGCCTATCTGGACCATCTACTGGAGGTCTTAAAAAAGGCCAAGGATATA
>JAFGNV010000016.1 GCA_016926805.1 Anaerolineae bacterium
CCGACTATCGGTGGTAAACACCGGCCGCACATCAGTGGTAAACATCGGCCGACTACAGGTGGTAAACATGCGGGCGGCATTTGACACCGTCTGCCTGGATCACTGTCGCAAATTCACCAATACTGACCGTTTTTACCTCGCGCCACTGCCCGCCGGTCAGGGCGATGTAGGCTCCATCGGCGCTGATCAATATCTTTGCAGGCTGGGTTTCTGATGGGATTTCCCCTTTTTCTATCTGCCGGGTCTCGGCTTTGACAATTGCTTCTCCCACCCGCCCATTTCCAGTTGTATGGCGCCGAAGTGTCGGCTCTGAAACGACGGTATGACAAAATCGCTCAAGCTCTTCCCGCGCTTGCTCATAGGGTAATTTCGCCCCCAAACGCGTCATCGCTTCTTGCAGCGATGGCGTATAGCTCCCCGCAAGCAATCCCAACTCTTCATCCAGAGGGGAAAAAACCGCAGCCGCAAGCCGGACAACGCCCATAGCTCCGCCTTAACTCCACCTGTTGCTCATACGTCGTCATCACTTTACGCGTGTGTTGCCCATTGGCCACCAATGGCTCCCCACATTCAGGACACCTCGGCCGTTCTTCCTTTGGCTGCCCCCGCAAGTCCGCCCGGGGACTGCTCTCTACCAGGTCTTTCAGCAACTGAGCCCGTACCCCTGACAATTGCTTATCCAACGCCGCTTCTATCTCCGTAAAGCTTGCCTTTTTATGCTGACCCCGCCACTCCGCTACCTCGCTCATCGCTGCTGTAAATAGGTCTTGCCATCGTTTATCTACTTTACTGGTCATCTTTACCCTCAGTTTCTCAGATACCCTATTATCCCTCTTTTTCTCTCCTATCCAAAATCTTGACGCCCACCCTTTGAGTGGGGATTGGTGATAAGATACGCACAGGATTGGCCATCAGTTTAGGTTATTATGGCGATGGATGTTCTACCAACGGCGTAATGGTTAGGGGATCGGGGGGCGCTTCTTTTAACATGCAAGAAGACGCGTGCGAATTTTCCGGCGATTGGCTGTGGCTGGAAAAGAGCACTCCCTACAACCATTGAAATGACAATTGCGGATGACGTAGCCAGTTTGATGGTTGAAGGCGTGGGTGGCGCCGTTGGCACACCAACGTACGAGGATATTTATAGCACGTTGTGGATCGGCGGGCTCTGGTGATGGGGACTGGCCGGAGTGCGCCGGCGCTATTGACACGATCGTGATCGAACCGTTGGATTGATTTGAAGCAGGCAATTCCTCGAACAGGAGATAGTTGAACTGGAAGCGGCTGGGCGTAAGGTGCAAAAACTTTGTCCATAAAGGTACGGCGCAAAAAGTGAACTGAATCGGGGCTCCCTGAACAAGGAGTCTCAATAGAATGGGGTTTCAATCGATCCACCTCGAGTGATGGCAAGGTGAATCTTTGTGTTCTGGAGGAATTTTGAAGTCTCTAAAGGACGGCAACCCATCACCAACTCATAGGACTACGATCCTGAGGTCAGGGCTTTGAGGAAATGATATTTGAGATGGTAGTGGTTCAAGCCAGACAAAGCGCTGTCTGATTCGATCCCCGGTAGTAGTCACTAATGAAGTCCAAGATCATTGTCCACTAGACCGGACCGGTGGAAGTTGGTCGCGAGCAGGGGATGGGGGTCTGTTGCTCA
This sequence comes from Anaerolineae bacterium, assembly GCA_016926805.1. Taxonomy (GTDB): domain Bacteria; phylum Chloroflexota; class Anaerolineae; order 4572-78; family J111; genus JAFGNV01. The sequence continues at coordinate 1,661 of JAFGNV010000016.1, forward strand.
AGATCTTGGTGGGGTCGGGCTGGATGAGGTTTTTGCACCCTACGGGCTAAAATGGAGGTTCTGGAATAGCAAATTGTGCTTTCGCAGTTCGTTCAAGCTGTGCATCTTTCTTCTTTTTCAAATACATTGCCTGTTTCAAGCCACGATCCAACAAGGTATGATACGCTACGGTGGCGGCAGTCCCGCGATAGAGGCGTTTGCCAAAACGTCGAATGACATTCCAGTCAATTTCTATCCCTAAGCCCGGTCCATCTGGAATGTTTATCCGCCCTTCCTTATCAGGAGTGAAACCTCCTTTGATAAAACGCGCCCAGTATTCCGGTTTCCAAGGTCCTTCCAGGGGATATTCAAGGAGACCACGCTCTTCAGACGGTAACACTCCCACGAGTTGCAATGCCACAGCAAATCCCAATCCCGTCGTCCACGTATGCGGGCAATATTTGAGCCTGCGGGAATCGTGTTTATTCTCCGCATTGCGTCTCTGGATTTCGCGAATTAACCAGTACACAACGGAAATACCGCCAGCATAAGTCCCGCCGGCCAACACAGCGTCCAGTTGATAAATATCCAGGCTGCCAATGTCCAGCATGGCTTTAAAATCGCGCCAGGTTGAATTGAGTTCTCCTCCCGCAATGGGTATTGTTGTGTTTTTTCGCAGTTCGGCCAGGCCTTCAAAATTGCCTCGATTCAGAGGTTCTTCCAGCCATTTTATATCATATTGCTCAACACCCTGCGCGAACTTTGTCGCGAATTCCAGGTCCCATTTGGGAGTTTCGTCTACAATATCAACCGGCCATCCCTGGTTGGCATCTATCATAAGCTCCAACGTCTCTCCAACGGCGTCGCGAGCGGCGTCAACAAATTCTACCATGGGGGCAGGCTCATTGCTTTTGACGCGCAATTTCAAGCCTTTATATCCGCCTTCTAATGCCCGCTTACCGATTGTGCGAATCTCGGCTTGATCGTGATTGTGAGTTGAACCTGTTGAGAGATATGGATAAACATATCCCCCGGTTCCTCCCAGCATTTTCCACAAAGGTTCGCCCTTGATTTTTCCGATGATGTCCCAAAATGCGGCATCTATCCAGCCGTTGCGCATCCCTATATAGGAAAACTCCTGGACGCGCTGATTGACTAACCGAATATCCAGGGGATTGATACCCATGAGGTAATTTCCCATAATCTCCCCTAAACCTTTTCGTTCGAGGCCCATTGCATGCGTTGCCGCATATCCCTCGTACCCCTGGTCTGTACCCAATTTAAGCAAACAGAAGCGCATCTCGGATTGTCGAAACCCTGGAATCCAACTCGGAGTAAAATATGCGGGTTCATTAAAAAATCCAGGGGTTCTTTCTTCCAGCGGTATCTTGACGTAATACAATTCTATACAATCGATCTTCATGATTTTTTACCTCCGTCCTTATATGATAATAATCCCATTTGGCTGTAAATTCATACCAAATGATCCGTATTCCCTCACATTATGAGATAGCAAGATGACGATACTCAACCAACCAGATGTATACAGCCAACAAGAATGTTGCCAGCCCCAACCCAAAGTACATATACTCAATCGGTGTTGGGCCAGGAGGAACTTGCTTGAGGATTAATACTTCCACAACAATATAACCTCCCATAATGAGGCCGGCCAACATAGATACAAATGCGCCCCATTTGAGGTTCGTAAAAATCGTCACGCAGGCTGCAAGAGAACTTCCTCCTACCACTATGGCCAATAACAGGGCCGGGATGGTGTAATCTTTGAAGGGAGTACCTTGTAACCACTCTAATGGAAACCGATCAGCTTCGAGCCCTGTTAACAAGGCTATCCCTCCGCCAATCGCTGTCAATGCGATAAAGCCTGTCAGCAAACCAATTGTGATACGTAATCCTTTGTGCTTCATGATGTTAAATCAGTCCCCTTTTATGGCTGTCATTTGTGACGAAAAGGATTGAATACTCTGTATTACAGAGCAATAATCTATGGCGGGATACTGAAACCTCGTCGGCAATCTGTTGGATCGTGGCAATTGAAAATGGTTTGGCCTCAAAGCCTTTCATTCCTCAATTACTCTTGGCAAAACCTTAGCACCTCCTATCATCCAATCCAGGGGAATCACGGCCTTGAAATCTGAGAAACTCTTGCCAATCGTTGTATAGTAGGCGGTCATATCTATTTCCATCTGCCTCAAATCTGCATTCGCAATCTTCTCAAGGGTGTTATACCCACCCCGACATAGATGCTTGACTGTCTTGCCACGAACATAGGCCAATCGTGAAATATCTGCGCGATGCGCCAAATCAAGAATAAACGTTTCAGCTATCCCTGTTTCTCTAGCTAAACTGGCTCTACTTTCTCTGGTGTGACAATTCTCTAAAACATCTAGATTCGATCGAATCTTATGCTTCTTCAATGTCTCCAGATACGCTGTGCTGTCATTGTCATCTGCTTCCACTAATTCTTTGACAGGGCACTTAAAGGGTAAAACCCAGCGAAAAAGGTAGTTTAACATCTGGATTAACGCCTCAAAATGGAACCCCGTCTTTTGCAGAAAGACCTCACACTTGGCTCTTGTGTCTATCTGCTGGATCAAATCCTGGTAATTCCGAATACCCAGACCACTCAATGTTCTGAAATGTTCGGTAATCTCACCAATGAAGGTAACTTCTCGGCCATTTTGCCAATATCCTTGTCGTATACGTTCTGAAAAGGCTGCGGCCTCATCCATCGAGTGGTTGTAATGTTTCTGCACAAAGCCATAGTCGAGAACATTGAGTATTTTCTCAATGAGGTCTTCATAGTGCCAGAGAGTTTCTTTCTTCACCTGATTCCAATCAATTTTCACGCCATAGTACTCCTTTTTTCCACAATGCACAATCAGTCACGCCAAGTTCACCCAATGGCCGGAGTGGGCAAGATTTATCGCTATGCCACATAACCCCAACAAGGTGATGAATGATCGGCCAGTTTGAACTAAAGCGGGAATTTAACCTCACCACACATGTAAAAAATCAGTCAACAACTATGATTTTTGTTTGGCCTTGAGTTGCCTTCTAAATACAACACTTAAAAGCACCCCGTTTATTATCAATACCAACCAATCAATAGACAGGACCACAACCTCAAAACGATCCTGCCTGTCTAACCCATAATTGACTGAGATCACTGCCAGAGAAACGATTGCCAGAATAAAGGCCATGACAAATACCCACCGAACCGCAGTCTCCAACCGACTTTTGTTGGCAAACACAGGGGCCATAAACAGAAAAGAAAGACTCATAACCAGATAGCCCACTTCTTCCAACGCAAGGAAGACGCCATGTGGATTGTATTGGATCAGCATGGCCAGCCCTTCAGTTTCGCTGTTTATCAGACTCATTGGTACTACAGAAAACTGAATGTAGTAATCAACCAGCAATATCACTGCGGCGATAAGCGCAAAGGACAATCCAACTTGACTAAATATCTTTTTCTGGCCAGGCGCATAGAAATGAATCGAGACCATCAGGGTTACATAGGCCAAAACCAGCACTATTGCCAGAGGCATCCAGAGAAAGTCTCTGGGAAATTGTGATACGGTATCCAGATATGGATACTCGACGCAGTTTCCAGGGCAATTCGCGCCAGAAATCGGTATGGCGACCATCGCAAAACCGAACGTCACAACTGTTATTACTGTTGTCAGGATCGCTGAATAGTAACCAAATCGGTTCGAAGTTGATGTTGGTGATTCAGAGTTCGTATCGTAACCGTCTTTGTTTGTCATTTTTTGCCCCTTTTTTAATTACTTTGTCACCAATGACTCGTTCAACCCAATAAAAAACCCACTGACACCGGCAACCTACCAATTCAGCACACGCCAAAAGAGCATCCAGTGACAATTTTGCCAGAAAGCGCCCGCAACTCTTCACAACAATAATTATGCCTTTACCGGGGTAGGCTTGGGTTCACCGGTCTCATCGTCAAACATCACCAGCTTTTGTTCCCCATGCACCATTACCCGCAATTCTTTATCCAAAACAACGCACAAAAAACCAAGCGGTTCATCTTCAGCCGCCCGGAATTGATGGATCTCATCTGATTCAACAAAGACGGCATCACCAAACTGGATTGGAAAAACTTCTTCTTCCAAACGGATTGTCCCCCACCCCCGTAAAACCAGCACGGCGTGTTCGTAATTATGCTGTTCAAAATTGCTGCATGCGCCTGGGGCTAATTCAAAATAACGCAGTTCCATATTGTTGGAGTTGTCCTGGCGGCTGATGAAGCGTCGAACAGAAACGTCAGGCCGGGCCGGACCATAATCCTGAACGGAAACGTCTTCCCAATCCCATCCCCCCTTATTGCCTCTAAAGTGATGAATCACACTCATTCCGGTAAACCTCCATTTTCAGTAATTGACAATCCTCATTTGCAATTTTTTATATGCCATAGCCAGTCTTTGTGGTTAGCGGCACCACCAGGCACAGAAATTGCCTCATATTAACACGCCTGGTAAACTTTGTCAATTACACTTTTTTTATCTTATTTTTTGTTGACAAATACTCTCGTTTATTATAGAATTCTGCCACTTTATTATATTGGAATAGCCGAGGCCAAAATCATCTTTCTGTGAACAATGCTGACCAAAAACCAGGAAACCTATGACTGACCGGAACGCTGTAATTTGGGGCGCGGGGCGAATTGGACGCGGTTTTATAGCCGATTTATGCAACGCGGCCGGCTATCAGTTGACTTTCATTGACCAATCGGTGGAATTGATTGCTCAACTTCGCCAGGCCGGTCAATACACGGTAGTCCGGGCTGTGAATGCCGCAGAACGACACGATCAGATTGTTAATAATTATACTGCCTTGCTGGTCACACAAAGTCACGAGATTGCCGCCGCGATTTTGGCCGCCGACTTGCTGGCGGTAGCCGTCTTTCCTCAAGATTTTCCCGATGTGGTCCGGCAATTGGCGCCAGGGCTGGCCCGCCGACAAAAGGAACGCCCTGACATTGCGCTGGACATCATCCTGTGTACCAACCTATCTCACGCCGCTGTCCAATTTCAGGCCCACCTGCAAGAGACTCTGCCGCCGGAGTTACAGACCTATGCAGCCAAGCAAATCGGGGTGGTCGAAAGCCTGGTCATCCGCATGGTGGTCGAGCCGCCAGCCGACTTCAAAGCTCGTGAGCCACTGCTGGTCTGGACCAATGGTTACCCTGAACTGCCGGTTGACCGGCGCGGCTTCAAGGGAAAAATTCCACAACTCCCCGGCTTGCGCCTGGTTGACGATATGCAGGCCGAGGAGATACGCAAACTATATACTTATAACATGTGCCACGCGGTGCTGGCCTATCACGGCGCCCGGCGAGGTCACACCCTGGCCGTGGAATGCTTGCACGATCCCCAGGTGCGGGCTGAAGCAGAGGGCGCGCTGGCCGAAGTTGGTCGAGCCTTGCAGCTTGAATACGGTTTTGGGGCCGAGGAGATGGCCCACTGGAATGAGAATGTTTTGCGCCAGACCGACAATCCCACCCTGGGCGATACCGTGGTCCGTCACGGCGCCGACCCGCGCCGCAAACTCAAACGCGCGGACAGGTTGGTTGGGCCGCTTTTGCTGACCCACAACCATGGCCTGCCATCTCCTCATCTCATCCGGGCCATAGCCGCTGCCCTTTGTTTCCAAAATCCGGCTGACGCCGGCGCGGTCTATGTGCAGCAACGGCTGGAGGAAGCGAACCTGGCTGCCGTAATCCGTGAATTATGCGAATTTACCGACGATGAAGCCGATTTGGTGAAGACTATTGCTCAAGCGTATGCCGGGTTGAAAGTCAGCCCTTTCTAAATGATGCCGGAGGAAAACCTACATGAGTTTGCTCGGTCTTGACATTGGCACTACGGGCTGCAAGGCCGTCGCGGTCAGGGTTGACGGCGAAATTCTGGCCAAAACAGGCCGCGAGTACCACCTCAACACTCTCCAACCGGGTTGGGTGGAACTCCAAGCCGAAGCCGTGTGGCAGGCGGTTAAACAAATGTTGCGGGAAGTGGCGGCGGCAACCCAGAGCGACCCGATTGAGGCCATCAGCGTGTCGGCCATGAGCGATACCTTCACCCCGTTTGATCGTCACCTCCAACCAACCTACCCCAGCATTGTCTCCTTTGATGCCCGCTCAACTGCTGAAGCCAAAGAGCTTGGCGACCGGTTGGGGCGCGAGTGGCTTTTTCAAACTACCGGGATGCCGCCACATTCAACCCATACCGCCACCAAAATTTTGTGGTTAAAAAATCATCGGCCCGACATTTTCAAACAAACCTGTTGGTTCTTGTGTTACGAAGATTACATTTTGGCCAAACTGGGCGCCGAACCCACCATCAGCTATTCCAATGCGGCCCGGATGATGCTGTTCGACCTGAACCAATTGATCTGGCATTCCCGTCTGCTGGAAATCTGTGGGATCACCGCCAGCCAATTGGCCGCGCCGGTTCAGTCAGGTGCCGTGATTGGTCAACTCAACCGGCGGTTGGCCGCAGAGTTGGGGATGAGTCGCCGGGTCAAACTGGTCAGCGGAGGGCACGACCAGCCGTGTGCCGCCCTGGGCTGCGCCATTGTGGCTGAAGGAATGGCTCTGGATACCACCGGCACGGTGGAAGTGTTGTTGGTAGCATTTAAACAACCCGTTTTTCACCCGGCCATGTTGGCCGGATTTCTCTGCTGTTATCCCCATGTCTACCCGGGCCGTTACTGTAGTTTTGCGCAATTGCAAGGCGCCGGTGCGGCTTTTCGCTGGTTCAGGGACCAGTTAGGCCAGATCGATATTGTCGAAGCGCAAACAACGGGCCGCGATCCTTACGATCTTATTGTTTCCAGGATGCCCGCCCGGCCAACCAATATTTTGGTGGTGCCCTATCTGGCCGGCAGCGGTACGCCCGCAATGAATCCGGCGGCCAAAGGCAGTATTTACGGTTTAACCCTGGGCACCAATAAATACGAATTGGCCCGCGCTTTTCTGGAAGGCATCACTTATGAATTACGCCTTAACCTTGATTTGCTGGAGTCGGTGGGGATAAAGATTGACACGCTGACCGCAGTTGGCGGCGGGGCAAAATCTGATTTTTGGCTACAGCTCAAAGCCGACATCACGGGGCGGGTCATTTTAGCCAATCGCCGGATGACCGAGGCGAGCGCTATTGGCGCGGCCATTCTGGCGGGATACGGGACGGGAGCCTTCCCCGCTCTGGAAGAAGGCATACAGGCAATGTCTTCGCCGGGGCAAACCTTTTATCCAAATGCTGAATGGCATCAGCACTATTCCGAAAAATTCAATCGTTATCTCTTATTTAGAAAAAATGTCAGCGAACTGGATGGGGTGATTTAACCGGACAAATTCCAGAGGAGAGTTTTCAGGTGACAGTCACTTGCTAAGTGACTGTCACCTTTCTCCCTATTTAAAAATTGGATCCACCGGGACACTTTTCTTTACGCCTCGCCCTCATCGTAAACCATCACTGGCGCGACAATCACTTTAGGGCCACAAGCCTCAATGGCAGCAACGGTTTCCACAGGTACGTGGCTATCGGTGACCAGATAGTCAATCTCTGCTAACGGGGCAATGGGAATGAGACAGACCTGATTGATCTTGGTATGGTCACCCACAATAATGACCTGGTCGCTGAGCCGCATCATCTTTTGTTTGCTGGCCGCCACTGCCGAGTCGATCACGCTCAGACCCGTATCTACAGAAAATCCGTCTATTCCCAGAATAGCCCTGGCCGTGCGGAATCGTTCTAACGTGTCAACAGTCATATCGCCAAGTAGCGTTTCAAAGCGGGGATCCAGTAGACCGCCGACGACAAAAATCCGACCGTCAGGAATGGCCGTAAGATGAGGCAACAGGCTGACCGCATTGGTGATAATGGTGAGGCCACGTTTTTCAATTAAATGGCGGGCTACGTGGAACGTGGTGCTGCCCCCATCAATCATTAGCGTGTCGCCATCTTCAATCAGATCAGCCGCAGCCTGGCCAATCGCCATTTTTTCGGCCTGTTGCGCTGCCTGTCGCAGTTCCAGGGATGATGTTTGAGTAACCATGCGCCCCTGGAATTTGGTGGCCGCAATTGCACCGCCATGTGTCCGTTTGAGCAGCCCGCGCGATTCCAACTCGGTCAGGTCAATGCGAATGCTGGACGGACTGACTTTGAATTCCTCAGCCAGTTCATCCACATGCACTTTCCGGCGCGTCTTGACCAACTCAATAATCAATTGTAAACGTTCTTCGCGAAATAACCTTTGATTCATTTATCATTTCTTCGTGTTTATTAGTATTTTATAATAATTATGCTCAGTATACTTGCGCTATCGCCAACTGTCAAGGGCATAAGCGTGTTAATGGACATCACAGCCACTTCACCCATCTGTTTAACCCACTCCGCGATTTTTTCGCGGCTGAGCGGGTTGATATTACCCAACAAGTTAGAGTTGCTGTACAATAAAGAGAGGAATATAGACAGGGTTAATCTATTGCGTTCTACCACACTTATCCAACTCTTGGCCCAGACGCCACCCTTTCAGGGTTTGTCACCGCCTGAATTACAGGTAGTCGGCCAGGCCGCTCATCCTCACCAGGTCGAGCGCCATGCCTTTTTCTTTCATCAGGGTGACCCGGCCACGAACTTTTACATTCTCGTTGAGGGCCAGGTCAGGCTGACCCAGGTGACGTCTGAAGGCCATCAGGTGCTCGTGCGTTTTATCAGCCCCGGTGAAACCATCGGTATCATTGCC
>JAFGNV010000189.1 GCA_016926805.1 Anaerolineae bacterium
CCTTTGCCTTTTTCTTTTTTGCTCGATTTTACTGTTCTATTTCTCCTTTCACAATTTCTGTTATTTTTTTATGCTGTTCAGTATATCTACCCAATGTTAAACGAACAAACCAAAACCTTTTCCGTTTCCTATCGTTCCCTGGGAAAAATCCGTATTGCCCCCCAACAAGATGTTCTGGAAAATCGTTGGCTGCATCAATTGTTTTTGTTAACCCTTAAACCGGCTGAGTGGACCGTTTGGCAATTGGCGGGCAGTCTACTGGTGGTTGCCGCGCTGATCTGGCTGGGGTGGTGGCCGGTTGGCTTTGCCACCTTGACGGCTGCCGGGATTTACCTGATATTTGCCCTGGCCGACTGGCTGCTATTATGGTGGCTGCCCCGCGCCGGGCGTTCCTTTGGCCCGATTGGCCCGCAGTTGTTGGTAATGACCATGCCCCGACTGGGAGTTGCGGTAGCCTCAGCGGTGATGGCGCTGGTGATGGGGCCAACCGCCGGTTTGATGGTCCTCGTTTTGCTGCAATTGTTTGGCCTCCTCCTTTATTGGTGGGGCATGGTGAAAGAACCTTTTGCCCTGTCCACCACTCACCAAACCATCCAATCACCGCACCTGCCGGCCGCTGCTCCTCCCATTCGCTTACTCCATCTGAGCGACTTTCACGTCGAGCGCCTGACCCGGCGGGAGAATCAGGTGCTGGAATTGGTCGAGGCGTTACAGCCTGACATCATCGTCATCACCGGCGATTATCTCAACCTCTCCTACGTCAACGAGCCGACGGCTCGCGCCGAAGCGCGTAAGGTGCTGGAAAAACTGCACGCCCCCTACGGCGTCTACGCTACGCTCGGCAGCCCGCCGGTTGACCCGCGCGATACGACTCCCTCGCTGTTTGACGGGCTGAACATCCGCCTGTTGCGAGACGAAGTTGCAGTTATCAATGTTGACGATGGCCGCACGTTGTCACTGCTGGGGATGGATTGCGAGCATGATTTAGACTTGGATGCCGACGCCTTCAAAAAACTTGTCGACCTAGCTCCTCCCGACTCGCTGCGGGTGCTGCTGTATCATTCGCCGGAGTTGATGCCGGTGGTCCAGCAATATCCGGTTGACCTCTACCTGTGCGGTCACACCCACGGGGGGCAGATACGGTTGCCGTTTTATGGCGCCATTATCACCAGCAGCGCCCTGGGCAAACAATATGAAATGGGACCTTACCTTGAAAATGGCACCACGCTGTACATCAGCCGGGGGATTGGCCTGGAAGGTTTGAGCGCGCCGCGCATGCGGTTGCTGTGCCCGCCAGAAATTATTTTGTTCAATTTAACCGGGATAGGGAATGGCCACCAATATTGAAATCAAAGCCCGCGTGAAAGGTTTCGACCAGTTAAAAGAACGAGTCGAGCAGATCAGCGACACCGCCGTTGAGGTGATTCCGCAAAAAGACACGTTCTTTCACGTGCCCCAGGGCCGGCTCAAACTCCGCGTGTTGGCGCCAGACCGGGGTCAACTGGTCTATTATGAACGCCCCGATATGGCCGGCCCCAAAACCTCGAACTACTTCATCTATTCTACTTCCGACCCCAAAACCCTGGAAACGATCCTGGCCGTTTCGCTGGGGGTGCGGGGGATAGTGAGCAAGGAACGTCACCTGTATCTGGTGGGTCACACCCGCATTCATCTGGACAAAGTTGATAGCCTGGGCAATTTTTTGGAGCTTGAGGTGGTATTGAGTGAAGAACAGTCTCCCCCAGAGGGCGAAGCTATCGCTACGGAGTTGATGAGAAGATTGGGCATCGATGCGGCCGACCTGGTGGAAGGGGCTTACCTGGACTTGCTGGAACTCAAGGAGAACTAAGTGCGTCGAATCGTGCCCCTGCTTGTTCTTCTTCTCATTCCCATCCTCGCTTGTGGCAACTTTTTGAGTCAAACCGAAGCGAAGGTAGCCGCGCCAACGCGGGTCAAAATTGTCCGCTTCGACACGGCCACGCCTACCCTTACCCCGCCGCCCGCCCCAACGGCAACCACCACCCCCACGCCGACCCGCCCAGCTACCGCCACTTCTCCCCCGCCGACCCCGACCCTCTCTCCCACAACCGCCGCCAGTTTCACGCCAACCTCGACACCCAGCCCGGTTCCACCCGCCACCCCCATCCCGGCCACGGTGACCGCCGTGGCAGCGGCAACGCAGGTAACGCAGGCCACGTTGACCGTGGCGCAGTATCACCTGGGCTACGGCGTCCAACTGGCCGAAGCCAAAAATATGGACCTGGCCGTACAAGGCGGCTTCACCTGGGCCAAACACGATCTCAATATCCGCAAAGATACCAATTTTCTGACCAACGCCGACAACCTGCTCAGCGATTTACGCAAAAGCGGCACCCAGCACGTTCTGCTCAAACTCATCGTCTGGAACGAAGGCGGGTTGCCCGATGCGCCGCGCACCGGTGACGAAATTACTACCTACGCCAAAAACGCCGCCGAGGCCGCCGAATTCATTCGCAATCGCTACGGCGGCTTATATAAAACCATTGCCTACGAAATCTGGAACGAACCGAACCTGAACTTTGAATGGGAGGGCAATCCCAACCCGGCGGAATACGTCAACCTGTTGCGGGCCACCTCCGACGCTATCCGCCAGGCCGATCCTCAGGCCATTATTGTCAGCGGTGCGCCTTCGCCTGGCGGGGATTATGATGATTTGAAGTTCTTGGAGGGAATGTACGCCAACGGGGTCAAGGGTTTGGTGGATGCTATCGGCAGCCATCCCTACGGCGGCCCCTGGCCCTACGACCACCCCACCGGCATCGACGAACAGGGCAACGGCTGGCCCTACTTTCGCAAGGCTGAGGCTCAACGGGCAATTATGGAGCAGTACGGCGATGTTGACACTCAAATCTGGGCTACCGAGTTTAGCTGGCTGGCCGGCATCCCCTCCTGCGATTTTGGTGAACACACTCGCTGGCAGGTTACGCCGGAGCAACAGGCGGAATATCTGGTAGCAGCCTACACCTATGCCCATGAACACTGGCCCTGGATGGGGCCGATGTTTGTGGTGTATGATTTTGCCGTTGCGGGGCGTTACGGCAAATGTCACCCTGCCTCGGGCTATTCCATCCTCCGACCCGACCCCAACACCCCCAACAATATTATCAGCCCTGCGGCGCAGGCCCTGTTTGCCATGCCCAAGTACCCGGGCTGGTAATTGAACGCCTGGCTTTACTCATCATCTTCCGACTTTTCGGTTTTGGAACTCGACCGACCCACATGCCGCAACTCCTTGCGAATCCGCTCCCACTCCTGCTTCACCAGGTTGGCCTGTTCCTCATCAAATCCTTCCTGGCTGTAGCGAGCGCGGACAAAAATGCCGGTCATATCGTGCACCTCCGGTTCAACCTCTGGCACGGCGTTTTCCAGGTTTGGCTCATATTCAAAAGGAGTTTCATAACCTTTCCGCGCCAGGCGGCGTCGCTCGGCCCGCTTGAGAATGTTGAGATAATAATACAAGATCCGTTCCCGGGCCGATAGACTCCCCAGGCTAAACCACCTCCAATTGCCAGTCAATACCGGCGTATTGACTCCTGAGCCGGGCAGCCTGATGGTTTCGGACACAATCTCCAGTCCTGCTTTCGCCCAACGCCGCAACTGCTGCCACAACCCTTTTAGGAACCCGGTGATCAAACCAATGGGTTTGAATTTTTTGAGCGACTCGAACAATTCGGGCCGATCATTCAGGTAAATTTTTAAAAGATACCCGATAATAGCCAACGTCAGCAGCCAGAAGATCAAAGAACGGAGCGCCTCCAACCAGGGAATCGGGCTTGCCTGGGGGGAGGCTTCTGCCATAGGCAGAGGTTCCGGGGGGGGCGGGGGCGTATCTTCGGCCAGATTCTTGCCGAAGAGACTCAACAGCCAGGCCAGCGGCAGGGTAAACAGTAAAAATACCAATTGGATAAAGAAATACAAAATGTTTATTACGTTCCGAATAACAATTGCCGCGCTGGTCAAAAAACCGGTGGTATAACTGGTCGGCAGGAAGAAGGCCACAAAGGTGATGAGTCCCAAAAATACCAGGCCATATTTGGCCCACTGTCTGGTCAAGCCGGGGCCAATCTCAATCTTTTGGTAGCGCCAGCGCATCAAGAGCCGGGCCAGGTTGGCCTGGCTCAAGAGCACTAACCCCAACAAAAAATAAATTAACACATTGACAATTACCCCACTCACCGAGGGGCGTTGCCAATCGGTAAGCCGGGACGGGCCAAATCTGATAAACAACTGGGTTATGCCCGATATCACCATCAAAATAACGCCACCCAGAAAAAACCGGGTGCGCAAGCGTTCTAGCGGGGCAAGTTGGTTCGAGCGAAAAGAAAAAGGATCGTACAGTTCCTCAAAATCGACAATAGTTAACGTTGCGGCCAGCCAACTGATAGCAGCCAGAAATAGCATTACGTAAAATTCATAACTGGCCACCTCGACTGGGTTTTGCCACATTGCCCGCAAGTCGGCCATAACTACGGCCATCGGTTTGTCGGCCAGATGAAAAATTTTTAGCAATAAAACCAACACGGCCCACTCTCCGGCCCGGTAACGCCAGGCTGAAACATCGCGCAAGCGGTAATTTTTGAGGATACGATAGGAGTAAATGGCTTCAACCGTGACCAGGAACATGCCAATTAAAAAGTAAGTGCCACGCCAGGCCGGGTTGATGAGCCGGGTCAGATTAACCAGAGAAATATTGAAGCACATAATCATAACCGTTATCACCAACGGCCTGAACAAATTATCGATCCAGGGATTACGTTCTACTTCGGGAAATTCCTCTTCGGCTATACCATCGGCAACCATACTTCAATATCCTTTTCTCGGCGTATCTTGAATTTAGGTAACGCCAAATCCTGAGCCGGGTCCTCGGCCACCTGACGATAGGATCTGGTAGGATCAACCAAAACCAGCGTCACCCGGAAACCCGAACGTTTGAGCAACAATAACGTTTGAGAAAGCTCTTCGGATTGGTGACTGGTAATGATAATAATGGTGGTTCCCCACGACAGGCGTACGGCTTCCTGGCGGATATTTTCCAGAAAGTAGGACTCAGCTTCGATAGGCTGAACGCGGGCCAGCACATCCAAAATTTGCATCAGATGGCCGCGTCCCTTGCGGGGAGGAATGTTAAATTGCTGTTGTTTTTCGGCCAGAGGATCAAGACCGGTGGTGGCCAGACCTACCGGCAATTCTTCGTGCACGGCAATATGGTTGGCCAGAGAGGCCGCGACAATGATGGCCAGTTCGATAGCGATACCGGGATACCCCCGCACCGCATAGTCGTCCCGGCAAAGATTGAGAAAAATGGCGTTGTTGCGGGCAATGGCCGGTTGAAACTGCTTCACCAACATCTGGCCGGTAGCAGCAGAGGCGGTCCAATGAATATGGCGGGGATTGTCGCCGGGGATGTAATTACGAACGCCAATCGGACGGGCCGGATCCAGAAAAAGCGGTAGGGGGGTTGGCAGAATCACCTGGGGGCTGTGGGTGGGTAAAACCAATTGCGCTATGGGCACAATTCTGGGGTAAACAATCAGATAATCCGCAGGCAGGTGATGAGAGAGTTCGCGTCGAATACCCAACAGATCGCCGGTGTGCAAGGTTAGTGGGCCTATAAGATAATAACCCCGTTTGCGAGCCGACAGCATATACTCAACCGTGTGGGTTTCCTGACCGGGCAGGGTGATCACTTTACGGAAGAAAGACGGGCTGCACAACGTCAGCGGGTAGACCTCATGGAGCATCAGCCACGGGATGGGTAATCGACTGCGGTTTTTGAATTTAAGAACAACATTGATTTTGTCGCCCCAAAAGGCGCGCTGTTGGAGCGTGCGCGTGGTTTCCAGCCGACCGAGGACCCGAAGCGACCAGAAATGGGAGACAAAATAGATTCCAACAAAAAGGTAGACTATGGTAAAGAAAAAATCTATACGCAGCAGGGCGGCAATGACAAAAAGAATCAGAATAAAGAAGACAAAATTCCCCATTGACCCCCTGCGCTTTCAAAGTATTTAAGCTGAGTTCGGAAAAAGGTGACTGTCACTTCAAACACTGATAAATTATACCATTTTCGCCCAGCAGTGATGCAAAAATTTATCAAAAGTGACTGTCACCTACGAATCAGACCACGGTCTTTTTAAGGCCCGTCATATCTTGCTTATTTGCGTCGCTACACCTCTCGGGCATCAACTACATGATCGCCCAACCCTTCCAGCGTATCCACCAATTGACTCCGGCTAATATCTTGCACTTTTACCACCAAACCATCCTGGTCGGGTTTGTCGGGGATGGGGAAAGAACCGAAACTGACAATGTAGCCACCCAAATCAGTAATTGCGCGCGATAATCCGGCCAAAACACCTTTGCCGTGCGGAACCGACAGGGTCAGACGCAGGCCGGGTTGCCCACCACCCACCATCTCTACAAACGCTTTAAAAATATCCCGATCGGTAATAATGCCCACCGGCCGGTTGGCTTCATCCACCACCGGTAAACCGCCCACCTTGTTCTCGACCATCAGGCTGGCGGCATCTTCAATCGGGGTGTCGGGCGTGGTGGTTACCACTTGTTTGGTCATCAATTCCTCAACCTGGATTTTGGAAAGAACATAGGTTAATTCCCACACACTCAGCGTGGTTGCCGGGGAGGGAGAAGCATATAACAAATCACGTTCCGACACAATACCAACCAATTTCCCTTTTTTGTCAACCACCGGCAAGCGTCGAAAATGATTTTCTTGCATAATTTTTAGGGCATCCTGGAACGGGATGTCGGGGGTTACCGTTATCGCTGGTGAGACCATGTGATCGCGTACAAACATAGGATGTTCCTCCTGATTCTTATGATATGCTAAATTGTTTGGAAAAAGTGAATGGGGAAACCTGGCCGGGTGCCAGGTAGCTACCAATGCCATTCGTCAAACCTGCTCTGCCCATATTATGCCTCATCATAGCTCTCCTGACAAGACGCAAAATGGGGGATGGAAGGGTTTTATTCCGGCGGGTTGGCAATGAATCCGGTTTTTACATTTCTTTTAAATCCGGCTTCTTCGTAAAACCGTAGCACTTCGGGTTGTTTTGAGCCGGTAAGCAGCATTACCTTGTAGCAATTTGTCTCCCAGGCCACTTGCAGGGCATGTTGTAGCACTGCCTTGCCCAGACCCCGTCGCCGGTAATCGGCGTGGGTAACCACATTTTCAATCAAGCCGTAGGGCCTGGTACCACGGGTTAGATTGGGGATAATGGTTAAGGTACACGATGAAACAAGCTGCCCATCAACTTCTACCCCAAAGTAGTGCAGCCAGGGATTCGCACAAATCTCGCGCCACAGTTCAGCCAGTTTCGATGGTGACGGTAGGGGAGCATCTTCCAGATGCAAATGTCGGTAGAGTTGAAGTAGGCCCTCCAATTCATGGGCCTCTATCGGTCGAATTTTCATTTGATGCAACACCACTCTGGAGGTTTTTATATCGGGAGGAGAATCAGTTAATTAGCCTTCTTATCTTTCCCAACAAATCCCTGACCACAAAGGGTTTGACCACATAGCCATCAAACAGGTCAGAATAGTTGGTGGTGGTCGTTTCATCTTCCAGATAATGACGAGCTGTGAGCATAATGACCGGAATCTGGGCATATTTTTCACTATCTCTAATAGTTTCCAATACCTGCCAGCCGTCCATGCCCAACATCATAATATCCAGCAGAATCAGGTCGATCTCTCCCTCTTGCTCCAACATATCCAACCCTTCTTTTCCGCTATAAGCAGAAAGCACCTCAAAGCCTTCACGCTCCAAGATAAGTTTACCCAAAGCAACCATCTCATGGTCATCATCTACCATCAATATTCGATGGGCCACGTGAATCTCCTTAAAAAGTATGATGTTGGGTTAGATTAATGGCCTATGTAAAGTATAACATAGGTAGGTTAAGTGTCAAGCAATACTTTAGGGCCAATAGCATTTCACCATTGGCTAAAGTGGTAGTTCTGAGGTAAAATCAGTGCAAAGGCCGGATGGAAGATGAAACATGTACCTTTTTACCCGAGGGCGGGCTATCCATAGACAAAGTGAACCTGCGCCAATCATTTTTGAAGAAGAATCGCCCCAGTGACATGGCCTGTTGCAAACCTTGGGAATTAGAGGATAAGTAGCAACAATGGAATGTCGGGTAGGTTGTGGAGCCTGCTGCATTGCCATTTCAATCTCTTCGCCGATTCCGGGCATGCCTCACGGTAAGCCCTCCGGTGTGCGTTGTGTTCAGTTGACCCCGGACAATCGTTGCCGTCTGTTTGGGCAGCCAGACCGGCCCGCCGTCTGCGTTGGATTTCGCCCCAGCGAGGAGACCTGTGGCCAGAGCACAGAAGAAGCCCTGGCGTTGATCTTCGAACTCGAACGGCTCACACGTCCAGACTTGGACTCAAGGGACTCGATAAATGATCCAGGCAAAAAAGAGAAATGACATGACCGCCAGTTTATTCCGCATTTATAATGCCGACGAGGCGCAAAAAACCATTCTGCACCGCCCGCCGGTGGGTGACACCAAAGTCACGCCGACCCTGGCCAAAGGCATCGAACGCGTCTTTGGCCAGGCCATTGATCCGGAGGAAGCCGTTCGCCGCATTCTGGCCGACGTGCGCCAGCGAGGCGAGGTCGCGATTATCGATTGGACCGAAAAAATCGACGGCATTCGCTTAAAAAGCCTGACCGTCTCCTCAACCGACATCGACTCGGCCTACCAAAACATTGCTCCCGACATACGCGAAGCCCTGCACTTTGCCGCCAACCGCATTCGTACTTTTCACCAAAAACAGCCCGGCCAAAGCTGGCTGGACTGGCGCAGTGACGGCGGCGCGTTGGGTCAGATTGTTCGTCCCCTGGAACGGGTGGGGGTGTATGCGCCGGGTGGCACCGCGCCTTACCCCAGCACCCTGTTGATGTGCGCGGTGACCGCTCGCGTGGCCGGGGTGGAACAGGTAATTGTGACCACGCCCGGCGGCCGCAGCGGTGAAATCTCGCCGGTGCTTCTGGCCGCAGCCAAAGTGGCCCAGGTAGACGCCGTTTACCGCATTGGGGGAGCACAAGCTATAGCGGCGATGGCTTACGGTCTGGAGTCGCTGCCAAAGGTGGATAAAATTGTGGGGCCGGGCAATATTTTTGTCACCCTGGCCAAACGGCAAGTCTACGGTCTGGTAGATATCGACGGTTTGCCCGGCCCCACCGAAACCCTGGTTATTGCCGATGCCCACGCCGATCCGATTCTGGTTGCCGCAGATTTGCTGGCCCAGGCTGAGCACGACCCCATGGCCTCGGCGATTTTGGTGACGCCCAGCCAATCTCTGGCCCAAGCGGTTCAGGTGGAAATTGGCCGCCAGCTTGAGGAACTCAGCCGGGCCGATATTATTGTCGAGAGCCTACAGCACCAGAGCGGTGCTGTTATTTGCGCGAACTTGGCTGAGGCCATAGAATTAAATAATCTCTACGGCCCCGAGCACCTGTGCCTCCACGTCACCGACCCCTGGACGCTGGCCGGTAAAATAAAAAATGCGGGTGGCATTTTTTTGGGCGAGCATGCCTACGAGGTTCTGGGCGATTACACTGCCGGGCCAACCCACGTGATGCCCACCATGGGCACGGCTCGCTTTGCCAGTCCCCTAAATGTACGCGATTTCACCAAAGTTATAAGTGTTTTTGGATTAGACGCCACCGAAGCCGCGGCCATTGCCCCTGCCGCGCAGGTTCTGGCTAAAGCAGAGGGGCTGGATGCTCACGCGGCAGCAATTAGGAGAAGAGTCAATGAAGATTCAACTGGTAACGCCCCCTAACCGGAAAACCCTGTTAGATTTGATGCGCGAGTCACACGAACAGGAAAATAGCGCCTCGCCGCAAGAATGGGCCAAAACCGAAACCGCCATCACCACCCTGCTCAGTGACTCTCAGGCCGGTGAAGCCTATTTTGTTCTGGATGAAAACAACAAGGCGATCGGCTACATGATTATGTGCCGCGGTTTTAGCCTCGATTACGGCGGCTACTTTACCTGGATTGAGGAAACCTACCTGCGCAAATCCGAACAGGGTCGTTTTCGTGACCAGCGTTTCTCGCCATAACTAACCGGATTAATTCGATGAATTTCAACCCTAATCGTATGATCCGCCCCAACGTAGCCAGCTTAAAACCTTACACCCCAATCTTGCCCTTTGAGGTGTTATCGCAGCAACTGGGGCGACAACCAACCGACATCATCAAACTGGATGCCAACGAAAACCCTTACGGGCCTTCGCCGTTGGTGGCCGAAGCCTTGGCTGAAGCCCCTTTTTTGCACATCTATCCCGATCCGGAATGCCGTGAACTGCGTCAAGCCCTGGTTGACTACACCGGCCTGGAAGCCGAATACTTGCTGGTTGGTTTGGGCGCCGACGAATTGATCGACCTGACTATGCGCCTGTTCATTGAGCCGGGCGACACGATAATTAACTGCCCCCCCACCTTTGGCATGTACGCCTTTGACGCCGATGTTAACGGTGCCCAAGTCATCAACGTTTGGCGGCAACCGGATTTTTCAATTAACGTTGACGAGATTGAGTCAGTTTTTGCCGCTGATGATGATAGAGGAATAAAGGGAAGAATAACCCCCAAACTCATTATCGTCACCTCACCCAACAACCCGGATGGATCGCTGCTGGGGGATGACGATCTAAAACGCCTCCTGGCCCTACCGGCGGTAGTGATGCTGGATGAGGCTTACGTGGAATTTAGCGGAGAAAGCCGGATGCAATGGGTCAAACAGCATCACAACCTGATTGTGCTGCGCACCTTCAGCAAATGGGCCGGTTTGGCCGGACTGCGTGTGGGGTATGGGGCCTTCCCACCAGACATCATCAAACACTTGTGGAAAATCAAACAGCCCTATAACGTCCCGGTGACTGGCCAATTGGCGGCCAGGATTTCTCTGGACGACCGTGGCCGACTGCTGGGTAATGTGGCTAAAATTGTGGAAACACGAGAAAACTTTTACACCACCCTGGCTCAGATCGACTGGCTCAAACCATATCCCAGCCATACCAATTTCATTCTGGTTAAAGTCGAGGGGGGACGCCGGGCGGTGGATATTCGGCAGAAACTGGCCGGGCGCGGGATTCTGGTTCGCTATTACGATTCGCCGGCGTTGGCGGACCATTTGCGAATCAGCGTCGGCCTGCCGGGCCAGATGGCCCGATTGGGAAGCGTGTTACAGCAGCTATGAAATCTCAGGCCAGGCTCAAGATAGATGCGCTCATATTTTCCTTTAACGACGTCTTAATTGATGTCAGCCTGTCGTATCGCGAGGTGGTGCCCAAATCGGTGCAACTCTACCTGGAGCAAGGCATTGGCCTGCCGTCTTCCACTGAACCCTTGCTGACCGCCGACGAAGTTACCTTGCTGCAAAAAGTGGGTAATTTTACCGACTTCTGGGAACTGGCCGCGGCGTTCATTCTGTATTTCATCGAGTTGCTGCCGCCGGTGCCAATACCGACGTTTCCCTCAAGAGTGCATGTCCCGGCTATTATCGCCTATCTTCAGATTGCCCGGGGAGGCATCCAAGTTCCTATCGATAATCTGCGCAAGGAAAAAAATATCGCGCAAATGGCCGAGCAGATTGCCGCTGCCGGGGGCGGGATTGAGGGGGCCTACCAGGCGTTGCCCAACCAAAACCGCCATCTGCTGGTAGACGTGGGCGACATTACCAAAACCAATCTGGTCGGGCGTATCTTCCAGGAATTATATCTGGGCAAGGATTTGTTTGAAGAGATTTATCAAGAGCCGGCGGTGGCCGTGCAAAGTTCCGGTTATATCGACAACGAGTCGCTGCTGATTGACCGGAACATCCTGACCCAGCTCAGGGAAAAAGTGCCGTTGGGTCTTATCGCCAACCGGACTCGCATCGAGGTGAACTACTCGCTCAAAGCCCAAAAGATTGAAGATTACTTTGCCGCCGTGATCACCCTCGATGATGTGCACGAGGCCGGGGGTAAGCCAATTCCCGATCCCTGGCCCCTGCTCGAAGCCACCCGCCGGATCCATCCCACCCCGGTGCATACCGCCTACATCGGCTCCATTCCGGGTGACGTGCAGGCGGCCAAAGCCGCCAACCAGGTGGAACCTTTTACGGCCATTGCCTGTCTGGTGGGGGCGCACGATAAAGACGCTCTACGTCGAGGCTTTGAAAAACAAAAATCCAACATCATCCTAGGCCACCCCGACCATTTGAAGGATTTAATTCTGGGCTGATTGCCATTTATCATGGTTCTTCGTCTGCAAGGAGTCAATCATTGGCAGATTTATCACGCACGGCCACCATCACCCGCAAAACGGGTGAAACCGACATCAAAATAACCCTTAACCTGGACGGTACCGGCCAGGCTGACATCAACACCGGGGTGGGTTTTTTGGACCACATGTTGCACGCCCTGGCCCGCCACGCTCGTTTTGACCTCACCATCCGCGCTCAAGGTGACCTGCACATCGATGAGCATCACACCGTGGAAGATGTCGGCATTGTGCTGGGGCGCGCCCTGGCCCAGGCCCTGGGTGATCGCAAAGGTATCATCCGCATGGGTCACGCCATTGTACCGATGGATGAAGCGCTGGCCCTGGTAGCCGTGGATTTTGGCGGGCGCGGCTACTTTGTGTTCGACGGCGAATTCAGCGCCGAACGCATCGGCCAAATGGGCACGTCCCTCATCCCCCACTTTCTGGAAAGTGTGGCCCACGAGGGACGGCTCAACCTGCATGTCCGTTTACTGGCTGGTGTGGACGACCACCACCGGGCCGAGGCCATTTTTAAGGCACTGGCCCGGGCGTTGGATATAGCCAAACAAGCCGACCCCCGTTTGGCGGGACGGGTACCAAGCACGAAAGGAACATTGACCGTATAAAAATTGATCTCCATTAATCTTGCCCTTTAGGCGCCGCCGATTGCTGCATACTTCTTTCTCAGTTAAGCGGACGTGATAAGTCCCATAGATCGCCAGGCCGGCAAGAAGAGGCGCTTGGGGTGCTCTCTACGATTGGCCTCATCAGGCCGCGGAGCCAGGAGAGTATCTAACAAACTAAATCCTTACCATTATTAAAAAAGGAGAAAAATAATGAGACTTTCTGCTCCCAAACAAGCCACCTGGTGGATTGCCCTGGTTATTGGGGTACTTGGCATTCTGGCTTTCCTGGTAACCATTCCTGTGTTATCGGGGTTTGCCTTCTGGTTGGTGGTGATCGCTTTTCTATTACTTCTTCTCGCCGCCTTCGTTCCTGGACTGTAATCGCTAGTTTGGGGCGCGGTGCTGCCTTTTGATGATCTTGGCTCCGCATCAAAAAGTGGCTCGCGCCCCATTTACCTGGCTCAATGTCCTGCGCTAAAGCCAAATCTGAATGTTGTGCGTCCCCAAAAGAATATTAGTTAAGGAGCAACCATGAAAATCTTCGCCGCCATTGACTTAAAAAACGGAAAATGCGTCCGCCTGGCGCAGGGTGATCCCGCCGCAGAGACAATTTACGGTGACGACCCGGTGGAAATCGCCGACACCTGGGAATCGATTGGCACCGACTGGCTGCATGTGGTCAACCTGGACGGCGCTTTTGGCCATAAAGCGCAGGCAGCCCAAAATATCGATGCCCTGCAGGCCATACTCGACCGGGTTTCCGTGCCGGTGCAGTTTGGCGGAGGACTGCGCTCGCCGGAGGATATTGAAGAGGCGCTAGACATGGGCGTCACCCGTGTCGTCATTGGCTCGATAGCGGTGGACCGACCCCGGCAAATGCTCGATATTCTGGCCCATTTTGGGCCTGAGCGCGTTGCCCTGGGGTTGGATGTCAAAGAAGGCAAGGTTGCGGCGCACGGCTGGCGGCAATTGAGCGAAACCGATCCCATCAAACTGGCCCAACTCATTCACACCGCGGGGCTGCGCCACGTTATCCACACTGATATTTCTCGCGATGGCATGTTGAGCGGCCCAAATGTGGCAGCCTCGGTGGCCATGGCCCGGGCCGGAAATCCTGCGTCCGACTCAACACGACGTTTTCAGGTAATTGTGTCCGGTGGCGTGGCCAGTTTGGAAGACGTCAGAAAAGTCAAGGCCGTGGAGCATGAAGGCATCGAAGGTCTGATTATCGGCAAGGCTCTTTACACCGGCGCGGTTGACCTGGCCGAGGCCATGCGTATCGCTCATGATGGAGAATGACAAACCGGGCGTGATACGTGAGGTTCTGACCCCTGACCCCCCAACCCGCTGATATTTAATCCAGACAAAGGAGATAGTAAAATATGCCAGTTACGGCAATTGTTGGCGCCCAATGGGGTGATGAGGGGAAAGGGCGGGTGGTGGACGCCCTGGCCCAAAATATGGCCTGGGTCATCCGCTTTCAGGGTGGGGACAACGCCGGCCACACCGTGGTGAACGAGTACGGTGAATTCAAGCTGCATCTCATCCCCTCCGGCATCTTTTATCCGCAGACTAAGTGCCTGGTAGGCACCGGTTGCGTGGTCAATCCAGCCACCCTCATCCAGGAACTGGAAGCGTTGGAAGCCGCCGGCGTAGATACCCGCAACCTCTTTCTCTCAGAACGGGCCCAAATGCTGATGCCCTACCACCGCCTGCTTGATGGGTTACAGGAATCGGCCTCCGGTAGTGGCGCTATTGGCACCACCAAACGGGGGATTGGCCCGGCTTATAGCGACAAAAGCGCCCGGCGCGGCCTGCGGCTGGGCGACCTGCTGCATTTGGAATGGCTGGAAACTCGCCTGGAACAGGCTCTGGCTTTTGCCAACCGTGAGTTGGTTCACTTTGGGCAGGACCCCCTTGAGGCTGGCGAATTATTTGAGCAATGTCTGGCCTGGCGGGATAAAATTGGTCACCGCCTGATCGACCCCCTGCCGCCAATCCGTCAAGCCTACCAGGACAACAGCAACATCCTTCTGGAAGGGCAACTGGCTGCGATGCGCGACCTGGATTGGGGCAGTTACCCCTATGTGACCTCCTCCAATCCTACCGCCACGTTTGCCCCGGTGGGCGCGGGGCTGCCACCCCAGGCCGTCGATGCGGTAATGGGAGTGGTTAAGGTTTATACCACAGCAGTTGGGGCGGGTCCGGTCCCAACGGATCAGGGGGATAATGAGATAGCTCAATGGCTACGCGAAAAAGGCAAGGAATACGGGGCCACAACCGGCCGCCCGCGCCGTTGCGGCTGGCTCGATGCGGTGGCGCTTCGTTACGTGTCGTATCTCAACGGATTCACCACCATGGCCATAACCAAGCTGGATGTACTGGATGGTTTGCCGGAATTGAAGATTTGCACCGCTTATCGCCTGCCCGCTGGCCAGGTTATTGAGTATGTACCCGACACACCCATTTACGAGACTGTCGAACCGATTTACGAATCCTGGCCCGGCTGGCCCGAAAATTCCACCAACTCGGCTCGTTCCTGGACCGAACTACCCCAAGCAGCCCGGCGCTACCTCGAACGGCTCGAGGCGTTGGTGGGCGTGCCGATCAAATATGTGTCGGTGGGACCAAAACGCGAAGAAATGTTTGCTTTGTAGCGTATAAAATACCATATAGCGTGTAAAATACAGGTCAGCAGGATACAAGACAGCTTAAGGGCCATTTGGCTACCTGCCCGTTAAGAATGTGTTTTAAAAGTTATGTAAGATTAAACAGATTTAACAAATAAAAGAGCCGCACTTTGTCCATCAGGCAATCTTGCTTA
>JAFGNV010000190.1 GCA_016926805.1 Anaerolineae bacterium
CATATTTCTGGCGCAGATTGTTGGTATTGCCGGATGGGGAGAGTATTTCCCCTGGTCTGTCCCGGCTTTGTATGCCCAAGGAACCAGTTTTGGAATGACCAGTTACGTCATTGTCGTTCTGGCCGGCGCGGCCGGAGTGGCGGCCACTTTTATCTGGTGGGAATGGGCAGACCAGACGTATTAATGGTGAATTGTGAATAATTAATGATTAAGTGTGAATGGATGGTCAAAACATCCATAAGTCATTCACAATTCACCATTCACCATTAGGCAGGTTAGCCATGAAAAACATTATCCAAACCACACAAGGAATCATTGAATATCGTAGCGAAGGCCCGAAAACGGGTCCGGCGATGCTGATTTTAAACGGGGGGCACACCAACTGCGGCTCACTGGTGGCTAATTTACCCTTACTGCTTGAGCTGGGCTATCGGGTGATCATCCCCTCCCGGCCCGGCTACGGGCGCACTCCCCTTTCCACCGGCAAAACCGCCGAGGCCGCCGCCGAGGCCATGGTCGCTTTGCTGGATGAGCTGGGCCTTAAAAAAACGAACGTGATGGCTATCTCGGCGGGTGGGCGGACAGCCTTACAACTGGCCGGTCGCCATCCGCACCGAGTGGGGAAACTTATTTTGCAGTGCGCTCTCAGCCGAGATAATTGGCTGAATGCCCCGGCCACCCTTGCCGCCTACGTGATGTTCAATCCCATCACCGAGGGCGCATTTTGGGCCATCTTCCGGGCCATTGCGCGGACTTATCCAACCCAGGCCCTCAAGTCAATGATGGGCGGTTTGACCATACTCGATCCGGCCCAGGTAGTCAGCCGGATGACGGCAGAACAACGGGCAATGGCCTTAAAGTTCATGACCGAGTGCCGCTCCGGGACCGGCTTTTGGGCTGACCTCAAACATCGCAGCGGCGATTTAGGCCGTATCACCGCGCCCACGCTCATCATCCACAGCCGGTTTGACGGCAGCGTTGATTTTTCGCATGCCGAGTACGCCGCCCAACACATTCCCCAATCCCAATTGTTTGAGGTACCGGCGGAAAGTCACCTGATGTGGTTTGGCCCGGCAAATGCCGAAATTGAGGCCAAACTTGCCGAATTTCTGCAATAACCTGTGCTCGAAAATTCTTTGCCGGATAGACAAAGCGGGGCAAACCATTTATACTCAACTTCAACTTGACGCGAAATATGTTCCCCGGATTCTTGATCCTTTTCTTTGAGGAGATCAACCCATTTATGCCAACCGATAAGCATAATCCACTTAAGCAATCAGTTCAATCGACCCTGATCGACCTGCGGCCTTCGGGTTATCGCATGTTCACCGACGCCCAACTGGACGAAATTCACCTGGCCTCGTTGGAAATTTTGCGGCGTACCGGCGTCCGGGTCCACGAGCCTGAAGTTTTGACGATGCTTCAGGAGGCTGGCTGTATTGTAACCGATGAGAATCTGGTGCGTTTTCCAGCGGGGGTGGTGGAAAATGCATTGTTATCCGTTCCCTCGCGGGTGGTGCTGTGCAATCGCAGCGGGGAACCTCGTCTTTACCTGGAAGGACACCGGACGTATTTTGGCACCGGCTCCGACTTGCCTTACACCCGCGACCTGGAAACCGGCGAGCGGCGACCTTCGGTGTTGAACGACGTTCAGAACGCGGTCCGGCTGGCCGACTCGTTGCCCAATCTTGATTTTGTCATGTCGATGGCCCTGCCCTCCGACAAACCCGTGCCTACCTCCGATCGCTGGTCGTTTTTGACTATGGTTCAGAACACGCTCAAACCCCTGGTGTTTACCGCCTGGGATGAGGTGGGCCTGGCCGACATCATCACCATGGCCGAAACCATTGCCGGCGGCCCGGGTGAGTTGTCCCTCAAACCGTTTTTGTTCATTTATCTCGAGCCGGTCTCGCCGTTGCAGCATTCGGTGGAGGTGATGCGCAAAATGTTGTTGATGGTCGATCACGGGTTGCCCTTTGTCTACGCGCCGGGGCCGGTGGATGGGGCCTCGGCGCCGGTAACTCCTGCCGGGAGCCTGGCCATGGCCAACGCAGAAGTGTTGAGCGGGCTGGTGATTGCCCAGCTCCGGCGTAAAGGGGCGCCGTTTGTGTGGGGCTCTGGCAGCGGCCCCATGGATATGCGCACCATGGTGGGCACGTATGCCTCGCCAGAGTTCATGCTCCACTGCATGGCTATGGCCGAACTGGCTCATTATTTTTACCACGTACCGGTCTGGGGGTTTTCGGGCTGCTCCGACTCAAAACTACCGGATGTTCAGGCCGGTATCGAAAGCGCCTTGTGGATTTTGTGGACGGCCCTGAGCGGGGCCAATCTGGTGCACGATGTGGGTTACATCGAGTCGGGATTAACCTGTTCTTACGAAATGATGGTGATAGGAGATGAGATTATCAGTTTTGTACGCCGGTTGATGGGCGGGATCGAACTCAGCCCGGAAACGTTGGCGCTGGACGTGATTGACGCCGTTGGTCCTGGTGGCGATTACCTGGGCACCGATCACACCGTGAAAAATTTCCGCTCGGTATGGTATCCGCGCCTGTTCGACCGCCGCAACTATCACGCCTGGAGCCAGGCTGGGCGGCCAACGGCGGTGGAAACGGCTCGCCAGATTGCCCGGCAGGCCATTGCCACTCATACCCCGCTCTTATTGCCGGAGAATATCCTGGACACTCTGCACGCTATCGCCACCGAAGCCGATGCCCGGGCCACCCGGTGATCGCCTCAGAAATAGCAACCAAACCCGACAGGTTTCCAAAACCTGTCGGGTTTTGCCTTTTACATCCATTTTACAGCAACTGCCGGGGAATACTCTCCAACCAAGATTTTTGAAAGAATAGATTTCCGTTGAGCGTGACCACCAACTGGACATCGACATGAAAGTCGGTGGCAGTGCTGCGGATAGCGCCGGTACTGCGGACTTGGATTTTATAGCCGTGCTGTTCAAGCTGGTAGATCACCTCGTTATAGAGTCGGGCGTGGGCCGGATCGTGATGGTAGGCCGTCATCTCCAACAATTCCGACGAAAAAAGCCGGGTGTCGCCTGGCAAAATGGCGGTATCGCCGCCGTATACTTTTACGGTAATGTTTTGTTTGATCACGTCTTCGATGATGTGCCAGATTGGGGTTTCGTCAGAGCCGCTACCAATCGGAACCAAGTCGGGGGGCGAGGTTTTGAAGGCGGGTGGTTTGGGCAAAGTTTGACCTTCCGACACCACCGGTAGTAGTAGGTGAGAGGGATGGCCCGGGCCGCGATACAGCCTATTCTCAGCCGGATAGGGGGAGGGCCAGATGACCGGCCAGTAGGCGCTGGCCAGACTCAGACGGAGGCAATGCCCGGCCAGAAAACGGTAGCCGGTTGCTTTGAGCGTCATCCGGATTTCGTAGATGTCGCCGGGGGTGAGAGGAACCGGCTCATTGTGTCCCTCGCGATGGGTCAAATTTAAAATGCCGGTACTCACCAGGGCCGAGGTGCCGTCGGGAGCCACGTCGGTGAGGCGGGCGACGACGTGCGCCACTGGCGCGGTTGAGCTTAAATACAAAATGGCTTCCGGAAAGCCGATAAGGTCTAGCGGCTGTTCCAGCGGCGGGCTGGTGTAGGTCGGGCTGAGGGCCTCGTCTGGACGCAGATCGCGGGCCAGGCCGTTGGGAGGGATGCCGCCGCCCCAACATAAAGCCGCGTGGGTGCCCACGGTAGGACGATGAGGGTAGGCGTCGCTCTGGGTAGAGGGAGGCAGTTCCGGCTGAAGGGTACTTTGGCCCAGGTACAGCGTTTGAGTTTGAGACCGGGCAATGGGATAATCGGCTTCACTGTGCCACTGGCCATTCATCGTTTTGGGAAAGGGTTCCGGCGGGGTGTACTCCCGGCGAAAGATGGTCAATGCCGGTTCGTCCATCACCCCGTTGTCAATATCTTTCAGCCAATAGTCAAAAAAACGAACTGTTTCGTGCAGCCAGTCGATGTTGGGGCCGGGATAAGCGACGTCGGGCGTCGAATGGACCCAAGGCCCAATCAAGGCTTTGCGCGGGGCATTGACACACTCCTCCTGCATCCGCAAGACCGGGCTGGTGTAACCATCGGCCCAGCCACCGATACAAAAGATAGCGCAGGTGATTTGTTTGTAGTTGGGGGCCAGAGAGCCATTGCGCCAGTAAGGACCGTCTGTCTGTTGGCGGAGCCACTCAATGAGCCAGGGCGGCGTTTGCTCTAAACGGGTTTTCCATTGCGCGGCCCACCTGTCTCCGGTGTAGGTTGGGCTGGGCGGCAAAGCGTTCATGCCCACCTGGCTGACAGCGTATTGGGCAAACTCGCTGCCAACCAGACAGCCGCCCAGATAATGAACGTCGTCGGTGTAGCGATCGTCGGTGGCGTACATGGGAACAATGGCTTTGAGGCTGGGGGGCCGGAGCATGGCCACCTGAATGGCCGTAAAGCCGCCGTAGCTGAGGCCCCACATGCCAACCTTGCCGTTGCACCAGGCTTGCGCCGCCAGCCATTCCACTGCCTCGTAACCGTCTCGGGTTTCGGCCGGGGTATATTCGTCCAGGGCCAGGCCAGGACTGCTGCCGGTGCCGCGAATATCCAGCCGACAGCCCACATAACCACGCTGGGCCAGGTACGTCATCCGCTGGTAATCGGCCCGGTAACGCCAATCGTCTTTGCGGTAGGGAATCATTTCCAGGATGGCCGGGAATTTCTCCTCCTCGGTTTGGGGAACCGGTATAAACAAGTTGGCCGATAAAGCCAGGCCATCATGTACCGGAATCTGAACATTGTAATGAATTTTTGTGGCGTACATTAGATTGGGTCTACATTAAGTCAAAATGTATTGTGTATTTCATGTTGCGTCCTGAAATTGGCTACGGAATACGCAATACGAGCTACGTATATTTTTTAGAGATACCTTGTCAAAACCTCTAAAGATCAAGATGATAGGTATGATATGGGTTCTGACAGGGGTTGCCCCAGGCCAGGTGCATCACCCCGGCCGTCAGGTCGATGACCAGAGCGTTGATGGTTTTTTCCCGGTCGAGCGGGTCCGGATAATCAATGGCGTGGCTGCAAATGGAGTCAGGATAGTTGAGGTGATCCCGTTGAATGGTTTGAAACGATTTGATGGTGTGCTTGGTAGTATTTTTTAGCAGGCGCAAAGCCCGAAAATAACGCACCCGAGAACTGACCAATTCATCCGGCTCGTCCTCAATGGCTTGCATGTTAAAGTCTAAGTAATGATTGGTGTGGCCCACGTAGCCGTCCTCGGCATAAAGAATGGCAAAACTGCGCGCCGAAACCTCAACATTGTACAACTCGCCGCTTTGGTGAGCCAGCAGGTGGTTGTAACCTGCCGCCCGTTGGGGCACCAGCATATGGCGAATCGCTTCGG
Source organism: Anaerolineae bacterium (assembly GCA_016926805.1). GTDB lineage: Bacteria > Chloroflexota > Anaerolineae > 4572-78 > J111 > JAFGNV01. The sequence goes on from JAFGNV010000190.1 coordinate 5,400, forward strand.
CGGGCGTCTGCGCGCCTAACACCGCCCGCGATACTATCAGGCGTGGCAGGCCAATACGGCAATCGCTGGGATAGACCGAGTCGCAACATTGGGCGATTCCGGCGGCGTTGAAACCGATGTTGGGTAATAACCCGCCATACGTCATTGCCAGGAAGGGCGGCTCATCGTCCGGGGTTGCATGGATTACAAACACGTCGGCCTCGTCTTCGGGGACCCAATCTTCATTATGACCGATAAGAACGTGGCCATCGGCGGTGAAGGATTCGTTAACGGCAAAGCTGGTGCATTTGGTCAAATGCAACGCATCAACGGTGACGGCTTCCATGGCATTAATGGTGGCCACATCATAAAAGGCTACACTGGCTCCTTCGGCAATGCCCATGAGTTCTTCGACATACTGGGGATAACGTTCCTGGGCAAAAGGCATATATTTGCGGGTCTGGATCTGCGCGCCATTCCAGGTCAGTTCCAGTTTATCGTAGGCTTTTTTCAGCAGGGCTTGCGCATTTTCGATGCTGTGCTGGACTTGCGCAGCGCAGGCTTCCCCAATTTGGTATCCTATTTCCCGATGAGTGCCGGACACCTGAATCAGAGGAGGTGGCGCTGAATGGGGGGTAGTATTTTCAATTTTCATTGGTTCATCCTTGATTTTATTATTATTCATAATCAGATTGTGTGATTTTTAGGAGTTTTCCCCACTCTAGCATATCTGGCCCAACTCCGTCAAATGGAATACGTCTAAAAATTCACAGGATATTGACAATTCATTCTATTTTTATTATCATTCTCAGAACTTGAGTAACGGATCTGATCATTAAAACTCAGAGTAACACCACCCTTTTAATTTCCTCTTGCAGCCATCAGGCTCCTTAGTCAAGCCCTATAACAGGCTCTGAGTTCAAAAAAGATCTGTTGCCACGTTTTACCTCGGTTCCAGGCCAGGTTGTTACATTCCAAAAACTTCTACTTATTGTTGGGCGGGCCTGGAAGTTGTCTGGTTTTGGCTAAGGGATTTCATTCATATTTCCTGTCTATCGTTTTGATTTTACTTTTAATAGTTAAGCCTATCTTCATCTTTATCTCCTGATCGCGATTTTGCGCTGGAGGTTGGGCTCGAATCGTTCAAAGCAGATTGACCGGCCGTGATCGCCGGTGAAAAAATTTGTTGTTTAACTTAAACCAAGGAGGATGTAAAATGTTTTCCCCAAATAGGCTTTATCTGTTTTCTGTAATCGTGGCGGTAGCGCTGTTGCTGGCCGCCTGTGGTGGTGCCGCTCAACCGGTCGCACCCGCCGAAACCGAGCCGGCCCAGGCTGAACCTGCCCAGGAGCAGCCAGCGCCGGTGGCCGAAGCTGGTGAAACCGGTGGTGGGGTGATACGGATTGGCATTTCCGGCAGCCCTGATACTCTCAATCCCGGCACCGCCGTCCTGGCCGAGTCGTATGATTTGTTTGAACTGATTTACGACTCAATGTACGACCTTCAGCTTGACGGCAGTTTTGCCCCGTCGCTGGCCGAAAGTGCGGAAGTATCTGATGATGGCAAGGTTTGGACCTTCAAAATCCGGTCGGGGGTTAAGTTTCACGATGGCGAACCCCTCACGGCCAGCGATGTCGCGTTTACCTACAACCTCAACAAAAGCCGGGAAGATTTCCCTTACATGAATCCGTATACTGTGTATTTTGAAAGTGTCGAGGCGCCCGACGATCAGACGGTGGTTATTACTCTGACCGAACCTATCCCCAACATGGAGAGCCAACTGTTCTACCAGTTCATTCTGCCCGAACACATCTGGTCCCAATACAACGAAGGGGATGCAGTGGCCGAGTTTGAAAATACCGAGATGATTGGCAGCGGGCCGTTCAAGATGGTGGAGTATAAGCAAAACGAGTTCACCCGCCTGGCGGCCAACAAGGACCATTTTCGGACCCCGCCCAAGGTTGATGAGATTATTTTCCAGACCTTTGGCAACCCGGACGCCCTGGTACAGGCCATTATTACCGGTCAGGTGGATATGGTCACCGAAATACCACTCACCGCCGTGCCAACTTTGAAGAACGCCGAGAATGTTGAGTTGGCAGTAGGAGTGCCCCTGGCCCCGTCTATTCGCGACATCATCTTTAACCAGACCGCGTCGGAAAATTGCCCGGAGGAGGACGGCGTTTGCTCCGGCCACCCGGCCTTGCGTGATCGTAATGTTCGTCTGGCGTTGGCCCATGCCACCGATCTGCAAAATATCATCGATGTGGCCGAACTTGGTTTTGGCACGCCAGGGGTCGGGTTAATCGCCGATAGCATGGGCGATTGGTACAACAAAGAACTGAAGCCTTATGAATTCAACATTGATGAAGCCAATAAAATTCTGGATGATGCCGGTTACAAGGATACTGACGGTGATGGAGTACGGGAGATGCCCGATGGCGCCAATCCTCTGGTCTTTCGGCTGAGTTGGCCCAACGATATTGTTGCTGCGCCGCGCACTGCCGAGCTTATGGGGAATACCTGGGGCCAAATTGGGGTCAAAACCGAACCGCAGGCGCTGGACCCGGATGCCGTCACTTCCATCTGTTGCCCTACCTTTGATTTCGATATTATTATCTGGGGTTGGGGTTCCGATCCCGACCCGGGATTCCTGCTAAACGTAATGACGACGAAAGAGATACCCACCGGCAACAGTGAAACCGGGTACTCCAATCCGGAGTACGACCAATTATACGAGCAACAGGCGGTTGAACTTGACCACGCTAAACGCCGTGAAATGGTCTGGGAGATGCAACGCATGACCCACGAGGATGTGGTTTATTTAACTTACTATCAACAGCAGGTGCAGGCGTTTCGCCCAGATCGGTTTAAGGGCTGGCTTACCGATGCGGCCACAATGGAGTTGCAGGACCCCACTTCGTTGACGGTTGTTGAACCGGTGAAATGATTTTGAATTAGACCATACCAGCAAGGCAAAAAAAGTCCACAGATTCTCACAGATAAACCCTGATCGTAAAAATCAGGGCGTATCTGTGTTTGTCTGTGGACAAAAGGATTTTGATGAGTAAATACATCCTGAAAAGAGTTGGTTGGGCGCTGCTGACCATAGGCTTTGTGGTTGTTCTAAATTTTTTTCTGTTTCGCATCTTACCCGGCGACCCGGCCCGATCGGTCAAAAACCCCCGTTTAACCGCCGCCGGAATTGAGGCGGTCCGGGTGCGCTTTGGCCTGGACCAGCCTATCATCAACTGTGTTGAGTCATTTACCCCGTTGCAGGTCGGACAATGCTGGATCAACCCCCTGGAAACCCAATTTTTTCGTTACGTGATTAATTTATTGCAGGGCGATTTGGGCATTAGCTTCCATACCCAGCGTCCGGTGGCCGACATCCTGGCCGAGAATCTGGTCAATACCGTGATGTTGGTCGGCTTTGGCACCATTTTGGCTATCATTTTTGGCATCTTGTTGGGAGTGGTTGCTGCCTGGAAATCACGGACGGCCATCGATTACACAGCCCTCATTGGGGGCCTGATCACCTGGTCTCTGCCAACCTTCTGGTTTGGGATTATTTTGCTGTTTTGGGGCACCAGTCATTTCGATCTGCCTATTGGGGGCAAGTTTACGGTGGGTGCCAACTACGCCAACGTTTGGGACAGGTGGCTGGATGTGGCCCGACATCTGCTGCTGCCCACGCTAACCTATACCATCATTTTTGCCGGGGAATATACCCTCTTTATGCGCAGTGCCGTACTGGAGATCTTTTCCGAAGATTATATCCTTACTGCCAAAGCCAAAGGGCTAAGCACCTTTCAAATTCTCCGGAATCACGCCCTACGCAACGCCATGCTGCCCACGGTTACCATTGTGGCGCTGAATCTGGGGCTGACCGTGGCCGGGGCCATCCAAATTGAAGCGGTCTTTTCCTGGCCCGGTTTGGGGCAGGCGGTAGTCGAAGCCGTAGCCCGGCAAGATTATCCGGTGATGCAGGGAGCCTTTCTCTTGTTAGCCATCAGTGTTATCTTTGCCAACCTCATTGCCGATTTGCTTTACTTTTACCTGGACCCGCGGATTCAAACGGAGTGAATTAAGGGAAGTTTGACTCATGGAAGATCTCAAAACTTTTTGGCAGGGCTTCAAGCGTCAACGTATGGGCCTCATTGGCCTGGCCATGCTCCTGACGATGATTGCCGTTTCCGTATTTGCCCGTACCCTGGCCCCCTACGATCCCAACCAAACTGTCCGGGTCACCCTTGACAATATCTACGCCCCACCCGGCCCTGAACACTGGCTCGGCACCGACGATGCCGGTAAGGATGTGTTAACCAACCTCATCTATGGTTCGCGCGTATCCTTAACCGTTGGTTTTTTTGCTTCGTTCATCACCCTGATTATCGGTGGAACGGTGGGCATTGTGGCCGGATTTTACGGTGGTCGTATCGAAAATAGCCTGATGCGCCTCACCGATATTCTGCTGGTCATTCCCGACCTGCCGCTGATGATCATCCTGATTGCCCTGTTGGGCCGCAAGATGTGGGTCATTATTGTAGTGATTGGCATTTTGAGTTGGACCAGTACGGCGCGGGTGGTGCGTTCGCAAACGTTATCCATCAAAGAGCGCAAATTTGTGCAGCGCGCCCGGGCCATCGGCGCTGGTAACCTGTATATTGTCCGCCGCCATATCTTTCCCCTGGTTTTTCCTCTGATGATGGTGAATGCCGTGTTGGTCATCTCCGGCATCATCCTTTACGAGGCCACCCTGGCCTTTTTGGGCTTGGGCGATCCTACCCGGCTCAGTTGGGGACAAATGCTCCAATTTGCTTTTAGCCGGGGCGCGATGAGCGCCGGAGCCTGGTGGGCGCTGGTGCCGCCGGGCTTGGCTATTGCCTGGGTCGCCCTGGGGTTGACCTTGCTGGGGAATGGCCTGGAGCGTGTCTTCAATCCGCGCCTGGAACTGCACCACCTCTCCGTCGGTCGCAAGATGGTGGCTCGACCCAGGCCAACCGCTCCGGTTCCGGCAACCACGTCAGGAGGCATCGATGGAAATTAGCTCCGGTTTGGCTGACATTCCCCTTTTGCTTAACGTCCGTAATTTGTCGGTTGACTTTGTCAGCCAGAACGAACCACCGGCTCATGCCATTGAGAACGTGAGCTTTACCCTACGTAAGGGTGAGATGCTGGGCATTGTCGGTGAAAGCGGTTGTGGCAAAACCACCCTGATGTTGAGTCTGATGCGTCTGTTAGCCGCCACGGGACGCATTGTTAATGGCCAAATTATCTTCAACGGCCAGGATTTGCTTGATCTAAACGAAAAACAAATGGCCGGTATCCGCTGGAAAGACATCTCGATGATTTTTCAGGGGGCGATGAATGCGCTCAACCCGGTGCGCCGGGTGGGTGACCAGATTGCCGAAGTCATCTGGCAGCACTATCCTGCCAGCGAAAGGAAATATGTTGACACCTGCATTGCTAACCTCCTGGAACTGGTGGGCATTAATCCCGAGCGCAAAAACCAATACCCCCACCAATTCTCCGGCGGCATGCGGCAGCGGGCGATGATCGCTATGGCTCTGGCCTGCAATCCCGAAATCGTTATCGCCGACGAACCGACCACCGCCCTGGATGTGATGATTCAGGCCCAAATTTTACAACTATTGCGGGAGTTACAGCAGAAATTGGGCCTGGCCGTTCTGTTTGTTACCCATAATCTGGGCGTGGTGGCCGAAATTTGTGATACGGTGCTGGTGATGTATGGCGGAGTGGTGGCGGAATACGCCGACGTGGACACCATCTACAACCACCCCCGGCATCCTTACACCCAGGAGTTGCTCAAGTCTTTTCCTAACCTGTCTAATCTGGGCGACCGCCGGTTGAGCGCCATTCCGGGCTACCCGCCCCGGCTCGAGGCTTTGCCGCCCGGCTGCCGGTTTGCGCCGCGTTGCCCTGCCGTTTCTGACCGTTGTTACACGGTTCAACCGCCACTTTTCCGGGTGAGAGAACGCCGAACCAAAAACAATATACCTCATTGGGCCAGTTGCTACTTGCTAGAGCCGGGTCAGAGTAAACATCCAAAATGACCAACGAACCGATCTTGCGTATCGAAAACTTATGCAAATACTTTCCGGTGAGCCGGACCATCTTCTCACGGGGTGCGGCCAAACAGGTGCATGCCGTTGACGATGTCAGTTTTGAATTGGAACCGGGCGAGGTACTGGCCCTGGTTGGCGAAAGTGGTTGCGGCAAATCGACCCTGGTTCTGACTCTGTTGGGGCTAGAAAAAGCTACCTCCGGCCAGATGATGTTTGAAGGCCGGGATATTACTCATTTGGACCCAAGCGGCCTGAAGCAACTGCGCCGCCGGATGCAGATGATTTTCCAGGACCCTTACGAGTCGCTCAACCCCCTCATGACCATCGGCGAATTGGTGGCCGAGCCGCTCCTGGTGCACGGTTTGGTCCACAGCCGGGCCGAGCGCCTGGCACGGGCCAGTCAGGCTATGGAAGATGCCGGGCTAAAACCGGCCAGCAATTTTGTTCATCGCCGCCCCCACGAACTCTCCGGCGGGCAGCGGCAGCGGGTGGTGATTGCCGGGGCCTTGGTGTTAGAACCGGTCGTCCTCCTGGCCGACGAGCCGGTTTCGATGCTGGATGTCAGCATCCGGGCCGAAATCTTGAGTCTGCTGGCCGACCTGCGCGCCCAACGGGGTATTTCCATCATCCTGATTACCCACGACCTGAGTACGGCCGCTTATTTTGCCGATCGGTTGGTGGTGATGTATCTGGGCCGGATTGTGGAAATTGGCACAACGACGGCGGTCTTGCAGAATCCCGCCCATCCTTATACCAGGGCGCTCTTATCCGTGATTCCGGTGCCCAATCCGCGCCAGCGACGCCAGCACACTATTTTAGAAGGCGACCCGCCCAACCCCATCGACCTGCCGCCCGGCTGCCGGTTTCATCCGCGCTGCCCCGTGGCTTTTGCCCGTTGCCAGCAGGTTGACCCGCGTCTGACCTTGGTGGACGATGGTCACCAGGCGGCCTGTCTGCTGATCGATGAAACCCCGGTCAGGTAGTAACGAGACAGGTCGAATTGAGGCTTTGGGTAAAGATGCCCTATGTTTCAACCTGCCTTACCCCTATTGAGTTTGGCTCATGTCAAATACAAGTGCAAATATCCAAACGCAAACAGAAAATATTGGCGCAGTTGCCCTCACCCCTGCCCCTCTCCCGGGAGGCAAGGGGAAAAGCTGCTCCCTCTCCCTGTGGGAGAGGGTTGGGGTGAGGGCTAGATTACGTCTGCACTTGTTCTAAACATGAGCC
>JAFGNV010000017.1 GCA_016926805.1 Anaerolineae bacterium
GCCGAATTTCGTCGAAATCACAAACGCATCTCTCCCAGCTTTATCGCTGCTCTCGTTACGTTGCACACTTCTGACACATGAGCCAAGCCAACCTTGGTGGCCAGAAAAACCTCATCTCGATTCCCTCGCGCTTTGAACCAATTCCCCAGCACAGTCTCACTCTCACCGCCGACGCCGCCTTCGTTCCAATACGATATAGTTATTGGCCGTATCCAGAAAACGTCCACCAGCCTCCCAATACTGGTCCAACAACGCAAGCGACGTTTTCTCATCTTGCAGGGTTCCAAAATTCATACACCCCAAACAAAGGGCACTGACTTGAACGCCGGTGTTGCCTAACTCAACCTGTTGCATAATCTACCTCCTCTGAAAATAGTAAACTATGGTCAGTGATCAGAATGACAAGAGGGAAGTTATTCTTTTGTAAATCCTTAGTATAAATCAGCAAGATAGGGGAAGCAAACTAGTGTTTCGCGGCGTAATTAAGCCTACAGTCAAGGATTACCGATTATCAACGCTAACCGCCTATTATGGTGCTAATATACCGCGAAACACTTTGACAGTTGGGCGTTGAAACTTGGTATTACTATGGGGGTATTTACGCCCAACTGCACTAAAGTTTGGGAGGGGGTGCATTGCTCCCATGAAGGAAAATATTCGTCGCTGGTATAATATACAATAAGGTGACGTGGTAGTTCGAACGGTGGAGGTAAACTGATGAGGACAAAATCGACGTTTTGGTTGGCCTTGGTCTGGCTGGTTGGCCTGATGATCTTCGTCTCACCAGGCTATGCCCAGGAGCGTAAGGGGGAGGCGTATATTGTGCAACACAATGATTACCTCTGGAAACTGGCCGAAAAATATTTGGGCGACGGCAATGCTTATTCGCAAATTGTGGCCGCCACCGCGGCCAAAGCTGCCACAGACTCCTCGTTTGTGCCTATTGTTGACCCCAATCTGCTTTACCCCGGCCAAAAAATCTGGATACCGGCCGTTTCAACGATACTTGTGACATCGCCCACAGAAACCACCACCGGTCAGGAAAATACTCCGGCTGCCTCGGTCACAACCAGTGATCCCACCGGACACATTGCCTTTAGCTTCTGGAACAACAGTCCAACCCGCTGCACTTACGAGGTCAATATTGTCAGCGTGCCAGATTGCCTGCAAGGAGCCACACAATGCCAGGCTACCCGGCGAATTATGTCCCTCAACAACATCAGCGAACCGGCCTTATCACCGGATGGGTCGCGCCTGGCTTTTAGAGGTTGGGGCGAACCTTCCAGCCCGGATAGCCCTTTCAGTGATTGCGCTCCGGCCCACCCGCATCGGTTTTTGGGCCACACTACCCTCGACGCTACCGAATTCACCGGCTTCGATGGATTCTGGGAAGACGCCCACCCCGACTGGTCGCCGGACGGCAACCGCATCCTGTTTGATAGCGGCCGCAATGGTGACGGCATCATTCGGCTGATGCTCATTAACGCCGATGGCAGCGGCGAGGAAGAATTGCGCCTGGCTGGCCAGCAGCCCTCCTGGGCGCCCGACAATCAGCGCCTGGTTTGCCGGGGCTGCGACCTCACCGGCAATCGTTGCGGGTTGTGGCTAGCCATGGCCGCGCCGGTCAAATCGTGGGAAGTGGGCCACAATCTGATTGCCCCGGTGATTGAGGAACCGGAGGCCGCGCAGCCTGACTGGTCGCCGATGGCCGACGAGATTGTTTACCAGAGTCCGGTAAGCGGCAGTTGGGACCTCTATCTCATCAATGCCGACGGTAGCGACCGGCGACAACTGACCAACAGCCCTGGCGTCGAGGGCCTGCCCAGTTGGTCGCCCGACGGCCGGTGGATTGCTTACGTAAACCACGATGGGCAGAATTGGAGCCTGCGGGTCATCAGTCGCAACGGTACAGACGACCGCCTCATTTTTGTCTACGATGGCGGCATGTACGCCTTACCCAAGGCCGTTGAGCCTTACGGCCAGCGCGATTGGCTAAACGAACAGATTTCGTGGTCGCAATAAAATACAAAACATTACGCCTCCATTTAACGACCTCCCCGCCCTAATTTGCCTCTCTTATCAAATTAGGGCAAAATTCACCGCGGTTGAAACAAGGCAAGGTTTTATATAATTCCTGCAATCAACCTCAACCCAATATAACCAGCATCAAAACATTAGCACACAGGAAAGATTGATGTTGCTTGTTTATTCATACAAATTATGGTGATTTTTTTGATGGAACGTGTCAAAAAATGGTTTCAAACCGCCGTGAGGTCGCCAATTGTTCTCAGCTTGGTAATTTTTGTTCTGGCGCTTGGCCCACGTTTGACAGATTTGGCAGTATTTGTTGGCCCCGATGAATTTACCTGGGATCTTCGTTCGGCCAATTTTGCACGAGCCATTGCCAGCGGCGATTTAATTGAAACATATCAGGATGGATATCCAGGCGTTACCTTAATGTGGGCAGAAACTGTCGGCGCCTGGTTACGTTACGGTGTTCAATGGCTCAACGGATCATCCGATTGGGATGCAATTATTGGCCCAGACAAAACTGCGATAACTACTCTGGCAGGCAAACGTCAGGTATTAGCCAGTGTCAACACTTTGCTTGTTGTAGCGTATGTTTTACTGGTATATCGTGTGTTTGGGATTAGTGTCGCCTGGTTGGCCGGCTTCTTACTGGCTTTTGACCCCTTCCTGCTAACCGAGTCTCGGGTACTACGCAGCGAGGCAATTATGACTGGCTTTAACGCGTTAGCTTTATTGGGATTCCTTCTTTATTTGTGCAAGCAACGGATAAAATATGGTGTATTGGCTGGCGTATTGACTGGATTAGCCATATTAAGTAAGGTCTCCGCCGTAGCATTACTTCCGGTAGGTGGTTTGATTATTGCGGGAGTACCCCTATTTGACCAGACTCGAAGCAAAGCCGAACGTTGGCGAGCAACGGTAATAACCGTTTTGACTTTTGGAACAGCACTCCTGATAACCATAGTGATATTTTGGCCCGCACTATGGGTTGCACCCATTGAAATCATTTGGAAAATGTATGGTTATGTTGGCGTACGCGTAACAGAAGGAAATGAGGGAGGAGTGAGCTTCTTTTTTGGATCACCTTATTCTCAAAAGGAACTCAGTTCCTGGTTCTACCCGGTTGTATTATTGTATCGGAGTAGTCCTTTGACGTGGCTAGGCATGCTACTGCTGGCCCTGATGGTATGGCCAGCACGCCGATTGTCGCTTCAACAGAAAGTTTTGGTGGGAGCAATATTGGGTTATTTGGCAATCTATTTAGCGTTAATCACCAATTCAGTCCTTAAATACGATCGTTTTATCGTGCCGGTGTTACCCATACTTAATTTGATGGCTGCGCTTGGGCTGGCAACTGCTTGGCAATATTTAAGCGAACGAATTACCCGGTTAAGGCAATTTGGCTGGTCTATAGCCCTCCTGGTTTTGGTTGGACAAATGTCATTGGCTTTGCCATATCACCCCTATTACTATGCTTATTGGAATCCAGTCCTGGGTGGCATCAAACAGGCAATGCGCCTATTGCCTATTGGCACAGGTGGGGAAGGGATTGATCAAGTGGTGGCCTATCTCAATTCCTTGCCCAATTCTGAGGAGTTGTCTCTGGCCTCGTTAAATTCGCAAAAAGTCAAAGCTATTTTGAACGGAGAAACCCTTTCTCTGGACAACCTTGACGGCATGTGGACGCAGGCTGATTATGTTATGATCTATATTTCTCAACTACAACGGGGTAAACACGCCGAAGATATTTTAGAGTACTTAAAGCGTCGCCAACCAGAATATATCCTCAAGTTAGATGGTATCGAATATGCCTGGCTTTATCCCGGTCCCGCCGCTCAGTATTATGGCGGTGGACACAAACTCGAGGGACGAGGCACTCTTTTTGGTTATAATTTAAGCGCAACCACTTTAACCGCGGGCGAAACGCTGACCACCACGCTCTACTGGCGCAATGAGGGCCAGCGCGAAGATGACCGATTCTTCGTGCGGCTAAAGGACTTAGATGGGTATGTTTGGACTGAGGCCATTGCCCAGCCCCGGCCTGGTTTTGAAGAAGCGGCTCGTTATCGCCCGTCGATTGTAGAAAGTGAGGCTATTCTTTCCCTGCCAGTGGGTATGCCCCCTGGTGATTACTTCTTCAAACTTGGCTTTCGTACCGACAAGGGAAAGATTATTGGCTATTTTGAGCTGCCGGCCGACACGAAACCCCTGACGGTGACTACCGCCAGAGTTTATCCTTCACCTGGAAAGTTTGAACCTCCGCATCCTGTTCAATTCTCTGCCAACACTGATTTAACCTTACTGGGATACGATGTGACTCCCAAGGAATTAACATCAGGTTCAGCCATCTGGTTGACGCTTTACTGGCAAGCCCTCACTGATGTATCGCACGATTATGTTATATTATTGCGCTTATTAGATTCAGAACAGCAGGAGTTAGCCTTTTGGTTTGGTCGACCGGTACGGAGTGGATATCACACAACAGAGTGGCGGGCTGGACAAATCATTCAAGACCCCTGGTTGTTAGAAATATCGCCAGAAATCAAGTCGCGAGTTAATCTAGTAGAAATTGCTGTGTACGATGCAGCCACCGAGCAGGAAGTGAGTCGAAAAATATTAGGTGAAATTACTCTTGAATAGATTAAGCCTTAACCTGGGTTTGATCATAGCTACCAGTCTGGGTATCTGGTTGCCGTTGCCTTACTCTGTTCGTTTGATAGCAGTTGTGGTATTGGTCTTTTTTTGGCCGGGCTGGCTACTTTTGGAAGTCATCAAACCACCCGGCCTCAATAAACTCGAACATATCGTTCTCGCCTTTGGAATTAGTTCCGGTTTGATAACCTTAGGTCTGTTGGGATTATTATACATAGCCGGTCGCCTATCGACGGCATCCATCTTGATTATGATCGGTGCCGTTATCCTAATATTGGCAATCATTGCAATTTTCCGGCAAATTTCTCGGCAAAAGAGATACAAACCGGCAAATTCTGGTGTTTCCTCATCGCCTTCTTTTTCCTCAAATGAGAAAGAATTTACTACAAATACTGGCCATACCCCAGACACTCGCATAGACGTATTGTGTTTTCTCATCCCGATGAGTGTGGCGGCTTTTCTCAGCTTCACCAATTTACCCTACAGTGACTTTGCCGGGGATGAGATGAACGGCATTTTACGGGCCATATCCATCATTTTCGGACGTATCGAAACGATTTTTGAACATACTAAAGGTCCCATCGAGGTGTTTGTCCCGGCCGTATCCGGCTCACTCCTCGGACGTTTTGAACCGTTTACGCTGCGTTTTCCCTTTGCCCTGGCTTTTACGGTCAGTTCAGGCAGCTTATATCTACTGGGACGGCACTTATTTAACAGAAGGGTGGGCTTTGTCGCGGCTTTACTCCTGGCAATTAATGGCCTCTATATTGCTTTTGCTCGCCTCGTCCAATATCAGGCTTTTGTCCTGCTGCTAACCATCTTAACTTTACTATTGATTCATCGGTACTACCAAACAGGAAAAAGCGTTCATCTGTATTTAGGTGTATTTCTGGCCGGGGTGGGCCTATTAGGGCATTATGATATTTTGCTGACATTCCCGGCCGTTGTTTACCTGGTGTGGCAACGTCAAAACCGTTATGGAATAAATTGGCCGCAACTGGTTAAAGCGGGGATCATTTTTGGGGCAACAACGGCTATTTTTTACGTGCCTTTCTTTTTTAATCCCCACATCGCCCATACCTCTGGATACCTGGAACGTCGCATTTTTGGCGGTACAACCTGGCCTGGCAATAACTTTGATGAGCTATATGAATACACCGTGTCACACAACTCTCGCTATTACGCAACCTTTATCGCTCTGTTGAGCCTCGGCCTCATCATCACTCACCTGGGCCAACTGCTTCGCCGTCATAACCGCAACCACTGGCTCTGGCTGGCAGCTGGCACCACCCTTTTCCTGGAATTGCTGGCCGTGGTGGGAGGTTGGCCGGCCATTGCCCCCCTACTTGTCACCATGTTGCTATTTGGGCTACTGATCGGTTTCTCCGATACCTCAACCGAAATCAAAATGGTTTACGTGTGGATTGGGGCCATCTTCATTGGTTATGTGCTTGTTGCGGACCACCCACGCACTCACTTGCGAATTCTGTATCCCGGTTTGTCCCTGCTGGCAGCGCTGGGAGGGATAAAACTCATCGCCGACCTACAAGTCAAATTACCCCCCCATTGGGTCGTTACCGGAGCCGTTTTGATTTTTCTGGGCGTGTTCGGTATTTCTGCGGGCTATCAATACTTACTTTTTGTGGATACGGAGCGAGAATACGTTTTCACTTACCCTGAACATAAGAAATCCATATTTTGGGAGGACAAAAATTTCCCTTTTGGCGCTCGCCGGTTGTATGGCGCTCCCTATCGCCTGGGCTGGCAGATGCTTAACCAGCTCTACTTACAGGGTCACTTTCAAGGCGAGTGGGATAGCAACGACGATGGAACCTCAATCTTCTGGTACACCCTGGGCGCGCCCCGTAATCCTTGCTATCCCCGCTACTATTTCCTTACCCAATTCGAACAAAGAAAGAGTGATCCAAATCGAATTCCCAACCTGGCCGGGATTGGTTACGTCAAGATTGGACAGGTCTATAACCATGATCGTCTGGAAATTGAGGTGTATGAATTTGCCCCCACCCATTACGACGGTCAAATAACCACCTGGACAGAACCGGACCGTTACGCTTCTTACGTAACCCCTCAAGATTTTCGTTCCTATCCCTACGAGGAAGAACCTCCCCTCGAGATTTCCAATCCTTTATCCGTCCCCATCGTTTTTCGCCCTGCCTCCCAGATTCTACAACAACTGGCCGAAAAATATGACCCCCGCATTGTAAACGTGCCTGACACAATAGGGTTGATCGGCTACGAGTTGGATACAAGCCGGGCCAAACCAGGTGGTTTGATCTGGCTTACCCTCTATTGGCAAGCCGTCGAGCCGACCCTCTTGCCCTATAAAATCTTTGCCCACCTGGAAAATAAGGCCAATGAACTCTGGGCGCAGGCCGACGACTTCCCGGCGTGTGGCACGCGCCCTACCAATAGCTGGTGGGTGGAAGAGATCATCACCGACCGCCACGTCTTGCGGCTGCCCGAAGATATTCCCCCCGGCGATTACCTCATCCGGGTTGGTCTCTATATTCCGCAAATCGAAACGCAGCTGGATAGATTGGATGCGGCAGGTAATCCGCAGGGCACCAGCTACGAGTTGATACAGGTTACCGTATCACCTACGGGGTGAAAAGCTACTCTGATGTCAGTCCACTCCCAAAAAACAAGGAGCCTAAACAATATCCAAGCTCCTTGTTCTTTCACAATTCCTGATGATACCTATGTTCTTACTCAATCGCCATCCTCAAGGGTCGCAAATACTCTGGATGAAGCTCGACCCGATTGCCAGCAGGATCAAGGCCAATATCAGCATCAACCCCCGGCAATTCAGCCAACACCGCCAACGCCTTGAGCAACTGCCGGTCTTCGCTATGGCGCAATTCAGTCACATTCATTTCTTTCAGTTCGTACGGGGCCAGCAAATCGCTACCCACGGGCAATTCGACCACAATATCCGGCTCGATTCCTTGCTTGCGAATGAGTCGCCCGTTGGGGGTCAACCATTGGCTGGTGCCCAGCAACAAGGCCGATCCATCATCCAACTGGAACGACCGCAGCACCGTACCCGTACCAAACGTGGTTTCACCCACCACTATCCCCCGCTCGTGGTCCTGAATTGCTCCGGCAAAAATCTCGGCAGAGCTGGCCGAGCCACGATTGACTAGAACTACCAGGGGAATATCGGTTGCCACCCCACCCGGCTCAACGGCAAAGATTTCGCGAGCGCCATCGGCATCCTCTTGCAACAACACATTGCCATCCTTCAAGAATTGGCTGGTCACCCTGACGGCCTGCTCCAGCAAACCACCGGGGTTATTACGAACATCCACTACCAACGCAGTTGCCCCGGCGCTCTTTGCTTGCTCAACGGCCATTACCACGTTATCCAGCAAATTGGCATTGAACTGGGTCATTCGAATTAAAGCTACATCCGTACCAGGAATCATCGTCCAGGTAGCCGCCTCAAGCTTGACTTCGGCCCGGATGATGGATAATTCCAGGCTTTCATTCGTGTCCTCGCGGTAAAAAGTAATCACCACCTCGGTGCCCTCTTCACCGCGAATCCGGTCGACCACTTCATTGAGCGGCAGGGTGGTGACATCCTCCCCATCCACTTCCAGGATAATGTCTCCGGCCTTAACCCCGGCCCGGTCCGCCGGCGAGTCATCCATGGGCGCCACAATTACCGGCAAACCATCTTTTAAACCAACTTGCGCCCCAATGCCATAAAATTTACCCGAGATGTCGGTCTGTTGGCGGGCCACCTCTTCAGGAGTTAAAAAACGGGTGTGGCCCTCATCGCCCAGGGCCTGAATCAGACCGTTAATGGCCCCATAGGTCAAACGCGTATTATCCAGGACATCCCGGTCAACAAAATAACGTTGGACCAGACGCCACACCTGCCAGAAAACCTCAAACTCAGCCGGTTGGTCATCGGCGCGGACCACAGCAGGTTGAAAAAGGGAATCCGAACTTCCAAGAATCACACCCGCACCAAACGCGCCCGACGTGATAAAAACCAGACTCACCACCACAATCGCGATAGTTAATAACCGTTTCATCATCTTTTCACCTACTTCGTCACTCATAGATCATTTGAACAGCCTAATTCTGTGAAAATCTCTACAGCCCTTATCTTACCGGCGGTTGTTTAACCTAACCTGAGAAAATGATGCAATTGATCGGGGGACGGGGATAACAGCGAAACCATCGCCATCGCGCGCCTTGCCAACGGGTTGCGTAACCGGCTGAAGTGACTATAATTCCAAAGTTGCGCTTAATTCAAAACGCAACCATATTCTGACGTTTCACATTTTGCGCTTTACCACCTTGAGGGTTGAATATCCGACAAAGATAAGGAGTCACTTCTAACCATGTTACAACCATCGAAAATTACCCCGGAAGATTTTGGCGAAGAACTGTCTGCCATTATCCCCGGTCAGGACCCTAATCTGTACACACCTGACCGCCCTGAACCGATCGATCGTGTCGATGCGTTGGGGAATCGAACCTTTGTTTTAGACACCGATGAACTGAGTGGGATTATTCCCGTTTGTGAGCCAACATTAAGCGGCAATGAAAAAAATTATGTAATAGAATGTTTGGACACCAACTGGATATCCTCTGTCGGCGGATTCATTCCTCGTTTTGAGGAAAAATTTGCGGTAGAATGTGGCTGCAAATATGGGGTTACCTGCGCTAACGGCACCGTGGCTTTGCACCTGGCCTTGGCTGCGCTGGGATTGGAATCTGGCGACGAGGTTATTATTCCCACTTTTACCATGATTGCCACCATCAACGCCGTAACCTATACCGGAGCCACCCCGGTTCTGATCGACTCTGAGCCTGATACCTGGAATATGGACGTCGGGCAGTTGGCCGACAAAATTACCCCCAAAACCAGGGCCATTGTTCCCGTTCACACCTACGGCCACCCGGTTGATATGGATCCGGTTATGGAATTGGCCGACCAGCGCGGGCTGTTTGTGCTGGAAGATGCCGCCGAAGCTCATGGCGCAGAGTATAAAGGTCAACGGGCCGGGGGATTAGGGCACGCCGGCGCATTTAGCTTTTACGCCAACAAAATTATCACCACCGGCGAAGGAGGGATGATTACCACCGACAACGTCAGACTGGCCGACCTGGCCCGCAATTTGCGCGACCATGCCTTTTCTAAAGAACGCCATTTTTGGCATAAATATGTGGGATACAACTATCGGATGACCAACATGCAAGCCGCAGTTGGTCTGGCCCAAACCGAACAATTGGACAAGTTTGTAAAAAATCGGCGGCGTAATGCGGCCCTTTACACCCAACTTCTCCAGAAAATTCCCGGCATTGTGACTCCCCCGGAGGCCGAATGGGCTAAAAATGTATTCTGGATGTATTCAATCCTGGTGGAAGACGAATTCGGAATGACCCGCGACCAATTGCGGGCTTATCTGGCCCGGCACGGTATCGAAACCCGAACCTTTTTTATCCCCATGCACCTGCAGCCTATTTATTATAAAGCCTTCAAGGGTCAGCGTTATCCCATTGCGGAACGGTTATGCCAGCGAGGGTTCTATTTACCCTCAGCCTCCTCACTCACCCCGCCTCAGATCGAGTACGTCACTACGGTTATCGGCCAGGCGCATCAGGAGGCTAACCATTGACCGCCATTTTGACCTGATCCCCTGATTATGGCATATTGACCGACATGCCAATCCAAATGGGGAAAGATTGATGGAGCGAGCTGAATACGAATGGACGTATCACTGCGAGGACTGGCATTGGTGGTTTGTTAACCGGCGACGACTGGCCCAAACCCTGCTCGAACGGCGGCTAACTCTGGGTGAAAACGACTTAATTCTCGATGTTGGATGTGGGACCGGCGGCAACCTGAAGTTTTTGAGTCAATGGGGCAAAGCAGTTGGTATAGACTTAAGCCCCCTGGCCTTAGACTTTTCCCGGCGTCGAAATTTTTCTGGTCTGGTTCAAGGCTCTGGCCTGACCTTACCCTATCCTGACCATACATTTGCGCTGGTCACCGCCTTTGATGTTTTGTATCATCGCTGGATTGTTGACGACAAACAGGCCGTTACTGAGTGTCGCCGGGTGCTTCAACCGGGTGGCTGGCTACTGTTAACCGACTCAGCCCTACCTGATCTAAAGAGTATCCACGACGAAATCTATTACACCCGGCAGCGTTATATTCTGAGTAACACGCGTGACAAGTTAATCAGAGCCGGTTTTCAGCCCCTGGCGTGCTCCTACACCAACTTCCTGCTACTACCAGTGGTCGCCGTGGTGCGTTTAGGCTCACGCTGGCTACCTTCGGTTGGCCGCCTTGACGCACAACCGCTTCCCCGATGGCTTAACCAATGGCTCATCAATATCCAGAAACTGGAAGCAATGTGGTTAAAACGGGGCGGTACGCTACCCCTGGGTAGCAGCATCATCTGTCTGGCTCAAAAAATCACTGGACACATAAATTATGAAACGAGCTAACCTTTTCCGTGGTTTGATCATCATGGCCATCGCCGCCTTTTTTGGCTATCGTTATGGGCAATCAGGCAGCGTTATTTACCCTATCTATCTGGTTGTTTTTGCCGGAGCTGGCTTGATAAGCCTGATCGGCCTGCTGCCGGCCCGCTGGCAAAACATGCTGCTCAATCTGACCATCAGCCTCTTCTTCTTAGATTTTGTCTTTGCCGACATCAACCTGGCTGAAGTGGGCGAAGCTTTTGCCAACGCCAATTATTGGATGTTGGTGCCGTCAACCATATCTATCTTGGCGCATCTTTTCTTCCGAACCTTACGTTCCCAGGTGTTGCTCAAACCCATGGGGGCGGTTTCTTTTTGGCCCACGTTTCGGGCGTTGGTGATTGGGATCACCGGCAATGCAGTGCTGCCTGCCCGCGCTGGTGAGTTCTTACGAGCTTACGTGTTGGGTCGCTCAACCGGTCTGGCCAAGACAGGGGTCTTCGCCACCCTGGTCGTCGAACGTATTATCGACGGGTTAACCGTGATTTTGGTGCTGGTAGCGGTGATGATTTTGGGTATCCGCAGTCCAATTTTGCAACGGGCCGGGATGCTGGGGGCTATTCTATACGGGGGGGTTCTGCTTGCCCTGGTTGTTTTTATGGCGCAACGCCATTGGGCAGACACGTTGGTGAAGAAATTGCTTCCTGAAAACTTGGCTCAATTTGCCCTGAACATCGTGGACGGTTTTACCAGTGGGCTGGCTATTCTGAAGAGTCCAGGCCATTGGGGAATGGTGTTGCTCTGGAATATCTGCACCTGGATTCCCATCCCCATTTCCTTCTGGTTTGCCCTGAAAGCCTTTGACTTTGGCGTAACCATCCCGTGGCAAGCCCCTGTGCTGATGCTCCCGGCCATAGCCCTGGCCTTAACTATCCCTGGGGCACCGGCTGGGGTAGGACTGGTTCAATTTTCTATAAAACTGACCATGGACGCCACCTTCGCCCAACTGCCGGTTGCGGCTGACTTTGCCGAACAAGTCGCTGCTGCCAGCATTGTGATTCACCTTTCCCAATTTGGCCCGGAAGTCATCGCCGGGGTGATTAGTTTTGTGATCGAAGGGTTATCGACTAAAGACATCAGCACCGGAACTCAAATGGCAAGTAACGAGGTTGCCAGCGGCACATAGCCAATAACAATTTCCACCTGCTACCCGGCAACGCTATCAATACCCAAATCGTTGCCAATCCCCCTGGTCAAACAAAACAAATACATCGTTATTGAGCGGATTAACTATCATCACCCCACCCTGGAAAAACTGCACGTGGGCATACGGCGGATTACCCCCCGAACCAACTTCTTGTTCACGAGGGTTGCCCAACCGGAACTGCAATTCAGGCCGCTCGCACCATACTTTGCCAAAGCCACGAACCGGCCCTTTCTCCCTGTTGCTGTGGGCCTGATCACAACTGTACTCGTCACCCCCATCCCAGGTATCCTCATAGCGGTTCCACGTTGCGCCGCTACGCCCATCGTCTGCCGGGGAATCAATCACCCAGATATAGCTGGGGCCAGCGGGATTTTCCCACCAAACCATCAAACCTTTTTCAAAGTACTGCCGGGCATAGTTGCGGTCGGTAATCTCCGGGCCGGTGGGATACCCCAACCGGCTTTTGCCGCTTCCCAGCTCCTGCCAGATGTCTTTCAACCGCCCGTCGGGCTCCAGGCCGGTAGGTTTGAAAGTTCCGGGGGTAGGGGTCGGGGTTGGGGTAGAGGTAGTTGTTGGCGTCATCATCGGCGTCATCGTCGGCGTAACTGTCTTGGTTGCCACGGGCAAAGATGGAGTGGAGGTCGGCGAAGCCGGAGCGCCGACCAGTGACACAGGAGTGTTGGTGGGCGTAACCATCTCGGGTTGAGGGTCGCCAGTAGGTGATAGAGCCGTCTCCCCAACGGCCTGAGCCGAAGCCACGACTTCCACCACCAACGGCTCGGTTTGGCCGGGGACGTTGTCGGCGTTGTACGCCCGCACCTGAATCACATGACTGCCGGGTAATTGGGGAGTCCACGGTTGAGCCACCAGGTAAGGCTCATTGGGTTGGGGGTGCGGATTGGCGTCAACCCAAATCACCTGATTGTCAATCACCAACTCCACCCGAACAATTCCAGTTTGGATATCAATCGAAGTAGATTGTATTTTTACTTCCTGACCTAATTCAAGTTTCGCACCCGCGCTCGGCTGGGAGATGGTAACCTGGGGAACGCGACCAACCGAAACCGGCGTGTCACCGCCACCTGTGCTCGGGACAGAACAGGCCAAAGTAATGGTTACCAAAGCAATGAGCATAGCCGCCCATTGCTGCCGACTCTGTCGTTGCTGTGTCATGATTATTACTCCTTTGGTGAGTGCAGGCCGGAGAGCTTGGGGGGTGTCCCCCCAACTTCTCCTCTCGCTGACTCAAATGAAACACACCCAAAAAATTTCGGCTCTTGTTTAGAACAAGTGCAGACGTAATCTAGCCCTCACCCCTGCCCCTCTCCCGGGAGGCGAGGGGAAAAGCTGCTCCCTCTCCCTGTGGGAGAGGGTTGGGGTGAGGGTAACCGCGTCAATATTTCCCGTTTGCATTTGGATATTTTCACTTGTATTTGACATGAGCCAAAATTTCTTTGTCACATTGGGTGGGAAAAAAGATAGCGGGTCAGTCAGACCGGGTCAGGTTATGCAGGCGGGATAAAAGGCTGGAACTGCTGGATATAATCTCCCAATTGACGGCGACTTCATCCTCAGTCTCTTCAATCTCATCCTGCTCTGAAACCGGGCCAACTTCGGAGAGGGCCGCCTCAATTTCAAGGGAGAGAGGAATAAACACGTGATCTTGGGCCAGAATATCGGGCGAACCAGTAGCCAAACTACTATCAGCAGCGTTCTGGTGGTAATGCTCAAACGCTTGCCGAACATTATCCGCCGTTTCATTCAGGCTCTGCCAGATTGCGTCGGCATTCCAGGTTTCATCGGTCAACGACGAAAGAAGCGCCAGACTAAGCCTCTTGGTGGCGGGCACAACATACAGGCCGTGATTCTGTTGGGCCTGCCCATAATTCGCCCGTAGAGTCTGATCCTGGGCAAACAGACGTTTTAATTCCTCATCCAGCACCGATACTCCAACCGCCAGATTTCCGAGCGACTCCAACATCTCACCCCGGATGTTGCCGTTGGCCAAAAGTAATTGCCCGTCGTTTTTCACCAAAAATGCGCAGGGCGTGTTGGTTTTCGCTCGCAAGGTTTCCAGGGCGGTTTCCAGCATGCCGGCCAACTGGCGATAACGATTCAACTGTTGATGAAGCAATCGATCCACAAGCCGCAAAAATTTGAGTGGCTTAAAAGGACACGTAATGGATTGCACTCCGAAGCCCAGGGAGGTATCCCTGATAGATTGATACTCTTGGGGCAGCATGAGAATAACCGGCACGCCGGGATCAATATACTGAACGCTTTCAACCAACTCCAGGCTATCAATCCCCGACAGTTTGAAGTCGATAACCAGCAAATCGAAGGGGTGGGCGCCGATTTCCTCAAAAGCAGTGTAACCATTATGCACCACCGTAATATCACAAGATTTTACCAAATGGGCCAGACTACGGCGCAAAGGCATATCCATTTGAGACTGGTCACAAGCTACCAGAATTTGTTTCATACGCAGAGACTCAAGTCCTCAGGATAGAATATATGAAGAACTGTATCTATTTTTGGTATTCGTGTCAACTTGGGAAGAAAACATTGGCCCAGAGTATTCCTTAACCCAATTATAAGGTAGATATAGGCATTTTTCTGTAAAAATAACGTGAATAAGCCGTAGGAAAATAGTCTGATTAGGGGATGCTCCCCTGGCATTTTTCCGGTCAATATGAGGAGTTTCCCAAATTATTTGGAGAAAAATTCGCGGCGTGGTATAATCGATTTTTGTTGTTCGAGATAAAACAAGTGAAAAAGTATCAGGGTCCCCTTAAGGGCTATTATTTGTTTGCCCAAATCAGTGGTATTTTACTGTGCTCAGTATTTGGCTGCCTGGGCCTGGGTATTTGGCTGGATAATAAGCTGGGCACCGCGCCGTGGCTCTTGCTTGTCCTGATGATTATGGGTTTGGCATTTGCCATGTACACCATTTACCGCACGGTAAATGAAGCAAGTTAAATTATCAGCCCCCATTTATTGACCACAGATAAAGGTAACTCGGTCTATGATCAGAAAAATCGCTATTGGCTCAGGCATCGCGCTTATCATTATCGCCGTCATGATCATCGGAAACATTCTGTTTCCCGTTAACCAGGCCGCCATCGAAATAGCAGCCGAGCCTATTTTCGCCGTTGAGTCGTTTGTTGTTACCAACGCCTTCTTTACTTCCCTCATTTTGTCAATCATCATCCTCGTGATCGCCTTCTTCATCGGTCGTAATCTCAAAGAAAAACCGGGCGGGGTGCAGAATATTGTCGAATTTCTGATTGAGAGCCTGGATGGACTCGTGAGTTCGCTTGCGCCCAAAAAATGGGTATCCACGTTCTTCCCCATTCTGGCGACAATTTTTATCTATCTCCTCTTTGCCAACTGGTTCAGCCTGTTGACCCCCCTGCTCGGTAGTTTTGGGCTTGTCCACCCCGCTGAGAAGGGCGGGATTCCGGTCGAAAAGATCATTTTTATTACCGGCAGCCCGGACTCGCTCTCTCACGCCGAAGGTGAAGGCAAAAGTGACGAGGTCGAATCCCACGAGGCTGAAGGTAGCCAAAAAGTGGTGCTTGTGCCCCTCTTCCGCGCCCCCAGTAGCGACCTCAATCTGACCCTGGGGCTGGCCCTGGTCACGATGGTACTGGTGCAGATGTTTGGCCTGTGGGAGCACGGTCTTGGCTACCTGGGTCATTTCATCCGGGTCAAAAGCTTTTTTACCAAAGGCTTCTGGATGGGGCTGATTGACTTTCTTGTGGGTCTGATTGAATTGGTCAGCGAAATGTTCAAAATTATCTCGTTCTCTTTCCGGTTGTTCGGCAACATCTTTGCCGGTGAAGTGGTGTTAATTGTGATTATGTCGCTGGTGTCGCTCCTGCTTGTACTGGTCTTTTTTGGCCTGGAGATATTCGTCGGGTTAATTCAAGCCTTTGTATTTTTTATCCTGTCGCTTGTGTTCTTCTCAATCGCTACCCAGCCGCACGAGGAAGAACATTAAAACTGAAAATGGTAAATCGTCATTTTTAATTTGTCATTTTCAATTCGTTATTTCTGATTTATAAACTTTTTATCCTGGAGGCATTCGCTATGCAACTTACTCCTGAAAGTTTCAAATTTCTGGCGGTCGGGCTGGTCATGGGCCTGGGAACCTTCGGCCCCGGGCTTGGCCTGGGGATTCTGTTTTGGGGCGCCTTACAGGCCATCGGTCGCAATCCCGAAGCAGAGCCGCAAATTCGAATCAATATGTTTATTGGCATGGCCTTTACCGAAGCGGTCGCCATTTACGTCCTGGTTGTCGCTCTCATCCTGCTGTTTGTGGTTTAACCCGCACCAGAGCGAATAAGGCCGAGAGAAAAGGAGGCACCTTTGGAAGCGTTAGGTATTACTCCAACCGGGCTAATTGCCTATATCATTAATTTTGCCTTGCTGGTAATTCTGTTGCAGATATTTCTTTATAAACCGGTCAAGAATATGTTGGCCGAACGCCAGCAGCACATTGCCGATAATCTGGCGGCGGCCGATAGAGCGGCCCAAGAAGCCGCGCAGCAACGCAGCGAGTTTGAAAAAGAACTCGCTCAGGCCCGTCAGGCATCGCAAGTTGAAGCCCGCAAAGCCGCCGAAACCACCGAAAAGATGCGTCAAGAAATCCTGGAGGCAGCTCGTAAAGAGGCAGAAACCATCAAAGCCCAGGCTTACAAAGAAGCCGAACAGGAAAAAGAGCAAATTGCCGCCGACCTGCAGGAACAAGCCGCCGATTTGGCCCTGCAAATGACCCGCAAAATCATTGGCGAAGGCATTGATGAGCCAACCCAACGCAAATTGGTTAGCCAGTTCCTGGTCGACTTAGGAGAAACATAGTGAAAGCACAAGAGCTCTCGCAAAAATATGCGATGGCTGTGTTCAACCTGGCATTGGAAAAATGGCTAACTGCTCTTAAGGTTGTGCAAGACCGGCTGATTGACGATCCGCTATTGGCCGGGCGTCTGGCCGACCCGCAACGGACATTTACCAACCGGCAAAAAGAACTGGACGGCATCATTCCGACCGATAGCGACCCAATCATCCGCAATTTCTTTTACACCCTCCTGAAAAACGGCGATATTGGCCTTCTGGGTGAAGTGCTGGCCGAATTACAGCGAATCTCAAGAGGCGGGCCACAAGTTCAGACCGCCCGGGTGACCACCGCCATTGCCCTGTCCGACTCCGAAAAAGAGGAACTTCGGCAAAAATTGCGCCAAAAATATGGTGGCAACCTGGAATTTGTTTTCAGTGTGAACCCGTCCATTATCGGCGGGGTCATTGTTCAGGTGGGCGACAAAGTGATAGACGGAAGTGTATCTGCCCGGCTGGAAGCACTGGGTAACGTCTTAGGCGTGAAAAACTAACCGGCAATACCAAACCTGACAGGTTTTCGAGGTAATTTGGCTTGAAAATACTCTGATTATTTCCGAATAACATGCGATTCTGAATAATTCCGTAAAAACCTGTCAGGTTTTAGAACGCACGGATATGGAGACAAGATGGTCTTAAAGTTAGATGATATTACCGCCCAAATACGCCGACAAATCGAAGAATTTCAAGCGCCCATCGAGTCAACCGATATTGGCACGGTCTTGAGTGTGGGCGATGGTATTGCCCGTATCAGCGGTCTCACCAACGTCATGTCTACCGAACTGCTTGAATTTCCCGGCGGCGTGATGGGTATTGCCCTGAACCTGGAAGCCAATCAGGTTGGCGCCGTGATCTTGGGCGACTACGAACACATTGAAGAAGGCGACATTGTCAAAAGCACCGGCCGGATCGCCTCGGTGCCGGTGGGCAACGCCATGATTGGCCGGGTAGTGAACGCGCTGGGTGAACCCATTGACGGTAAAAGCGTTATTCAAAACGATGGCTACTACCCCATTGAGAAAATTGCGCCGGGCGTAATTGAGCGGGCCAATGTGAATGCCCCGGTTCAAACCGGCATTAAGGCCATCGATTCGATGATTCCCATTGGCCGCGGCCAGCGCGAGTTGATTATTGGCGACCGCCAAACCGGCAAAACTGCCATCGCCGTTGATACCATCATCAACCAGAAAGGCAAAGACCTTATTTGTATCTACGTGGCCATTGGCCAGCGGCTGGGACAGGTGGCCCAGGTGGTGGCCACGCTAGAGAGATACGGAGCCATGGAACATACCATCGTCGTGGTGGCGGGGGCCTCCGACCCCGCGCCCATGCAGTACATTGCGCCCTACGCCGGTTGCGCCATCGGCGAGTATTTTATGGATCAGGGCCAGGATGCGCTGGTAGTGTACGACGATCTCAGCAAGCATGCCTGGGCTTACCGCCAGATTTCTTTGCTCCTGCGCCGGCCGCCCGGACGCGAAGCCTATCCCGGCGATCTCTTCTACCTGCACTCGCGCCTGCTGGAACGCGCCGCCAAAATGTCCGAAGCAAATGGTGGCGGCTCACTCACGGCCTTACCCATCATTGAAACTCTGGCCGGTGACATGAGCGCCTACGTGCCCACCAACGTTATCTCCATCACCGATGGCCAAATTTATCTGGAAAGTGATCTCTTTTATGCCGGCCAACGGCCTGCCGTGAATGCGGGTCTATCCGTATCTCGCGTGGGCGGTGATGCTCAAACCAGGGCCATGAAACAGGTGGCCGGTCAGATGCGGCTGGAACTGGCTCAGTTCCGCGAGTTGGCCGCGTTTGCCCAGTTTGGCTCAGACCTGGATCGGTCTACCCGCGAACAACTGGACCGCGGCCTGCGTCTGACCGAACTGCTCAAACAGCCACAATACCAACCTGTGAATTTGGAAGACCAGGTGATATCCATGTATGCTCTGACCCACGGCTATGGTCGCGGCGTGCCGGTGGAGAATATTCAAGCGTATGCAGCCAATCTCCTGCAATTTATGACATCCAGTCATCCTGAGATTGGTCAGGCTATTGCCAGTCAGCAGGTGCTGACCGGAGAGATTGAAACTTCCCTCAAAGCGGCTCTGGCCGAATACAATCACTCGGTTGGTTACGAGATTCCAGAAAACAGATAAGGTCGGTTGTGGCTTCTATTCGTGAAATCAAACGGCGCATAAAAAGTGTCAAAAACATTGCTCAAGTCACCCGCGCCATGCAGATGGTGGCTGCCTCGCGAATGCGGCGGGCGCAGGAACAGGCTCTGGCCTCCCGACCCTACGCCAATAAAGCCTGGGAAGTGCTCACCCGTCTGGCCGAACTACCCAGTACTCACCCCCTCCTCACGCCACGCGATTCGGTGAGAAACGTTGCAATTATTTTGATTACTGCCGACAAGGGGCTGGCTGGAGCCTACAACTCCAATATCATCCGCGCCACCGTCCGGTTTATGCGTGAGAATAACCGCGAGAACGCCAAACTGGTCACCCTGGGCCGGAAAGGGCGCGATCTGATGGTACGCTATGGGCGTACGGTCATCGCCGAGTTCAGCGATTTGCCCGCCCGCCCCATTTCGCTGGATATTGCCCCTGTTGCCCGGGTGGTTATTGACGGTTTTCTGACTGGCGACTTTGACGAAGTATACCTGGCTTACACCCGCTTTATCAACACGCTCCAGCAAGAACCGACCCTTCGTTTGTTGCTGCCCATTCAACCCCACACCATTGAGGGTAAAGTAATGAGTCGACATATGAGAGACCTGAAGCTCACGGGCGGTATTGAATATTTGTATGAGCCAGGTCGGGACACCCTGTTCGATACTATCCTGCCTCGCTTCACCGAGGTACAGATTTATCAGGCGGTGTTGGAAGCCCTGGCCAGCGAACACTCGGCGCGGATGGTAGCCATGCGCAATGCCACCAGCAACGCCAATGAACTGGCCAGCGAACTGACCTTGACCTATAACAAGATCCGACAAGACGCAATCACCAAAGAAATGTTAGACATTGCCGGTGGCGCCGAGGCTTTGGCTCAGGCGCCGTAGAATAATAAGAAATTAGACTTGAGAACTTCTTCACTCCTAATTTCTACTTTCAGGAGGACTGAATGGCAAAAGGAACTACAGGCCGCATTGTACAGGTGTTAGGTGCGGTTGTAGACGTAGAATTTCCACCCGAGCAATTGCCCGAAATTTATCACGCCGTGGAAGTTGAACGCGAGGGCCAGGAATCACTGGTGCTGGAAGTCCAGCAGCACAGGGGCAACGATATTGTGCGCACCGTGGCCATGGATGCCAGCGAAGGCTTGCGCCGGGGGCAGACCGTCATTGATACCGGCGCGCCCATCAGCGTGCCGGTGGGTCCAAACTCGCTGGGGCGCATCTTCAACGTTTTAGGCCGACCCGTTGACGGCAAAGGCCCGGTTGAAGCCGATACCTTTTATCCCATCCACCGCCCCGCCCCCGACTTCAAAGACCAGGTGACTAAAACCGAAATCTTTGAAACCGGCATGAAAGTCATCGATCTGGTTGCGCCTTTTACCAAGGGGGGTAAAACCGGCGTGTTTGGCGGCGCGGGGGTAGGAAAAACCGTGATCATTATGGAATTGATTTCCTCCCTGGCCCGCGAGCACGGCGGTTACTCCGTTTTTGCCGGAGTTGGTGAGCGCACTCGCGAAGGCACCCAGCTTTACCACGAAATGCAAGAAGCGGGCGTGCTCGACAAACTCTGCATGGTCTTTGGCCAGATGAACGAACCGCCGGGCGTGCGACTGCGTGTGGCTCTCACCGGGCTGACCATGGCCGAGTATTTCCGCGACGAAGGCCGCGACGTGCTGCTCTTTATTGACAATATCTTCCGCTTTGTGATGAGTGGGGCCGAGGTGTCGGCGCTGTTAGGCCGGATGCCCAGCGCCGTGGGTTACCAGCCCACCCTGGGCACCGAGATGGGCGAATTGCAGGAGCGCATCACCTCCACCCGGCGCGGTTCCATCACCAGTATGCAGGCCGTGTACGTTCCCGCCGACGACTACACCGACCCTGCCCCGGTTACCACCTTTGCCCACCTCGACGCGACCATTTCCCTGGACCGCTCCATTTCGGAACTGGGTATCTATCCGGCCGTAGACCCCCTGGCCTCAACCAGTCGGGCGCTCGACCCCAACATTGTGGGTGAGGAACACTACACCGTGGCGCGTGACGTGCAGCGGGTGCTGCAACGTTACAAAGACCTGCAAGACATCATTGCTATTTTGGGCATCGATGAGCTATCCGAAGATGATAAACTGGCGGTGGCCCGCGCCCGCAAAATTCAGCGTTTCTTCTCGCAACCAATGTTTGTGGCCGAACAATTCACGGGTCGTTCTGGACGGTATGTTCCTATTGCGGAGACGGTGAGCGGCTTTAAGAAGATTCTGGATGGCGAGCTGGATGACATCCCCGAAACGCACTTCTACATGACCGGTAACATTGACGAAGTGTTTGAACGGGCCAGGAATGGTCAAGGTAAGGGCTAGAAATGCTTCGTCTTGAGATTATCACCGTTGAAGGCAAAGTCTTTGAAGACAATGTGAGTATGGTCATCGCTCCTGGCACCGACGGCGTGTTGGGCATCTTGGCCCGCCATACGCCCCTGATGACAACCCTCACCTACGGCGAACTTCAAATTAAAACGGAGGAACAGCCCGACCAATTCTTTGCTATCGGTGGTGGTTTTATGGAAGTACGTCCCTACAATGTAACCATCCTGGCCGACTCGGCGGAACGGGCCGAAGAGATTGACGTGGGACGAGCCAGAGCCGCGCGGGAAAGAGCAGAAACCATTCTGACTCAAACAATCGATGAAAGACGGGACTTCTCCCGTGTTGAAGCCGCCCTCCAGCGTTCGCGGATCCGGTTGAAAGTGGCCCGACGGCAGAAGAGCAGTCAGGATCGACGGAGGCCGACTTCAGATTTCAACCCAGATTGACGCCTACACCGACCCAGGCAAAAACATCGCCAGGCCAGGAGCCAGCTCTCCTGGCTTTTTTGCGGGTTATAGCTTCTTGCTCAATCTTGAATTTGAGTTACAATTCAAACCTAATTCGATTGGGAGTAATCTATGTTTGAAAAGAAAATCGGTGTTGATTTAGGCACCAGTAGTATCCTGATTTATATCAAGGGTCGGGGTATTGTTTTACAGGAGCCATCGGTCGTCGCTATCTCACAAAACGATGAGCGGATTGTGGCCATTGGACAGGAAGCCCTGGCCATGCTGGGGCGCGTGCCGGAAGCCATCGAGATTAGCCGTCCCCTGCGCAACGGCGTCATTGCCGACTACTACGTGACCGAACGAATGTTGATTTTCTATCTGGAACGGTTAGTGGGACGCTTCCGGCTATTCCAACCAGAAGTGATGATTAGCACGCCTGTTGGTATCACCAGCGTCGAGCGGAGGGCTGTTGAAGATGCTGCCCGAAAAGCGGCTCGCCGTGAGACCCACACCATTCCCGAACCACTCGCTGCCGCCATTGGGGCAGGGCTGCCGATTGACACGCCTACCGGCAATATGGTGGTTGATATGGGAGGTGGTACCAGCGGAGCCGCCGTAATCTCAATGAATGGAATCGTCGCCAGCGATTCTGTCCGGGTTGCCGGCATAACGTTAGATGAGTCCATCATCAACTACATTCGTCGCAAACATAATCTGATTATCGGCGAGCAGACCGCCGAAGAAATCAAAATTAAGATCGGCAGCGCCATTCCTATGGACGAGCCGATGGAAATGGAGGTCAAAGGCCGCGACCAGGTGGCCGGGTTACCCCGCAACATCACCATCACCTCCGATGAAGTGGCCGAGGCGATGAGTGAACCTCTGACCGCTATTTCTGGCGTGGTCAAAAGTGTACTGGAAAAAACGCCGCCAGAGCTGGCCTCGGACATTATCGACCGGGGCATCATTATGACCGGCGGCACCGCTCTGCTACGTAATTTGGACGTGATGCTCACCGAACAGGTGGATGTGCCGTGTTACGTGGCCGATAATCCGATTGCCTGTGTCGCCCTGGGTGCTGGCATGGGGCTGGAAATTCGGGAAATGCTGGAACGCGCTGCATCTCCGGTTTTTTAACAAGGAGAGCGTTTTTAACAAAGAGAGCGTTCGGTAATTCAGGATAGGTTCAAAAATCTATTGAGTTCACTGTCTTCAGCAAACAAAAAGGCCACGTTGTCTTAAAACGTGGCCTTATAATTTTAATTTTCGGCTGGTCATTACGGTTTCAGCCGCCACACAATACCGCTGAAGCGGTTGCAACAGCTCTTTTCGCTATACTGCCTGCATCGGCTACTCCAGATAATACGCCATCCGCTGCAAATGCATAACTGGATCCACATATTGCACCTGAATATTGCCCGGCACACTCAGGGTAATGGGGGCGTAATTTAGAATGGCCTTGATCCCCATCTCAATAAGTGTATTGGCCACTTCTTGAGCCGCCCCGGCGGGCACAGCCAAAATGGCTATCCTGATATTTTGCGCAGAAATCACTTTTGCCAGATTATCGAGCGAACGTACGGTTTTACCTTCTATTTGCTGGCCAATTTTTTCCGGATCGTTATCAAAAATGGCCTCTATATGAAACCCCTGCCGGTGAAATCCGCCGTAATGTAGAATCGCCTGCCCCAGATCACCAAAACCAACCAGGGCAACCGTCCAATCCCGATCCACGTGCAAGATTTTGGCAATTTGCTCGCGCAGATAACTGATCTCATATCCCGTGCCCTGCTTACCAAATTCACCAAAATGCGAAAGGTCTTTGCGAATTTGGGCTGAGCCAATGCCCAGCCGGTCCCCCAACTCATGGGACGAGGTAATCTCCTGCCCCGCTTCCTGCAAGAGAGTCAAGGCCCGCAAGTAGATAGGTAACCGTCCAATCACAATATCAGGAACATCATTGGTTGCCATAGGTTTGTCTCCCTCTCCTTTTTGCCGATAAACTTGTAAGTGAAATCTGTAACTATCTTACCACAAATCAGCGTGTCTACAAAATACATAACGGCCTTGCGGTATAGAATGTCTTTTAACAGAATGGTCGCATCCGGGTTTATGGCCCAATCCAATTCAATTGAAACTCAATGCTATCTGAGGTTGTCTGCAAACCCACCACCTCGAACTCGGCTGGAGTCTGTTGGGTGATGGTCTGGCCGGGCAAAGCGCCTGCGTTGATGATACTTTGCGGCAACCACCTCGCCGGGATTCTGAGGAAGCCCAACTGTACCCAACGCAACTGACTAACCACATCCGCTCCCTGCATACCCAGCGACATCCCCAAACAAACGACGGGCCGCCATTGTCCCAAGCTGGTTCGCGTGGTGATTTCTATCTGACCACCCGGCTCGAGGTCAATTCGGGTGGGGGTTTTAAGCATATCCGTAGCAAAACGGCTCAAACTACTCTCCGAGAGCGATAACGTCACATCGGCCACGGGCAGCGGCGCCAACTGAGGCTCCATCGGGGCCGAGGCCATCTGCCGCATCCACACCAAAAAGAGCATAACCAGTAACAACCCCGTCAGCCCACCCACGGTCAACCCAAAACAACCCCACCGATTCATCGGGCCTCGCTGGCCTCCAGCCAGAAAGTGGCGTCGTCGCTACCCAGGTTGACCAGGATCAATGGCACTCCCAAGGTGGTTGATATGTCGTTCAACGCGATGTCTAATTCTTCATTTACTTCGGACAGGGAATCATCAAAAAAGCCGGTCAATTCCACGGGCAGAGTTACTCCGGATATGGCGGTGTCGAGCAGGCGGAGTTCAACGGTTTGGCCATTCAATTGAATTTCAAACAGACCCGTAATCTGCACCGGCACCGACACTCCCGACAGGGTCACCGAGGAGTCAAAAATAAGATTAAACTGCCCTCCCGGTAAAATATCCACGCGGACGTTCCCTGCGGCAGAGGTTTGGACAAATCTATTCAAAAAATCTTCGCGGACCGTCAGTTGTAAATCAGAGAAACCCGCGCTCGCCGGGAGCGCTGGATCGGGGGAGAGTACGGCCACAGCCAACGACAGCACAATCAACAGCACTCCGCCCCCCAGAAAACCCAGGATCATATCCCCGGCGCACCCCAATAGTCCGCAGCCAAGTGAAGACTCAAGAGAGGTTTGTTGATTATCCATTTTAATTATACGGCTCCGGCTTCTACAGCATGCGCATCATAATGGGCGCATCTTGCCACAACTCTTCTAATTGATAATAGGCCCGTTGTTGTGGTGAAAAAACATGAACAATCACCGAGCCAAAATCAATCAACGTCCAGCCGGACTCGGGGGTGCCTTCGATGACGGCCAGCCTTGTACCTTCAAATTTGAGCTTTTCCAGCAATTCGTCCGTAATCGCTCTGATCTGCCGGGGTGATGAACCATCACACAAAACGTAATAATCGGCCAGCAAGGTGACATTCCGCATATCCAGACCAATGATATTGGTTGCTTTTTTGCCTTCGATAATGTCGACCACCTTGTGGACTAATTCGTTTGCTTCCAGGGTTGCCTCCGATATTAAAAAGTTGGTAGTGGTCACTTTGTAAGTGATAAGATAGTCTGATACGTCATTCCGAGGAGCAACGCGACGAGGAATCCCTCAGAACTATGTTCGTAAGACCAGTTTGGAGGGATTTCTCTCTCACTGCGTTCGCTCGAAATGACATGCGCATCACTTACTTATTAACCACCACCAAAAAGTTTATGGATATTCCATGTTATCATAGGTCGGCTTTGTCGCCAAAACAGCGGGCGGGCTTTTTTGAAGAAATGTTTTCCTTCTGGTATGATTGGGGCATGCAAATGATTGAAGAGTAATGATGTGGAGGGGTCGTGTTAAAACCAAAAGCTCTTATCCTGGCTCTGCCGGCACCAGTCCTGGTCATGGTTACCCCGGCTCTGGCCCAACAAATCGGGCCAAACACCGAAATCGATTTCATCAATATGTGGCCTATGGCGTTAGTGTTGCTATGGCCCCTGGGCTTGATTCTGTTGATGAGCAGCGCCATACCCGAAGCGCAAGCGCCGACCATCGCCGTGCAGTTATTGATTGTATGGGGTGTTGCCGCCCTGGCCTATTTTGCCGTAGGTTTTGCCTTCCAGTTTGGCGGTATCGCCCAGATCAATCCCGATCCTGCTCTGAGCGGCCTTTATTGGGAGTGGTATCCCCTGGGGTCATCGGTGGATTTGAGTGTAGCCCGGCTGTGGGGGGTGATTGCCCTGCAAGGGTGGCTGTTGACAGGAGCAGCCGACTCCTCCAGGGCGTTCCAGTTGTTTGCCAGCCAGCTGGCCCTGGTTGGACTGGCCGCTATACTCCCGGCCGGGACATTACTGCAGCGAGTCAGGGGCGGCAGCGCTCTGTTAATTGCTTTGCTCACCGGGGCTATTCTTTACCCGATGACCGGTAACTGGTTGTGGGGCGGCGGCTGGCTGGCTCAATTGGGATTCAGTTTGGGATGGGGTCACGGATTGGTCGATTTTGGCGGGGCGAGCGTTATTTTCTTAACCGGCAGTCTGGTAACCCTGACCAGCCTGCTTGTCTTCAAACCCTCTTCCCAGGAGAAAGCATTCACCGAACCCCAGGAAGTTGTCGTCAGTGTGGCCGCAGATCGCCTGACCGTTTATGATGAAACCAACGAGCCGCTGGAAGAAACTTTGCCGGTAACCCCCATGCCCTCAGCCTACCTGCCGATTCTCGGCGTGTTGGGGGCCGGATTGATGCTGGTAGGTTGGATTGGCGTGGCCACCGGCGCAGCCGCGCCAACCGCCCTCAACTTCTCCCCGGCTCAGGCTGCCGTTAACGGACTTTTGGCGGCGCTAAGCGCGGCTCTGGCAGCCGCTGGTTATAGTTGGCTGACTACACGAAAACTCGACCCGCTGATGGTTTCACGTGGATTAGTTGCCGGATTGGTGGTAGCTACGGCCGGAGCACCTTTTATTCCTACCTGGATGCTGGTAGTGGCCGGGTTGGTTACCGGGCTGGGATTACCATTGCTCATCTACCTATTCAACCAGGGTCTGGGGGGCTTTCACCTGGCCGATGAATTGGGGACGGTGGCTACTTATGGCGGCAGTGCGCTCATCAGCGTGATGCTGGTGGGATTGTTGGCCGATGGTCAGGCCGGTCAGGGTTGGAATGGCGTTGGTCTCACCGACTACCACGACGTGCCCGGACAGGGCGTGGCGGGGCTGGTGGTTGCCCCCGGTTATGCTGCCGACTGGCCCGGTCAATTTCAGGCGCAACTATGGGGTATTGCTGCAATTGCGATATGGGCTTTGGGATTAAGCTTCTTGCTGCTCCAAACCATCAAGGTAATCCGGCGCTCCTGGATTCGCTCGGGGCTTGAAATAACTACCCCGCGCCGGACGTCTTCTGTCTCCTGGCAATCCGATCTTTCCACCGCAGTGCCTACCGGGGAAGGCAAAAATGACGAAATCCTCTCGAGCAACGGAGAAAATGAGGTGTGAAATATTTGAAGATAGCCGTTACTGCCGCAGAATCCCTTGCGCCAACGGCGTATACACCGGCCCGTCTGGTTTCAACTCACTTTTAATCAAACTGACCTGCCTGACTTCCAGCCTGGCCAGTTGACCAACCCTGGACTGTTCCAACTCAAGCGCCTGACCCAGTTGGGCCAAACGTTGCCGGGGAAGGTCTTTTTTGATCCGGCCAATGGTCAGATGGGGAGAATAGGGGCGGGACTCCGGGATAAAGCCAATTCCCTGTTTGAGTTGCTCACCTAAATCTTGATGTAGCTTTACCAGGGTTTCCAGTTCTCCGGTCACGCCGGTCCAGACAATGCGGGGTCGATGGGTGTTGGGAAAACAACCCAATCCGGCCAGGGTTACCGAAAACGGAGGGCAGGTTGAGGTTGCCGCCTCCAGCGCAGCGGCGATTTGTTCCAGATCAGCCATCGCCACATCCCCCAAAAAATGCAGAGTGAGGTGAATCTTTTGCGGCGCCGTCCAACGGACGGCATTGGGGAGAACCACGCTCTTCAGACGACCCTGCAATTTGGCCAATTGATCACGGACCTCGTCTGAAAGTTCAATGGCAATAAAGGAGCGGATGGAGGTCATGACCGGATAGCCAATAAACTTTGGGTTGCCTGCACAAACGCAGAGGCGGTCGTCTCGTCAATGTTGCAAAAGCGCACTTCTTCCAGGCTGGAATCTGGATGTTGCTTTAAATATTCAACGGCCGATTGAACAATAACCCGCGCACAAATATCCTTTGGCCCGCCAAAGATACCAGAGGAAATGCCAGGGATGGAGATACCTTTCAGGTGATGCGCGTCGGCCAAAGACAGGGCGTTGTTCACGGCGTCAGCCAATTTTTCTTCCTCGTTGCCGCTGCCCCACACCGGCCCCACGGCATGAATAACATATTTGGCCGGAAGCCTGCCCGCGCTGGTAATAGCGGCACTGCCAGTGACAACCGGGCCATGCTGCCGCACCCAAACATCACTTTCCTCCTGAACAATACCCCCACTCTTGCGACTAATCGCCCCGGCCACGCCGCCGCCGTGCATCAGCCGTTCATTAGCGGCATTGACAATCGCATCGACTTCTTCAATGGTAATATCTCCTCGAACTACCCGCAAAATTTGTCCCCCTTTAAGCGTGTATTCCAACAGAACAGCGTTTTCAGTCTCGGTCATTTTTTACCCCGTTGTAAAGTTTTCTTACTTGGTCATTAACCACTATTCATTGGTTGATTGGTCATTGTTCATTGGCTCACCAGCCTATCGCATTTTCAATATGATTGACCTGCGGCAAGCCATGTCCCAACTGAATGGCAATAACATCGATGCGCCAGGAGGAATGTGGAGGATTCATTGCCTGCAAATAGAGTTCGGCCAACTCGATCAGTCGGGTTTGTTTGGCCAGGGTAACGCTTTCCTCGGCAGTACCCAAACGTGTGCTCTGCCGGGTGCGCACCTCGACAAAAATAAGCGTGCCATCATCTTCGGCCACCAGGTCCAGTTCGCCGGTGGGACAAGACCAATTGCGGTCAATGATCCGGTAGCCTCGTTTGATTAAGAACGCAGCGGCAATATCTTCACCCCGGCGACCGGTTTGCTTGCGTTTATCCACAGTCCCGTCTGCCAATCCTGCCAAACTTGACCATCAAGATGCCGACAACAAGTTTTCGATCTCTTCCAGAAGACGTCTGGTGTCAACGGGTTTGGCAATGAATTTGGCTGCGCCGGCCTCAAGCGCCTCCTCCCGGTTGCGGCGGGTGGTCCAGGCAGAGATTACCATCACCGGAATATGAGACACCATCGAATCAGCTTTCAAGTGTTTGACCGCCTCAATTCCCCCCATGCCGGGCATGCGCAAATCCATTAAGATGACATCGGGCTGTTCGACGCGCGCTTTTTCGATGCCTTCCTCGCCACTGTGAGCCAGAATAACCTCACATCCCGAGAACTCCAACATTTGTTTCATGATGTCGCTTTGAGCAGGGTGATCTTCAACGTAGAGTATTTTCATTATTGACGTCCTAATTGCTTCTATAAGATTTTGACTATAACCGATTTTATCAGTACTCCTCAAAAATAACCACGGCCACACCGCCGCGTCCCACCTCAACGGTGGTGGCAATATCCAGCCCTTCCGGCGAAATAAGGTATTGGGCCGGAATCAGAGGAGCAAATTCACAAAAATAGGGGCCATATTCGGGTTTGGCGCCGGTCAAGCAAGTGGTGCTCCACGGGTTTTGATCGTCGGTGACAATGGTGATGCGCACCGGCATTCTCAATTTTCCTTCCACACTCACCCGAATAACCGCAAACCAGTTGCCGGGAATGGTAACATTACTGGGAACACGCACATGCCAGGTTGGTTGCGGGGTGGGGGTAGGTGACGGGGTTGGAGTTGGGGTTGAAGTTGGGGTAGGCGTATCGGTTGCCGTTGGGGTGAGTGAAGCAGTTGCCTGAGTGGTTGCCACGGGCGTTAAAGTTAAGGTGGTGGGGATTGGCTCTACCGTAAGGTTGACCACCGATGTTGGGGTTGGGGTGGGGGTTGGAGTTTGAGTTGGCGTTGGCGTGGAGGTGGATGTCGGCACTGGCGTTGGGGTAGCGGTCGGTGTGGTACGTTCAAACACAACTTCCGTAATCGAACCGGAGGCCAAAGTAAACTCAAATTGAGTCGACAGGTCAGGCACGGTCAAAAGATAGGAGATAGGCGGCAAGGGGGCAAACTCCAAAGCATCCGGCCCGTACTCGAGTTTGGAGCCGGTATAGGCAGTGGCCTGCCACTGCCAACGGGGGTGGACACTTTTGATGGTAACCGGGATATTCCGCTGGCCATCCACCCAAATACGGACAACGCCGGCCCAGCCGGTAATGGGCACAACCCGCTCGACTCGCCCTTGCCATTCCAGCATAGAGGCGGGGGTAGGCGTCACTATTGGCGCAGGCGTGAACGTTGGTAATGGCGAGGAGGTTATGGTTGGAGAAGGGGTCTGGGTTGGCGGTGAAGGCGTGGTTGTTGGAGTGGAAGTCCTGGTGGCGCTGGCCGAGGGTCCGGGCGTAGGGGTAGGCGTTGGCAAGACCCCATCGACCTGGGCAAAGAGAACTTCGGCCAGCGTGCCCGGTTTGAGGTCCAACCGAAAGCTGGTATCTAATTTGTCCGGCGTGATGAGATAGACCCCGGGTGAAAGCGGCGCAAATTCCAACGCATCAATGCCGTATTCGGGTTTGGTCCCCACGTAACCAACTGTGCGCCACCCCCCCACTTCGGAGGCGATGGTTACGGGTAAACCCACCTGATTACGCACCCAAATCCGCGCCACGCAGGACCAGCCGCCGATACTTTGGGTACCAAGAAGCTGCCCCTGCCACACCGGCGCGGCAGTCGACGTTGGCGATGGGCCGGGCGTGGGGGTCAAAATGGGGCCGCCGTTGTATTGATATGCCCCCAACAAGGTATCACCCTGATAGATCACCACAGCGATGGCTTCAGGCTCTAGATTACCCAATTGAAGCAACGACGAATGGTAGGGTTGGCCGGGCCGGATGTCGGCCAAGTCGATCTGGGATAACACCTCGTTGGTGGCTCGACGCAATACCAGAAGCTGGACATTGTTTCTTGGCCGGGTGACCGCCAGATGCACACGAGTTCCATCGCCGGTTTTTTCCAAATAAAGGGCCAGATGCCGATTAGCCCAGGTCAAACTGCCCAATCCGGCGACCGGATACCAGCGCTCGTCCCAACTCAGCGAGGCGTGTGGCTCGAGCCGACGCGTATCGGCAAAGGTGGGGCCTACCCCACCGTGCATCTCAATATAGCTGGTATCGCCATCCGTATACAGATCGGGCGATAGGGCATTGGGGCCGTAACCGAAACCAAAGAATTTGGCTCCCTGGGCGATGTCACTTTGGTAAGTACGGACCACGCCTTCATCGTAGTTTTCATCATAAACAGCCTGGAAATCACCGGCAGCACGGGGACGCTGGAAAAAACCGTACCACTCGCGCCAGTTGCCCAGCCGACTCCAATCGACGGCATTGTGGATAGGCCATCCAGCCGCCGCCCCTGCGCCGGGCAAACGAGAGTCGCCGGTCGAGTGGACGGTCACCTGGTCGGCATCCATAATGAAGCGCAAATTTTCATTCACCCGGTTGGTGGGGCCAGGAGCCAGCATGGCGTTGAGCCAGAACTTGTAATCAATGGGCTGGCCGGTGGGATTTTCCAACGTGGGAGTCACCTGGAAAAAGGCGTCGTCGTCGGGCAGGGAGATAGCCACTTTGGCCCGCAGGCGGTCGGCGGCGGTGGTATCCCAAACTTCAACCATCGCGCCATCGGGCAGGTCGGTAAGTTGATACTGCCAGGGGATTCCCCATTCGTAACCGTGTTCTTCCACCGGCAGGCCCCATTCCATCCCGCCGACGGCCAGCCACCAGCCCATTTCCGGCGGTCCCCACGGCGAGGGTTTGAGTACAGGGTTTTGGTAAAATATGTTGTTGCCGGTAGGTTTAAAAATAGCCTGATAGATACGCCCGCCCAACTCAGGCAACACGCTCAACTTCAAATAATCGTTTTCCAGAATGATTAAATTATAAACCCGGTTTTCAATGCGGCCACTGTCGTAACGACCCCGGTCGAGTTGGGCGTAATACATATTAAAAGTGGGGTTAAGGTGATAAACAAGGGCATTATCAACCGGATGGGTGGGAATGGTGACGGTGGTCACCGAAATGGTGGTGCGGCCGGTTTGGGGCAAGACGCTACCAGGTATGTTCTCGCCCGGAGCCTGGCGATTACTGGCTGGCGGCCCGGCCGGTTCAGCTGCTATTCCCCCCCCAACAGCCAGCAGTAACATCAGCCCCACAAGCAAAAATGACAACCAATAACGATACATTCCGATTGGCCGGAGTTTTCTGATTGAAGATGTTACGTTTGAAAAGTTCGCCCGTTTCATGAGTTTTTGAACCACTCAAACTATCGTGCCGACCCGCTTCCGTTGCTTCCTCATGTTAACACGCTCCCTAATTCAAGTCAATTAGACCTTAGTAGGGCTGCGCCCGATAATACCAGATTAAAAATACTCCCTCCTGCAGAAATTCTGCTTGCCATTTCGACTTCCTGCCGGTACAATGTCTTGGATTATCTTGAGCGGAAGAACAATGACCAACTCAACCAAAACCCTGTTTGAATTTCCCTGTACCTTTCCCCTAAAAGTGTTTGGCAAGAACACGGATGATTTTGAAACATTCGTCACCTCTGTTGTGCAAAGACACATCCGCCACGTCGACATGGCCACCATCCGCAGCCGACCCAGCAGTGGAGACAAATATCTGGCCGTTACCATCACCTTCATCGCCGAAAGTCAGGCCCAATTGGATGCGCTATACCAGGAAATGAACGCCTCCGGGCGCGTTTTGATGTTGCTCTAGCGATAATATCCTCAAAAGTATAGACACCACCCACTTTATATCATTATCACTACCCCCGCAAAGTATCGTCACTGCTTGACACCTTCATGTTGCCTGTGATAAGATTAAATTATCATCCGCTTTTCACCTCAAACTTCAAGATTGCCTAAGTCGATACCTGGCGAACAGGAACCCAATTATACATCCATCAGCGAAGTACCAAGGGGGATGACGGTTACGGCGACGATTGAATATGAGCAAGTACGCGTACCCATGGGGTTATGCTTGCTCCTTAAGGGAAGGTGAATGATGCCTAACATGCAAATACTGGTGGTAGAGGATGATCTAGTTGTTGCCCGGAGCATTAAAAGTCATCTCCAGAGCCTGGAATACGAGGTGCCGGCAATCGTGACCAACGGTGAGGAGGCCGTATGCAACGCGGGCGAAATTAACCCAGATTTGATCCTGATGGACATCAGGCTATCGGGAAAGATGGATGGCGTGGCAGCAGCCCAACAAATCCGCTCTCTGTATGATATTCCCATCGTCTATCTGACGGCCTACGATGATGACCAAACATTAGCACGGGCCAAGGTTACAGAGCCGTTTGGTTACATCCTTAAACCATTTGGGGTTAAGGAATTACACAGCACTATCGAGATGGCGCTCTACAAACATCACGCCGAACGCAAGGTTGAGCACCTTAACCGCGTCTTACGCGCCATCCGCAAGGTTGGCCAGCTCATTATTCATGAAAACAACCGGGACACCCTTTTGCAGAAAACCTGCCAGTGTTTGATTGAAACGCGCGGGTATCGCAGCGCCTGGATCATCTGTGTTGACGAGACCGGGGAAATAGTAGCCGTGGCTCAGGCCGGGCTGAAGGAATCTATCGACTCCCTGACGGAGCAGTTAAAACAAGGCCTGCGTCCCGATTGTTGGCCGCAAATTATGACCACGTCGGAGGTACTTTCTCTTAAAGATCCTCTCTCAAATTGTAAAGGCTGTTTCCGCCAGGAAACCGAACCCGGTTGGGGAGAGCTGGCCGTCCGGCTGGAACACAACCGGGAGATTTACGGCATGATGTCGGTTACTATTCCAGCTTGCCTGGCCGCCGAAGAGGAAGAACGTGTCTTGTTCAAAGAGGTTGCCAGTGACATAGCTTTTGCCCTGCACAACCTTAGCGAGAAAGAAA
Source organism: Anaerolineae bacterium (assembly GCA_016926805.1). Lineage (GTDB taxonomy): Bacteria > Chloroflexota > Anaerolineae > 4572-78 > J111 > JAFGNV01. The sequence continues at coordinate 34,366 of JAFGNV010000017.1, forward strand.
AACACCGACAAATCGAGGAGGCCCTGGGAGAGAGCGAGAACCGTTACAAACAACTTTTGGAATCGGTTACAGATTACATTTATTCAGTCAAAATCGAACAGGGCCAGCCAGTTACAACGACCCACGGACCGGGCTGCGAAGCGGTAATGGGTTATACCCCGCAAGAATATCAGGCCGACCCCTATTTGTGGTATCGTATGATTCACCCAGAAGATCGAGACGCCGTGACCGAGCAGTCCACCAGATTGATTGCCGGTGAAAGGGTCCTGCCGCTTGAGCATCGCATTATGCACAAAGACGGCTCCGTTCGCTGGGTATGTAATACCGCTGTGCCGCGACGCAACAATAAGGGCGAGTTGATTGCCTACGATGGGCTGATTGCCGACATCACCAAACGCAAAAAAGCTGAGGAAGAAACCCAAAAACATCGCGAACAATTGCAGAGCATTTTACGGGTAGCGCCAATTGGGATTGGGATGGTCGTTAACCGCACCTTCATATTTGTGAATCAAAGACTCACCGAAATGCTTGGCTACTCCAGCCAGGAACTGGTTGGCCAAAACGCCAGAATGATTTATCCCAGTCAGGAAGAATACGACCGTGTTGGCCGGGAGAAATACGGACAGATTGCGCAGAAAGGTGTAGGTGTTATAGAAACCCAATTCAGAAGCAGAGATGGGAAAACCCTAGATGTGCTCCTAAGCTCATGCCCTATCGATCCAACAGACCAGACCCGGGGAGTCACGTTCACCGTGATGGATATCACCGCCAGCAAACAAGCCGAGGAGAAGATTCGCAAAGAGCGAGATAAAGCCCAACAATATCTGGATATAGCCGGCGTGATTCTGGTGGCCATAAACCTGCAAGGAGATATCACGCTGTTAAACCGGCAGGGACATCGAATTCTGGGCTATGAGGAAGGCGAACTTATTGGTTTGAATTGGTTCGACACCTGTTTGCCACCTTCGCACCGAGATGATGTGAAGAACTATTTTGCCGCCACGTTGACCACCAAAAAGATCGGGATGGTTGAATACTATGAGAATCCGGTGCTGACCAAATCCGGCGAAGAACGGCTAATTGCCTGGTATAACACCCTCCTCGCCGATGAAACCGGCCATATCATTGGTACGCTTAGCTCCGGCGAAGACATTACCGAACGCAAACGAGCCGAAACAGAACGAGAGGAACTCCAGGCTCAACTCCTCCACGCCCAAAAAATGGAGGCCATTGGACGACTGACCGGCGGTATAGCCCACGACTTTAATAACCTGCTCACCGCCATCAATGGCTTTGCCGAACTGACCCAGCAAAGACTTCCCCCCGGCAGCCCTCTCCAGGAAATGTTGGGATACATTATGGATTCGGGCCAACGGGCCGCCAATTTGGTGCGTCAGTTACTGGCGTTTAGCAGCAAACAAATTATCGCCCCCAAAGTGTTAAATTTAAATGCCTTAATCATCGATCTGGGCAAGATGCTGCGACGCATTATCGGCGAAGACGTTCGCGTTGATATAACCCTTGCGCCCAATCTGTGGCCCATCAAGGCCGACCCGGTGCAGGTGGAACAGGTTATTGTCAATCTGGCGGTGAACGCCCGCGATGCCATGCCAGATGGCGGGACGCTCACCATTGAAACAGAAAATATCATATTAGGTGCCGACGACCTGGCCGACCATCCGGAAACGCCACCGGGAAAATATATTCTACTCACCGTCAACGACACTGGCGTTGGCATGAGCCAAGACGTGAAAGACCATATCTTTGAACCTTTCTTTACCACCAAACAGCCGGGACGAGGCACAGGTTTGGGACTGTCTACGGTTTACGGGATTGTCAGACAAAACAAGGGAGACATCAGAGTTTATAGTAATGAAGGTGAGGGTACAACGGTTAAAATATATCTACCATGTACCACCGAAACTGGTCAACAACCATCCCCGCCAGAGGATTTTCAGGCCATGCCCTCCGGCAGCGAGACGGTTCTTCTGGTTGAAGACGACGCCGCGGTGCGCCAACTAACCTGCCACGTATTAGAAAAACAGGGCTACCAGGTTTTGGAAGCAGAAAACGGACAGGAGGCACTCAAGCTGGTTTCTACCTACACCCAGCCCATCCACCTGCTGATAACCGATGTGGTGATGCCGGAAATGGATGGGGTATCTCTGGCCCGGCAACTAACCACAATCTATCCCCATCTAAAGACTATTTACATATCCGGTTATATCGACAGAAGTATTGCCGGGCATGATATACCAGACTCAGAGATAAGGCTTTTACAAAAACCATTTAGTGCTATGGCTTTAGCCCTTGAAGTGCGGTCAACTCTGGATGAGGGCACAAAAGAATAATCGTTGGCCCTGCCAGAACCATTACCGCCAAGAGAGTACCTATGACCCGAGAGTTAATTGAAAAAAAGCAGGTTGAAGTGGCCTTGCGGGAGTTGCTGCAAACATCGGCCGACATTGTCCAAGCCATTCCTGTCGGCCTCTTCATTTACCAGTACCAACCTCCCGATCAACTGCTTCTTGTGCATAGCAACCCGGAAGCCGAACGGCTGACCGGCGTTACCACGCCAGAGTGGCATGGTCGGGAATTCAACGAGATATGGCCCCAAGCCCGGGAACAGGGCATAACGCAAGCCTTCCTGGCGGTGATAGAAAGCGGCCAAATGTTTGAAACAGAAGCCTTGCCATACGCCGACAACCACCAGGCAGGCGCGTTTCACATCCGGGCCTTCTCCATGCCCGGCCAACGACTTGGAGTGGCCTTTGAAAATGTCACCAAGCGGAAAAAAGTGGCCACAACCTTGCAAGACAACATCCACGAGTTAAAGATTGCCTACCAGCAAGCCATCATCTACGCCCAGGAACTGACCAGAGAAATTACCGAACGGAAACAGGCCGAAAGGCAAATCCAAAAACTCAACGAAGAGCTAGAACAGCGTGTAACTGACCGCACCCGCGACCTGTCACTTTTGTACGAAGTGACCCTGGTTGCCAGTGAATCTTTGGCCATGGAAGCTATGCTGGAACGATCTCTGGATCGGGTTTTGGCTTCCATCAGACATCGGGCCGGGATTATTCACTTACTTGATGAAAAAGCAGAAACGCTAAACCTGATCGTTCAGCAAGGAGTTCCGGCCGATATTTTGGCCAAAATCGACGCCATTCCCCTACACAACAAACTGGCAAGGTGGATGGTGGAACATAACGAACCCCTGCTGATTCCCGACATTACCGCCGATGCGCGTTTACCCGCAAAATTAGCCTCCCAGGGAGGTCGTTATGCTTTTCTGGGAGTGCCGATGCGAGCCGGGGGGCAAATGCTGGGGCTTCTCAGTTTGATCGGGAAAAGAAACCAGCAATTCAGCGTGGAGGAAGTAGCCTTGCTGGCTTCGGTGGCCGATCAGGTAGGGGTGGCCGTGGAGAATACCCGGTTGCGCCAGCAAGCCGAACACGCCGCGATAATTGAAGAACGCGAACGGTTGGCCCGAGAACTGCACGACTCCGTCACACAGTCGTTATACAGCCTGACTCTTTTTGCCGAAGCAGGTACCGAGCTTATTGACGCCAAAGATTTTGAAGCCGCTAAACACAATCTCTTGCGGATGGGAGAAACAGCTCAACAAGCGCTCAAAGAAATGCGGCTGATGGTTTACGAGCTACGACCGCTCGATCTGCAACGGGAGGGATTGATTGGAGCCTTACATCAGCGGTTGAGCGCCGTCGAGGGGCGGGTCGACATCAAAGCCCGATTGGTCGCCGAGGAATTGGTCGAGTTGCCCTCTCCGGTGGAAGAGGGTCTTTACCGCATTGCCCAAGAAGCCCTCAACAATGCCCTCAAGCACGCTGCAGCCACCTCGGTTACGGTGTATCTCCGGGTGGAGAACGAGCAGGTAGAACTGGAAATTGTGGATGACGGCAAGGGGTTCGATCCGGGCGCCGCCCCCGCTGCCGGAGGGATGGGCCTGGTTAGCATGCAGGAACGAGCCAAAAAACTGGGCGGCACGCTAACCATTCTCTCCACACCTCACAAAGGAACAAGGGTGAAAGTCAACGTAAAGATACCGGAGGGAGTTCAATGACAACAACACCCTCAATTCGTATTGTTATTGCCGATGACCACGCGGTGGTGCGGGAGGGATTGCGAACACTCATCTCTACCAAGCCAGGCATGGAAGTGGTGGGTGAGGCGGCAGACGGCATCGAAGCTGTGGCCCAGGCTCGCGCGTTGCAGCCGGATGTTATTTTGCTGGATATGGTGATGCCGCGCATGGACGGCCTACAGTCTATTCATGAAATCAAACAGGAGAATCCCAATGCGCGGATTTTGGTACTGACCAGTTTTGACGATGACGAACGAGTTTTCTCGGCCATTAAAGCTGGCGCGCTGGGTTATCTGCTAAAGGACTCCTCGCCCCAACAGTTGCTCCAGGCCATCCGGGAGGTTTATCAAGGCCGATCATCACTTCACCCCGCCATTGCGCTCAAGGTAATTCGTGAGCTTAACCAACCTTCAGACCTGCCGCCCACCGAAGAACCCCTCACCGAACGAGAGATGGAAACCTTACGTCTCATCGCCCAGGGGCTTACCAACCAGGAAATTGCCGAAAAACTATCCATTAGCGAACGAACCGTGGGCAAGCACGTCAGCAACATTCTGGACAAACTTCATTTGGCCAACCGGACCCAGGTGGCCCTGTACGCACTTCGCCGGGGGTTGGCCACGCTGGATCCGGAGTGACCGGATGCCTAATTTTACGTAGTTAAGGTAGTATTTTTGCGTAGCCAGGACCACTCAAAGAGTGGTCTTTTTATTACCTGAATACCCCCTTTTTGTCACTGCGCCCCTGATAAAAAAATGATAATATCAAGGAGTGCAAATAATTGGAGGAACATACCGCAAATGATCGATGATAACCAGATGGAATATGCCCCCGCTTTAATTGTAGCCAGTCCGGGCCGGATTCGGGACGGCTTGCGTACCCTGCTGCGAGCGGTTCCTCGAATTGAAACCATTTTTCAGGCCAGCGACGGCCCCTCGGCCTCACGGATCATCAAAGATTGGCACCCTGCCCTGGTCTTGCTCGACTCAAAGCTGGCCAACAACGATATTCAAAGTGTATCCAGACAAATCAAAACCGAATCACCCCAAACCCGGTGCATTATGCTGGTTGACCATGCCCAGCAGCAATGGATGGCCAAAATTGCCGAGGCCGACAGCGTATTGACCATCGGTTGTCCGGCCGGTGAATTTTTTACCACCGTAGAAGGCGTGCTGGCTCAGCCAGTTCTACACTGAAAACAATCAACCCATGTGATAGGAAGAGCGTAAACCAGGACAGGAATTATAGTGCAGGAGTTTGAATGATGTATAAATCCCCTGAGACAAATGAAAATCGCAAACTGGAACAAACCCGTCTGGCTATCGACAACCCAACTACCGAGGCCGAAGCTCTACTCATGGTGATTGATACCAGCGTGCACGAAATGAACCAGCCCATGACGGTTATTTTGGGCTTAAGTGAATTACTTCTCGCTCAATTTGATCCCGCCAGCGCAGAAGCCGAAGATTTGACTATTATTGTGAGAGAAATGCGGCGCATGAATGAAATTGTCAACGGCCTGAAACTTCTATCCCATTATCAACCCACATCTCGAAACGGCAGGATACACTAAGGAGAACACAAAATGGAGAACCACGAAATGTCCGCGGCTCAATCGCCCCTTGTGGACGGTCAGATCAAGGGAAAACCAAAGAAAACGCTCTCGCCGGGTTTTGTTCAGCGTTTACCTTTGAAAAAACCACTCGATGTTGCCATTGCCCGGACCACGGTCCGCAAGTTAGCCGATGAGCTGGGCTACAGCTTGATTGATCAAGTCCGTCTGTCCACGGCTATCTTTGAGGTGACCGACAACATTGTAACCCATGCCGGTCAAGGCGAAATTGACATCTACTGGCGAGAAGACACCCAGCACAGAGGTTTACAATTCTTTTGTAACGATCAGGGACTCCATGCCTCAAAATTGACTACCGCTTTATACCAACACAGTCTCCAACCCAATGGTTACGCCAGCGCGCTAAGTCTAAAAAACCTTGTGGATGAATTTGAATTCACCGAAGATTACAAAGATGGTAATTGTGTGACAATGGCTATCTGGTTGGAATGAGTAAATTGGAATCTAACGGATTTTCCAGCGCCGTCAGTTCCCCTTAACTACAGAATAAAAAGTCTTTTAATACAGTCAGGCATTCTGCCCTGGAGGGAAAACATGCCATCGGTAACCCTCAATCCCGAGGAGAAGATAAAGTTAGAGGCCGAGATTCAAGCTCGCCGGGCGCAGTTTGCTTTCACCACCAGCAAATACGTTTTGGGAGCGGCTGGTATCAGCATTATCTCTGCCCTCACCACCTGGTTATTCTGGCAGCAATATATCCAATTACTGGGTCTATTTATAGTTGCCTCCCTGATAGGAGGAGGAGCCGGGTTATACCTGCTGCTCCATCAAAAAAATCAGGTCAAAATAGGTATCTTATTTCTCCTGGGGTCTATCGTTCTGGGGCTGGCGGTTATCCCCCTTATCGTACCCCAGTTAATGATGACCATGGCCGTTGGTTACCTCCTGGTTATCATCCTGGGTTATCTTCTTTTGGGCGACACAAGGGGGCGTTGGTTAAATGGGATTGGTCTTGGTTTGATTGCGCTCGATCTGGCGTTGATCCAAGCCTGGCAGGCCAACTGGTTCACCCCTCTGGATGAAACGACAGCCTGGCTAATTTCCGCCTTCCTCAGTATCATTGTCTGGCTGACCTCCGCCTTCATCATTCGAAATATCATCCTGGGACAGGAGACGATATTGCATCAAACTCACCTGACTCACCTGCAAGCCGAAGAACGAGCAAAGCAACTAACCCTGGCTAAACTGGAAATCGAAAATCGAGCTGCGGCAGAACAGGAATTACACGATTACCTGCAATCCGTTATCGGCCAGTACGTAGATTACATCACCCAGGTAGCCGAGGGAGATTTGTCAATTCAACTGGCCGTGCATGAGAACGGGCAGGGACCAAACGACCCCTTACTCATCTTGGGCAATCAGCTAAACAACATGGTCAAGCGCCTGAGTGAGATAACCCGGCAAATCCGCGAAGCAAACGCCAATATCACCGCCACCGCCGCCGAGATTTTGGCCGCCACCACCCAACAGGCCGCCGGAGCCAACCAGCAGTCGGCGGCTATCTCGCAAACCTCAACTACCATTGATGAGGTAAAGACCATTGTTGAACAATCCTTTATCAAGGCCCAGTCCGTGGCCGAGCAGGCTCAGCGAACGAGTGAAATCTCCCAGGCAGGGCAGCAAGCGGTAGCCCTTACCACCCAGAACATTAACCAGATCAAAGAAAAGGTAGAAGGCATTGCCGAGAATATCCTGGCCCTCAGCGAACAGACCCTGAAAATTGGGGAAATCACGGTCACTGTTGACGACATTGCCTCGCAAAGTAATTTGCTGGCTCTGAATGCCTCGGTCGAAGCAGCCCGGGCCGGCGAACATGGCAAAGGTTTTGCCGTGGTGGCGGTTGAGGTACGTAACCTGGCCGAGCAATCCAAACAGGCTACGGCCCAGGTTAAGGCTATTCTCAGTGAAATTCAGCGAGCCACCAACACCGCGGTAATGGCTACCGAAGAGGGCACCAAAGGTGTTGATAGCGGCGTGCACCTCATCGAAAAAACCGGCAAGGCCATTGCCCAACTGGCCACGAGTCTCACCGAAAGTACCAGCGCTGCCCAACAAATTGTGGCCAGCGCGCGACAACAGACCACCGGCATGGAACAGATTTCGATGGCCATGGAGAACATCAACCAGGCCACCATCCAGAACTTGGCCTCAACCCGCCAGGCCGAGAGAGCGGCGCAGGACTTGTCGGAGTTGGCCCGGCAAATGGAACAACTGGTAGCCAGATACAGGCTGTAAATTTTTATTGAGGGAAATATATGAACGTAGACACCATTCGCGTTAGTAGTGACCTGGACGTGGTTATGGCCCGGATGCAGGCTCGCAAGATAGCCAAAGAAATGGGCTTTAACACCGCCGACCAGGCGCGTATCTCGCTGGCCGCCTCAGAATTGGCCCGTGCCCTCTCGTGGAACGTCGAGCATCCCGGCGAAATCATCTTCTCCAGCGCCGACCAAAACGGACAGCAAGGCTTTCGGGTTGCCTGCGCGGTGAAACGGGAGTACGTCCCGGCCCCCGGGCAATCGAAATCAGACCCTAATACCCCCATCCCCAGTCAATGTCTGGCCGGGGCGCGTCAACTGGTTGACGAAAGTATTGTCGAAGAGCTGGACGGCCAAAAAGTTCAAATCATCCTGATAAAATGGCGACACTGAAAGGAGTATGCCTGATGAGTAATCACCCAACTTCTCCCCTGGCCTCAATTCTACTGGTTGAAGACAGCCCACCCCAGGCCCAAAAAGTAAAAATAGCCCTGGAGAACAACGGCTGTCACGTTCATTGGTCCGAAACCGGCCTGGGCGGGCTGGCCGCGGCCCAACAGAGGCCATTCGATTTAATTGTGCTCGACATTGAATTACCCGACATCAACGGGTTTGAAGTTTGTCAACGGCTCAAGGCCGACGCCAACCTCCAGGACATCCCGGTGGTGATGCTAACCACGCTGGACCATGCCGAGCATGTGATGAGCGGCCTGGATGCCGGCGCTGTTGATTACATTCCCAAAGATGCTTTTGCCGAGTCAGTTCTCCTGGAAACGATCCGGCAAATGAAGCAAGAAAACGGACGCGGCTAGGCCGTTTTTTCGGCGAGCAAGATTAGATTGAGCATATAGAGAGCAAAATGGATAAGTCTCAACCCGGTGAAAGAGTCAACCCTATCCCCATCCAAAACACAAACTTCACCGCTATCGAACCAACTGAAGCACAGTCCGAAACCATCATCCCGGGAACGGAAGCCCTATCTCTCCTGATTGATGCCAGCTTAAAAGAATTGAACCAACCGATGCGGGCCTGCTATGCTGGAGCCGATTGTTATTATCGGAAACTGACCCGCAGAGTTCGCTGGCCATGGATTTGGAAATTATTGTGGCCGAAGCAAAACGGATGAGCGAAATTATCCGGGGACTTAATTTTTTGGCCAGACATACGGAGGTGCCAAATGGAAGAGCAACTGGTCGTTTTTGAATTAAATAAGGAATCGTACGGGGTCAACGTCAAGCAGGTGCAAAGCATCATTCCGATGCAAGACATTGTTTCCGTGCCCAATGCGCCCATGTTCATTGAAGGCGTGGTTAATTTACGCGGCTCGGTGATCCCGGTGGTTGACCTGCGGACCCGCTTTGGCTTGCCCCAACCGCCCCCCCCAGACAATGCTGAAAGTAACGGTAAAAAAGGCAAAAAAAAGCAGGTCATCGTCATCAGCGAACTGGATGACCTGCTGGTGGGGCTGATAGTGGACAAAGTGACCGAGGTGATCCGAATTGCCGAAGAAAATATCGAACCACCTTCGCCCCTGCTGGCCAGCGTTGACACAGCTTACTTGCGCGGCATTGGCAAATTTAGGAAAAAAGCCGAGCAAGAAGAGCGGGTTAGTGAGGAAGAAGATAAATTGGTTATTTTGCTCGACCTGGATCGAGTCTTCTCGCGGGACGAACAACAAGCCCTCACTCAGGCAGTTTAGGAAGAGAAACAGAATAACTTGCCCAAAATTCTCGTTCCCAAACTGAGTTTGGGAACGAGTATGAGGAAGTTATTTAATCCCCAGTCCTTAGTTAGACCGAACAAACAGGGAAGAAATATCATTCCGGGTTCAAACTACAACGATAGGAGTACATTGAGATGATAATCGATTTTCGGGGTTACTTTATCTTTGGCAGTGCAATTGTTGTGGGCTGGTTAATCATTCTGGTAACAATGTACCTGCTTTATCGCAGGGGCATTGCCATGCGCCTGACCGTTATTTTATTGAGCTGTGTAACCATTACCACAATTATGGCGTTTATGTTGGGTAAAGAGGGCATCACGTTAGTCAGGGTGAGTATAGCCCTTGTTTTTGCGGTACCCATTCTTATCGGCCTGTTTCTGATAATGATCAGGCAAATTATCAACCCCATCAAACAGATGGCCAACGTAACTGAGGGGATTGCCAGGGGCGACCTTGGCCAGATCATTACGATCAAAAACAGGGACGAAATCGGTGAAATGGCCAATTCGGCTACTCGGATGATTACTTACCTGCAACAGATGGCCGATGCAGCAAGCCGAATAGCCAACAACGATCTAACCATTGCCATCACCCCTCAATCCGAAAAGGATGCCCTGGGGAATGCCTTCAGGCAAATGGTTGCCAATTTGCGTATGCTCATTGGCCAGGTACAGGAGAGTGCCGCCCAGGTAGCCAGCGCCAGCCAGCAATTGAACGCTTCGGCGGAGCAGGCAGGACAGGCCAGCCAACAGGTTGCTGCTACAACCCAGCAGATTGCCAATGGCACCAGTCAACAAACTCAGGCGGTTGCCGAGGCTACCGGCAATGCTGAGCACATCGCTCGAGCTACTGAGGGCGTCGCTCAAGGTTCCCAGGAACAGGCCAAGGGTGTACAAACCACTTCCGAACTGATTAACGAAATGGCTGATATTGTGGACAATGTCAAGAAAGTTACCGCAGATGCTGTGGAAAAGGTAAAAGAAATGGGGGCACGTTCCCGGGAAATTGGTCGTATTATTGAAACAATCGACGAAATTGCCGATAAAACAGATATGTTGGCGCTCAATGCTGCCGTTGAGGCTGCCCGTGCCGGTGAATACGGGCGCGGTTTTGCCGTGGTAGCCGACCAAGTGCGCAAACTTTCTGAAGACTCAAAAAAGGCCACCCGCGATATTGCCAATCTCATTGAGCGCGTGCAAATCACTATTACCGAAGCTATTGCAGCCATGGAAGGTACCGGCAGGCTGGCGGATAATGAAGTTGGTGGCATTAACCAGGCCGTAGCCAGACTCAAACAGAAGAGTGAAGGAGTAGTAGCCGCTATTGAGGCGGTCAGTACGGTGGTGGAAGAGAATACGGCCATGGCTGAAGAGATGGCGGCGAATGCAAGAGAAGTTACCACCTCGATGGAAGGTATCGCCAGCGTGGCCGAAGAGAATAGCGCTTCAACCGAAGAGGTCAGCGCCTCCGCCGAAGAAATGTCGGCTCAGGTGGAAGAGGTGGTGGCCTCGGCGGAAGAATTGGCCACCCTGGCCGAACAATTACGCACGGCTACCGCTCAATTCCGCATAAACGAGACCGACGAGTTCAGGCCAGCTCAGCAAAGCACGGCCGGTCAGTAATAGAAAGACCCCGCCCGTTCATCATCGGGCCAAAGCCACAGCCGGGTTAGGTCGGCAAGGCAATGGCTATAGCGCCGGAACATAGAAAGGTCAGATTAAAATGGAAATGTATGCTGAGTATTTCTTTTTTGTGGGCGCCATTATTATAGGTAGCCTGGCTGTACTTTTGGCAATGTATGTGATTTATCGCCAGGGGATTACCATCCGGCTCTCGATGATTGTCCTCGGTTGCATTATTATTGGCGCGGTTTTGACGTTTTGGCTGGGTAAGGAGGGTGCCACCTTGAACAGGGTGGGTATTGCCCTGCTGCTTGGGCTGCCCCCGGTGATTGGCTTATTTACCATCATGATGCGGCAAATTGTCACCCCCATCAAACAAATGGCCGCGGTTTCCGCCGGTATTGCCGAGGGTAATCTTGATCAAGCCATCACGGTCAAAAACAAGGACGAAATTGGTGATATGGCCAATGCCTCCACCCGGATGATTGCTTACTTAAAAAATATGGCCGATGCGGCTAGCCTGCTGGCTCAAGGTGATGTAACCGCTAAAATTACGCCTCAATCTGATCATGATGTTCTGGGACACGCCTTCAGCCAGATGATTGTTTACCAACAACAAATGGCTGCCGCGGCCAGCCGCATCGCCACCAGCGATTTAACAGTTGAGATTACCCCCCAATCCCAAAAAGATGCGTTGGGCAACGCCTTCCAACAAATGGTAACCAATTTACGCAACCTGATTGGCCAGGTACAGCAGAGTACAGTGCAAGTGGCCAATGCCAGCCAGCAATTGAACATCTCTGCCGAACAGGCTGGGCAGGCCAGCCAGCAAGTGTCCGCCACTATTCAACAAATTGCCCAGGGCACCAGTCAACAAACCCAGTCGGTAACCGAAGCTACCAAGAATGTCGAACAAATGGCTCGAGCCGCCGACGGCATTGCCCGTGGCGCTCAGGAGCAGGCCCAGAGTATTCAACAAACATCGGATTTGATTGGTGAAGTGGACAAGATTATAGACCAGGTGGGCCAAATAGCAGAAGCGGTGAACGGGGGCAATGCCAGGGTTACGCAAGCGGCGCGGCACGGCGTGACTTCGGTGGAACAAACGAGTCAGGGCATGGAAAACATCCGCACCCGTACCGCCGAAACCGCCACCAAAATTAAAGAAATGAGCAACCGCTCCAAAGAAATTGGCCGGATCGTGGAAACCATTGATGATATTGCCGACAAAACCGACATGCTGGCCCTTAATGCCGCCGTTGAGGCTGCCCGCGCCGGAGAATATGGTCGTGGGTTTGCGGTGGTGGCTGATCAGGTGCGGAAGCTTTCGGAAGACTCCAAAGGTGCAACACGCGATATTGATGCCTTAATTGAACGCGTTCAAGAAGCCATCAACGAATCGGTGGCCGCAATGCAAAACACTACCGCCGAGGTTGAAACCGGCATTCGGCTGGCCACAGATACCACCAACTCCCTGCAAGATATTTTGCAAACAGCCGAGGAAGCGGCTTTGCTGGCCGGAAAAATTACTGCCGCGGTGAGCCAACTCAAGCAAAAAAGTGAAGATGTGGTAACCTCGGTGGGAATGGTCAGCGCGGTGGTGGAAGAGAATACTGCCTCAGCAGAGCAAATGGCTAGCAACAGCCAGGAAATCACCACCGCCATGGAAGGTGTGGCCAGTGTGGCCGAAGAAAACAATGCTTCTACCGAAGAAGTGAGCGCCTCCGCCGAAGAGATGTCGGCCCAAATTGAAGAGGTGGTGGCCTCGGCAGAGGAACTGGCCGCCCTGGCCGAAGAGTTGCGCGAGGCCACGGCTCAATTTCAGATTCAAAAGTAACGCGGATTATGGTAGTGGTTAAATGATGACTGATGAAATCACAAAGCTAACTTTGTGATTCCATTATCAAAGGATGGACCATGGCCAGAAAACCAAAACCTGTTTTAACATTTGACATCGCCATCGACGAGTTGGAGATGTTCCTGGAAGATGTCAACGAACGATTGCAGGCAATGGAGAGCGGTCTTTTACGTTTGGAGAAAAAGAGCGATCCCGAAACCCTCAATTCTGTGTTTCGGGCTGCCCACACCCTCAAAGCTTTTGCCGGAACGGTGGGACATCAGCCAATGGCCGACCTGACCCATACGATGGAAACGCTCTTTGATGAAATGCGTGCCGGAACATTATCCCCCACCCAGGCCATCATCGATGAACTCCTGGCCTCCATTGACATTCTGAAAGCCCTGCGTGACGAAATTGTAACCCGGCGCCCCAGCGGAGCCAAGGTTGAGGCATTGCAGGCCCGGCTTGACGCACTACAAACAGGTAAAGGCAAACAGAAACAAACCCCGGCAAATTTACCCTCAGACCAACGCCGGTTAACGCCGGAGCAGGTAGCTCTGCTCAATGAGATGAACGAATCGGGGCAAAACCTCTTGGAGATTGAGATAGCCACGATCCCAGAGGCTTATGCGCCGGCAGCCCGCCTCTACCAGGCAACCATTGCCCTGATGGAGGTAGGGAAAATTGTCGTCCAACGGCCGGAACTGGCCAATATAGCTGAAGGAGATGAACACCTGTGGCTCATTGTGACCACCTCGACTGAACCTGATAAGATTGAGCAACTCCTGGATGAAATTGACGATTTAGCCAAATCTCGCCTCAAACCTTATCTCCCAACAGAGCAAACCTTACCCGGCGAAACCTCTGGTGATGGCCGGAGCGCAGAATCTGGCCCCGAAGCCGCTCCTGACAAAACAGTGCGCATCAGTATTGAACGACTCGACACGCTGATGAACCTGGTAGGCGAACTGGTCACCAATCGCACCCGCCTACTGCAAATTGAAGATATGCTACGCACCCAATATGGCAAAGATGGCAACGTGGGCGCACTGAGCGAATTGGCGCCACATTTCAGCCACGTAGTTGACCAGTTACAGGACGAAGTGATGCGGGCCAGAATGTTGCCTATCGCCTCGTTGTTCAACAAATTTCCGCGCCTGGTGCGGGATGTGGCCCGGACCGCAGGTAAGCAGGTTAACTTGGTGATTGAAGGCGAGGCTACCGAACTGGATCGGGCCATCATCGAAGCCATCGGCGACCCGCTTATCCACCTGCTGCGTAACGCCGTTGACCACGGACTGGAAACACCGGAAGTCCGGCAAGCGGCGGGCAAGTCTCCCACCGGCGTGGTCCGGCTCACTGCCGCCGCGGTGGGAGGGCAAATTGTGGTTACGGTAGCCGACGATGGCCAGGGCATTGACCCGGAAAAAATACGGCAGGCCGCAATCAAACATAAACTGCTGGCCCCGGAAGAAGCCGTCCAACTTACAACAGACGAAATTGTTGACCTCATTTTTCAACCCAACCTATCTACTGCCGCCGAGGTTACCGGGGTGTCGGGACGCGGCGTGGGGCTGGATGTGGTCCGCACCAATATCGAACGGCTCAGCGGTTCGGTGGTCGTCACCAGCACCCTCGGACAGGGGACAACCTTTCAACTGACCTTACCCCTGACTCTGGCCCTGATTCAAACCATGCTGGTGATGGTGCGCCATACGCTATACGCCATCCCGGTCACCAGTATCAATGGAGCCATGTATGTGGCCGAGGCCGCCATTCACACGGTCAAAGGCAAATCCGTTTTGGAGTGGCAAGAGTCAACGCTGCCGCTGCTGGATTTGCACGAAATTTTCAGCCAGTCCCGTTTGACCGCTACGCCCTCAACCGTGGCGAAACCCAGCGTGGTGCTGGTTAACTGGGGCAAATATCAGGTCGGTTTAATCGTGGACAGGATCATCGGCCAGCAAGAGATTGTAGTCAAGTCGCTCAGTCCCCTCATTGGTCCCATCTCAGGATTATCGGGGGCAACAATTCTGGGCGACGGCCGGATTGCCCTCATTGTTGATGTACCGGGTTTGATTAACACAGTGCTACGCGCCCAAAGAACACCGCCAAAGCGAGTAGAAAAATGAACCATCACCCACCCACCCAACAGCATACAGAACTCTGGGCCAAAGTAATCAGTAGCGCTTCACCCGAGGGAATGTTACACATGGCCATGCGACACGCCGCACACAACCTGGCCGAGATGGTGGATCACCCCTTTGAAATCAAAGACTTGCGCATCCAAACGCTTCCCATCAGTTACCTGACCGCGTACGCCGACAATTCCGAAGCCGAAACGGTCGGCATTTATCTCATTATCGGCGATGATTTGGCGGGAGAGGCTATTCTGATTCTCTCGCCGGCCGATGCAATGTATCTGGTCGACTGGCTGCTGGAAGTGCGACCCGGCACCACCACCAAACTGGGCGAACTGGAATGTTCGGCTCTGGGCGAATTTGGCAATCTGACCCTGTCTTCTTTTCTCAATGCTGTATCCGAATTTACCAATACACCATTACGTCTATCGCCGCCAGCCATCATGGTGGATATGTTGGCCACTGTATTTGAAGCCGTGGTAATGTCGGCAGAAACGACAACCAACGAACGCTTGGTTATTGAAACAAATTTTTTGAATCCTGAAAGCGACCTGGCGATTCAATTCTGGGTGTTACCTGATCCCGCGGTTCTGGCCACCAGAATAGGAGATGCCCCTATTGATTGAACTACTGGCAGCGTTGGGAGCCAAAATTGACCGGCTGACAGCCCGGCTAATAATTTTAATGAACCATAACGACTCTTCAGGAGGGAACCCTAAATGACAAAAACCATTCTGGTGGTAGACGATGCCCGCTTTATGCGGATGCGAATAAGAGAATTGCTTACCGAACAAGGCTACAAAGTTGTTGAAGCCGAGGATGGGGAAGAGGCGGTAGAAATCTATCGCTCGACTAAACCCGATGCCGTGTTGATGGATATCACCATGCCCCGGAAAGACGGTTTGACGGCATTAAAAGAAATCATGGCCGACGACGCCCAGGCCCGAGTGATTATTCTGACCGCCTTGGGACAACAAGCCATGGTATTAGAGGCGATGAAAGCCGGGGCCAAGGATTTTCTGGTGAAGCCTTATGACCCCGACAAAGTTATCAAGTCGCTCCAAAAAGTACTGGCGCGAGTTTCATTCCTATGAGTGCGTCCATTGGCGTTTTGATTGTTGATGATTCGGCCTTTATTCGTTACGCTGTGGGCAAATTCCTGGCGGCCGATCCGGATATCGAGATTGTAGGTTATGCCCGCGATGGACTTGAGGCACTAACCCAAATACCGGCCCTCAAACCCGAGGTTGTAATCCTTGATGTGGAAATGCCCCGTATGGACGGTTTGACGGCCCTGAAACGCATTATGGCCGAATGCCCCACGCCGGTGGTGATGCTCAGCGCCTTAACTCAACATGGGGCCCAAACCACCATTCGCGCCCTCATGCGCGGCGCCGTTGATTTTGTACCCAAACCGGATGCCAAAACCGACATCCACACGGTTTCCCAGGAGCTAATCGACAAGGTAAAAACCGCCGCCGGTTCTCGTCCGGCGCCCTTACGCGCCTCCAAAACAGCGCCACTCTTAACGCCAACCAAACGCGGCCCACGGCCACTGCAAAAAGAGGATACGTTGATTGTAATTGGCGCGTCTACCGGCGGACCTCGCGCCCTTCAGGTGCTTTTGTCCGCCCTGCCCGGTGATCTATCGGCTTCAGTTTTAATTGTGCAGCACATGCCCCCCCACTTTACCCGGTCGCTGGCCCAGCGTCTCAATGAAAAGTCGGCGCTGGTGGTGCAAGAGGCGGCAGACGGCGACCGTCTGGCTCGCGGGCTGGTTCTGCTGGCACCAGGAAATTTTCATATACGCTTTAAGGGTTTCCGGCAAATTGCTCTGGATCAGGGGCCACGACGTCACCATGTTCGTCCCGCTGCCGATGTCACCATGGAAGCTGCGGCTGAATACCACGGCGCCAACGTGATTGGCGTGATTTTGACCGGGATGGGTCAGGACGGTACTGAAGGAGCCAGAGCAATTAAAGTAGCGGGAGGCCAGATAATTGCCGAACACGAATCAACCAGTGTTGTGTACGGAATGCCGGGCAGCGTGGTCAGGGCTGGTCTGGCCGACCGGATAGTTCCCTTACCTCAAATAGCCCCTGCCTTACTGGAATTGATGAATCATGGAAAACGTGGAATATAACTACATCAAATGTCAGGTCAGGAAACTGGTAGGCGTTGATCTGAATTGCTACAAAACACCACAAATGCAACGCCGTCTGAAGGCCTATCTAGCCCGATCTGGATATCCCAACTGGCCCAAATTTTTTCGGGCCATTCAGGTTGATCCGGTCGAATTAACCAAGTTTAAAGATTACCTCACCATTAATGTCTCCTCTTTTTTCCGAGACCCGGCAAAATATAGATTTCTGCAAATTTCTATTTTGCCACAACTACTCCGCACGCAGCCCTATCTCCGGGTTTGGAGCGCGGGTTGCTCCAGAGGTCAAGAAGCGTACTCCCTGGCGATGCTTCTGGCCGAAAACAACAGTTTGGACTACCGCCACCAGATTCTCGCCACCGATATTGATCATTCCGCCCTGGAATGGGCTCGCGCCGGGGGACCTTACACCACCGACGATGTGGCTCACTTGCCGCCTAACCTGCGCTTACGCTATTTTGAGATACAGCAAAACAAGTATTGGGTGAAAGATGAATTGCGGCAACAGGTTATGTTTCGCCAGCATAATCTCCTGGCCGACCCAATTGCGGGTAAATTTGATCTGATTGTTTGTCGTAATGTGGTGATTTATTTCCGACCTGAGGCAAAGGAGAGTCTGTTCCGCCGCTTTCACAATGCGCTCAAAACTGGTGGAGTTCTCTTTGTGGGCGGCACCGAGATTGTGCCCAAAGCCGCCGATATGGGCTTTGAAACGGTTAATGTTTCATTTTATCGGCGTAGCAATAACCAGGCCCGGTTATCAACCCCGGCCATAAAACACCTTATTTCTTCTTAAAAATGATAAAATCCCACACCCACTGCTCCGGGTCGGCGGAGTAGTTTAACGGCACTACCGGCGAAAGCTGCGCGCCATCTTGATTCGCCAGGTAAACATTCCAGGTGCCATCGGTGAATGAGCCTGGTTCAAATTTTAAGTTCCCCTGCTTGATGTAATCACAATCCAGACAATTCACCACGCTCCAATCCCACACACTGGGGCCGCTTTCGGCATGCGCGCCAGAAGGCACGTGGTCACCCACCAGCTTCAAACCGCCGATGGGAACATTGTCGGCCGTTACGGCTGCGGCATAGATATTAATCACGTGATAGGTTGTTTTTTGAAACATCCGGTTGCCTTGCTCCCCCACCATAAAGGGGAACGAAGGCTCTGGAGTCGGGGTCGGTGGGGCAGGAGTGGAGGTTGGCGGTGGGGGTGGGGTATTGGTGGGCACGGCCGTATCCGTGGGCAGTGGCGTAGGGGTATCGGTTGGGATCGCGCTGGGGGTCAACGTGGGTACCGGGGTTGGCACTGCCGTGGGTTCTTGATTGGGAGACGGCAACCGGATATCCCCGGCCAGCGCGGCCTCGGCGACTGGCAAATTTGAACCATTGGGGCTGGAGGTTGGCGTAAAGGTAGGGCGCAAAGTTGGCGGCGGGCCATCAAAAAAACCATCTGCCGGATAGGCCGCAATAGCTGCCTCGGGCCGGGTTTGCATATACGCCGCAAAAACGATGGAACCAAGTAAAAACACCAGGCCAATAAAGGCAATGGTGGCAACGGCATCCATAGTTGCTTGCGACATCCGCCAGAATTGCCAGGCCGGTGGTTGGTTACGACGTCGCTTTTTGACCGTCTTCTTAACCGCCGCGGTCGGTCGGGTGGTCTGGGTTCCCAACAACTGGCGTAGTTCGGCTTCTAGCTCATTAATTTCGACCACCACAGGGTAAGGCGTATTAGGACCATAATAGGATTGGTATTTTTTTAACTCTTGCAGTCGATATATTTTTGCCTGAATTATTTCATCTACCGACATCTTGCCCACCCATCCTGTCAGTAAGTTAACATAATATCCATATAGATATCTTAGCACAGGTTTGGGAAAAATACAATTCCGACCAGGACATTATTTCCGCATATAGTAGGTATCAAAATGGAAAGACTATATATAGTAGATAAATAGAGTCAGGACTTACGCATGTCATTCTGAACAAAGCTTGGAAGCGAAGGAAGCGCAGCGGCTGAAGCGGCTGAAGCGGAGTGAAGAATCCCCAAAAATTCTATTGGCAAGTCCACTCACCTGCCGGACTGTCTCATCCGGGAATGGTCTAAAAATCCTGTTGCCACTCGGGTCGGCCCGTGATATACTTTAGAAGTTAGAATGTTAAAAGGTTGCCAAGAAACACTGTGTTGCTTGCGGCGTGAAGACCCCAAAAGGTTTTTAGGTGAACCGGCGGTTCGCCCACCCTTGGGTCTGGAATAGCTGAGTATAGGGATAGATGTCAAAAACGACTACCCCCTCTAAATCAACACCTACATCCGCCTCCATCCGCTCCAGGTCTCCTGGATCGAAGCAGGCGGACAAATCGACCCAAATCATGCTCATCGATGGAGAGCAACAGCGGATGGCAGCGCTCAACGAGGCGCTGAAAACCGCAGGTTATCCGACCCGGCTCTTCCATAATCCCGATGAGGCCTTACTGTACCTTTCCAGAATCGACGTACTATTTATGACGGATAAGGTGGCCGAACAGCCCAAATCCAGCAAATTCATCAAAGCGCCCACCATTATCGTCCTGACCGAGAACAACGCCGATACATTGCCTCCCTGGTTAGAAGCCCGTCACGTGTTTCTGGTACCCTATCCCGAACAGCCCCACGAACTGATTGACCATCTATCGGAGTATATGACTCCCCGGTCCCCTGATTTTGGGATTGACCCCTCCAACACCGAACACCTGGCCCTTCTTTTTGGTATTACCCAAGCTCTGAGCGGCCGGTTAGATTTAACCGATCTGTTTGAGCGTATCCTGACCCTGGCTCCCCACCTGGACGCGGATTTTTCCGCCTTACTGATGCAAGAAGGTCATGAAACAATCTATTACCGTTCCACCGAACCGGGCAGAGAAGAATTGACCGGTGCAGCCGGACTCCACTTTGCCCAACGGCTGCTCAAGGACGGTCTAGAAGGATGGGTTCTTCGGCATAATCAGGTGGCCATTTTGTCAAATACAACCAAAGACACGCGCTGGTTTCACGCCTCCTATCTACCGGAACAGGAACACAGCGTAGTGGCTTTGCCCGTCGCCCTGGAACGGGTCGAGGCCAGCGGGGTTTACCTGGTAGGGCACAAGCAGCCAGGGCATTTCTCCGATAATGATATTCCCCTCCTGCAAGCAGCCGTTACTCAAATCAGTCTGGCCATTGAAAACGCCATGCTCTTTAAAAACCAGTCAATGCGGTCGGTGCAGTTATCCCTGATTAACGAGGTAAGCCAGGCGGCAACCTCCATTCTTAATTTGGATGTGATGCTCCATACCGTGGTTCAGGCCATCTGGCGGAGTTTTAATTTTTACAGTGTATCCATTCATCTGTACAACCCGGCCACCAAGTTAGTCGAGTTGCAGGCCAAAGCTGGTTCGGACCGGCCCAGTTTTATGACCCCCCTGCCGGAAGACCCGCCGGTAACCCACAAACTGCGCCAGGGTCTCATCGGCTGGTGCGCCGCTACCAACAAAACTATTTTGGCTAACGATGTGGCCCAGGACCCTCGTTTTATCTACGACGATAACCACCGTGAAATACGGTCAGAACTCTGTGTGCCCATCAAGTTAGGCGTTAAAACCATTGGCGTGTTAGATTTGCAGAGCATCCAATTAGACGCGTTTGATAAAAATCATGTTTCGGCGCTGGACACCCTGGCCGACCAGTTGGCCATTGCTATTGAGAACGCCCGGCTCTACGATGAAATCAACCAACACATCCGAGAATTGAAGTCGCTCTACGACATCGGTCAGGCCATTACCTCCTCACTTGACCTGAAGACAACCCTGAAACTGGTCACCGACCATACCACCCGCCTCATGGGGGTGGCTGCGGCCTCGGTGGCTTTGCGCGATGACAAGACCCATGAAGTCTGGTTTGCCGCAGCCTCCGGTGAGGGTTCCAAAACGGTTTTGGGACTGCGAATGCCCCTGGGCAAGGGGCTGGCCGGTTGGGTCGCCGACCGGGGAGAAGCGGTTATTGTCCCCGATGCTTACGCCGACTCGCGTTTTGCGGCTGAAGTAGATAGAGACAGTGGCTTCACCACCAAATCAATCCTGTGCGTGCCCTTAAAAACCAAAGGCCGGACCATCGGCGCTATAGAGGTGATGAACAAAGAGCATGGCACATTTAACAAAGAAGACCAGGCGCTCTTGCAATCGCTGGCTATCTCGGCGGCAACGGCCATAGAAAACGCCCAACTATACGAAGAACAAGCCAATACGATCCAACGTCTGGCCGAAACCCAAAATCAATTGGTGCAGAGCGCCAAACTGGCGGCTGTAGGCGAGCTGGCCGCAGGCGCGGCTCACGAAATCAACAATCCCCTGACCACCATTATCAATCTGACCAATCTACTGCTGGATACCTCCACTCCCACTGGCAAGCAGGAATGGCGAGAAGACCTGGAAATGATTCACGCCGAGGCCCGTCGCACCCGTGATATTGTCCGCAACCTGCTCAACTTTGCCCGGGCCGACACACCAAAGGGTCAATTGGTCGATTTCAACCAATTAATTGACGAAGCCCTCTTGTTAGTCTACACAAAAAGTGTCAGCCGAAAAATTGAACTACAAAAACAACTGGCCCCTCTTCCCAAAATATTCCTGGACACAAATCAGATGAAACAGGTTATCGTCAATCTATTGAACAATGCCGTGCAAGCCATGCAGGAAAACGAAGACAGGCCGGCCATTCTCACCGTGACCACCTCGCTGGTTTCCGACGATTCTCAACCTACTCACGGGGGAAACAAAAAAGAGCCACCCCCCAGGCCCATTGTTCGCTGTGAAATCAGTGATACCGGCCACGGAATTCAGCCGGAGCATCTGGACAAGATTTTCGATCCCTTCTTCACTACCAAAGAGGTTGGTCAGGGCACGGGCCTGGGTTTGTCGATCAGTTATGGCATTGTTCAGAAACACGGGGGCGACATTAGTGTAACCAGTACCCCGGGAAAGGGCACAACCTTTATCCTGACTTTATCCGGTGTAGCGCCGCCGGGTGAAGGATAACCAAGGACATCACTGTGGCAAATGAGAGAATTCTGGTTGTTGATGATGAAAAAGGAGTGGTCAACTCCTGTGTTCGTATTTTGCAGCGACGAGGATTTTCCGTAACCGGCAGAACCGATAGCGCCTCGGTGCCGGAATTACTCAAACAGGAAACATTTGACCTGCTACTGACCGATATCCGGATGCCCAAAGTAAGCGGGTTAGAGTTGCTCAAAATTGCCAAAGAGATCGATCCCCATCTAACCGTAGTTTTAATTACCGGCTACGGCACCATGGAAGACGCCATCAAAGCGATCCATCTGGGCGCGCAGGGATTTCTCATGAAACCCTTTGAAACCGAGGATTTGGTGGCAACTATTCAAGACAGCCTGGCCCGTCGAACGCTCTTACGAGACAGCCTGCGCCTGCAAACATTGTTACCCTTACTGGAAATCAACCAGATTCTACAGGTATCCGGCGGCGAAGCCTCGCTGACCCGCCGGGTATTGGAAATTGCCCGGCGAGAAACCGGAGCAGCTCGGCTCACCTGGCTGAGCCACCCGCACTCATCTCCGGCGTTTTCGGCAGAAAACACAACCACCATCAACGAGTTGATGGAAATGGCCGTTGTACCCGCCAACGAGTTACAAGCTTCACGCCTGCCGCCGGAAGCCATTCAACAAGTGTTGGCCCGGGCTTTCCCAATCTGGGTCTTGGCAGATGGTTCTTTGATAGACAATATCGACGGTCAGGCCAACATTGTGGGAGCCTTACTCCCCATGGTGGTCAAGGGAGAAGTGGTGGGCGTTCTCACCGCCGAAATTGGGGCCGAAGGACGGGCCAGCCCGTTTGACCAGATCAGCCTGGATTTGTTATCGGTGTTGGCGGGGCAATTAGCCATTATTTTTGAAAACGTGCAGTTGTTTAACCAAACCAAAACTCTGCACGCTTTCAATGAAGACATCATTCAAAATATGACCAATGGTCTCATTGCGATTGATCAGGATTGCTGCATTACGGCCTTAAATCCGGCAGCGGCCATGATGCTGGAATGTCAACCGGATAAAGTGCTGCGCCGGTCTCTGTCAAAGGCTATTGATAACGCCGACCAATTATTCAACGTGCTGCGCCAAACCTTAACCACCGGTCAGGCCCAGACCCACCAGGAAATAACAATCCCGCGCAAAGAGGGCGGGCTATTGGCCATTTCAGTCAACACGGCGTTGCTGGCTGCCAGTGACGAACATGGCAACGAACAACCGGCCGGCGCGGTGGGCGTGCTGGAGGATTTGAGTGAGCGGAAAGCTCTGGAAGCCGAACGGCGGCGGTTGGACAGGCTGGCGGCGCTGGGTCAAATGTCGGCGGTGGTGGCGCATGAAATCCGTAACCCCGTGGCCAGCATTGCCGCCGGGGTAGAGTATCTGGCCTCAAAAATGGATAAGAACTCGCCCGAGGCAGGTGGGGCAGCCATGATCCAGGACGAAATTCAACGCGTCAACCGTATTCTGGAAGACATCCTGTTTGTGGCCCGTCCCTTCCAACTGAGCTTATCCCAGGAGAATCTGTCAGACATCATCGAGAGCGTACTTCAACGCTGCCAGCCCCATATTCAGGGAAGTCTGGTAACCGTGTCTACCTCTTTTGAACCCCAATTACCATCGTTCAAGGTTGACCGCCAACGCCTGGAACAGGTATTTACCAATCTTATTATCAATGCCACCCAGGCGATGCGAAGCAGTGGTCAGAACGCCGAGACACGCCACCTCTCGGTGCAAACCAGCCTGAAGACCGGAGCGGAGGAAGTGGTTATCATTATTGCGGACACGGGACCGGGAATTTCTGCCGAAACCCGTCAGAAAATATTTGAACCTTTCTTCACCACCAAAGCCAGAGGCACAGGCCTGGGGCTGACCGTGGCTCACCGGGTGATTGAGGAACACCAGGGCGCCATCGATATCGACAGCGAGGAAGGCCGGGGAACCCGTTTCATTATCACCCTGCCAATCCGGCGAGAGGAGGGAACATTGTGACCCATCACATTTTAGTTGTAGACGATGAAGATACCCTGCGCCACTTTCTGCGCCTTAATCTTCAGGATCAGGGCTATCGAGTTAGCGAGGCCGCCGACGGACAGATCGCCCTCCGCCTGATTGAAAAATACCAGTTTGATGTTGCTCTGGTTGATTTGCACCTGACGGATATGCATGGCCTCGACATCATGCGCCATTTGCGCCAGGTGTCTCCCAAAACCAGCGTAATTATTCTGACCGGCTACGCCACGCTGGACTCATCCATCGAAGCCTTGCGCCAGGGCGCCCACGATTACCTCATTAAACCCTGCCGCACCACTGAACTACTGGCCAGCGTGGCCGACGGCATTGCTCGCCAATCCGTCGAGCCGCCCACCCTGCACCGCGAAGAGGCGCAAAGTGTTTTAGAGATCAAAGACCTGAAACTGAACCTGGCCAGTCGTCAGGTGAGCCGTAACGGCGAGATTATCAACCTGACCCCCACCGAGTTTGACATTTTGGCCACGCTGATGGCCAACCCCGACACTGCAATTGACTCGATTACCCTCATCAAACAGGTGCGCGGTTACGAAGCCACCGAGGCCGACGCTCGCGCCATTGCCCGGGTGCATGTTCACCGCCTGCGCCATAAGTTGGAAGTTGATCCGGCCAACCCCCGCTATATCACCACGGTGGCCGGAGGCCGATATTTGATGATGACGGGATAGTTAACCAGATTTCATCGCCCAAAAATCACATAACTGTAACCAACCTGTAACCACTGGTAAAGGCATTTTGTGTTATATTAAAATCAGGGCCGGTAACCATATCTCGGCCTGCCCAAGGAGTGTGATAATGCTAGACCAGTACCACCGGCCAAAGCGGGTTTTAATTGTTGACGACGAGTCGACCCTTCTATTTTTCCTCAAACAAGGGTTGCAGGAATCCGGCATCGAGTGTCTGGTTGACGACGCCGCCTCCGGCGAAGAAGCCTTGACCAAACTTACCTACAACCGCTACGATGTACTGGTGACCGATTTGAAAATGCCTGGCATCAGTGGATTTACCTTGGTAGAAGTGGCTCGCTCCTTACACCCCAATATCAACATTATTCTCATGACCGCTTTTGGCTCCCCGGAGGTACAGGATGAAGCCAAACGTCTCCATGTAGACGGCTATTTAACCAAACCTTTCCCCACTGCAAAATTGCAGACCATTATCACCGATGTTCTGACTGCCAAAAATACCCTGGCAAGAGCCAAAGAACAGAAACTTGTAACCCAACAAAATCCAGATGAGCTTCAATTGTAAAAAAACCTTTTGTGAAGAGGAGATTGCTCCATAATGAGCAAAGCGAGAGTCCTATACATAGAAGACAATCCCGATAACATGATCCTGGTCAAACGAGTCCTGGAAATTGAAGGATACGAGGTGATTCAAGCCGCAAACGGCACCGAAGGTCTGGCCAAAGCCTTCCAAAACCTCCCCGACATTATTATTACCGACATCAACCTGCCAGACATCGATGGCTATGAAATTACCAATAGCCTCAAAAAACAGGCAGCTACTGCCCATATTCCCGTTGTCGCCATGACGGCGAATGTAATGCAGAAAGACCGCGACAACGTTTTTGGCGCAGGTTGTGATGGCTATATCTCCAAACCTATTGACGTTGATGAACTTCCAGACCAAATAGAAAGCTTTTTGAAAGGTGCATCATGATGACAGATGTAATGACCCAAACGAAGAAGAAGCAGATCGACCCCAAAGATGCCTATGTATTGGTGGTAGAAGACAATCTACAAAACCTGGTTCTCATCGCTCGCCTGCTGGCTTTTATTGGCGTGCGCCGCTATGAGTGGAAAGCCTCCGGCTGGCAGGTGTTAGAGTTTGCCGACACCATGCCTCAGGTCGACCTGGTGCTGATGGACCTGCACTTGCCTTACCAAGACGGTTACGAAGCTCTGACCAAACTCCGCAGCGACCCCCGCTTTACCGATACGCGCATTGTAGCTGTCACTGCCGACTCCAATCCAGCCAGTATGGACAAGGCCAAAAAAGCCGGATTTGATGGATTTTTGGGCAAGCCCATTGATCCTGACAAATTCCCTGATCAAATCATCGAAATCTTGCAGGGAAATAATGTCTGGGACCTGGGATATTAGGCCAGGCAATAATTCCCCGCTAACCACGAGGTGTAGGGCAGACCGGCAGGGCAGTCTGTTGGCAGACAAACTACCCCATCGTCGACACCTCGTATTGTGCAGGTTAAAAAATTAAGCTGGTCAATTTAGAATTGAGAAATATGATGAGTAGACAGCCGCACCAGTCAGTCGACCAATTGCAAGCACATGTTGCCGATTTAGAGCAGACTTTGGCTGAAACCAACCGCCAGAGTCAGCGTTTGGCTAAACATCTGGAAACCAGCGCGCAAATCAGCAAAGCTATTGCCTCCACCCTAGATATTGAAATCCTCAACCGACAAATTGTAGACATTATCAAAGAGGATTTTGGATTTTATCAGGTAGCCATCTATTTAATTGACAACTCGGCGCAATGGGCAGTACTGCAAGCGGCCGCCGGCAAAAGAGCGCGGGCTATGCAACGCGAAGGTTATCGCCTGCCGGTTGACGATCAGTCGATTGTGGGTTGGATCAGCAAAACCCGCCAATCTTGCTTTTACTATTTTCACACCCAAAAAAGCGGCAATGGGCAGGATAGCAGTTACCATCATACCCCACCGCCGCC
Source organism: Anaerolineae bacterium (assembly GCA_016926805.1). Classification (GTDB taxonomy): domain Bacteria; phylum Chloroflexota; class Anaerolineae; order 4572-78; family J111; genus JAFGNV01. Next base: position 61,643 of record JAFGNV010000017.1, read on the forward strand.
CCTGGCCGGACGCCATTTGGAAATGGCGCTGCCCCTCATCGCCAAAGATCGTTTGGTGGGCACTCTGCACGTCCAAAGCACCAAAGGCGCTACCTTTGCGCCGGATGATGTAACCGGCCTGCAAAACCTGGCCGATCAGATCGCCTCGGCCATTGACAAAGGACAACTCTACGCCGAAACGGTCACCGAGCGAGACAAGAACAGTTTGCTTTACGAGATTAGTAACGCGCTGAGCAAAGCCATTGACTTTGACGCCATCACCACTACCGCCGTGAGCTTTGCCGATCGCCTGGGAGCTACATCCGGCGAAATTCACCTGTTAGCCGATACCGGCGAAGTTTACTTTAAAAGCACTTACCCCGAACGGAACGACCTTTCGGATCCGGAACGACAAACCGTGGTTCGTGAAATTCTGGCCCAGGGTCTAGAAGCCTGGGTGCTAAAAAACGATAAATCGGCCCTTATTTCCGACACCCATACCGACGATCGCTGGCTCCAAATTGAATATCCCGACCAGATCGTTTCCGTTCGGTCGATTATCTGCTCGCCCATTCGCGTTGGCCGCGACCAACTCCGGGGGGCTATCTCCTTTGTTCACCCCGAACCCAACCATTTTAACGAACAAGACTTGACCCGCCTGGGTACCCTGGCCTCGCAAATAGCCGTGGCACTGGAAAACGCCATGCTGGTGAATGACATTCAACACAGCTTGCAAGAAACTCACCTGATGCTCGACATCAGCCGCCAGCTTGCCGCCGCCATGAATATCAACGATGTTTACGCGGCCCTGGTCAAGAGCATTATGGCGGCGGGGGTAGAGCGCTGCGCCCTCTATATGTGCGATGAGCTTGATACAAATGCAACCAAGCCCACCGAGATTGTATTTGTGAATGACACAGACACCGCTAACGGCGACGAGAGCATCGGCCGCCGCTTTTCCTTGTCCGATTACCCCACTCTTGAAGAAATCACCAAAACTCAAGAGACACTGGTGATTGACAACGTTGCTACCGACAAGCGTTTGAAGAAAAAAGAGCGAGAATTTTTATCGGAGTTTGGCGCGCAGAGCATGGCAATCAACCCTCTGGTTGCGCGGGGTCGGGTGATTGGTTTCATCTCTATCGAACATCGCACGCCCTACAACTTTAACGAGCGCGAACTGGCCATGTATCGCACTCTGTGCAACCAAACCACCATTGCTATTGAAAACGCACGCCAGATTCAGCGTTCTGAAACAGCCCTGGCGGAAACTCAGCTTCTCTATCGGGCCGGACGGGTCCTGGCTGGGGCAACCAATATTCAGGAGGTGCTAGAAGAGTCACTGGTTGAATTCCTTTACAGCCTCGGCCTGGACCAGGGCGGCATTACCTTGCTTACCCCCGACAAAAAATTCGGCCAGTTGATGGTGTATGTGCAAAATAGTCAGGTGCAGGATATTGAGGGGCTACGCTTCCCCATTGCCGAAGGCGTCGTCTATCAGGAACTCCTGCTCTCCGGCCAGCCGTTTACCAGTTACGATGTGGCCAACGATCCCCGCATGCGAGACTTTCGCAGTTTCAACCCGGCGACAAAACCCAAAAGCCTGCTTGAAGCGCCGTTGATCATTCAGGGTGAAACCGTCGGCTGGATTGGGGCCGATTCGGTTAAAGAACTCCGGGAATTTTCGCAACGCGAGATTGACCTGGCCCGTGCTATGGCCGACCAGATTGCCATTACCATTCAGAACCGCCGTCTGCTTCAGGAAACCGAACGTCGCGCCGAACAGCTCAAGGCGGTAGCCGAGGTGGGCGAGTCGGTTTCCGGGATGATCGATCTGAACGAAATCTTGAAAGGTACCGTTGATCTGATTCGAGACCGGTTTGGCTTTTATCACGTTTCCATCTTCCTGCTCAACGAGGCCGGCGATTGGGCCGTGGTGCGAGCCTCAACGGGTGAAGTCGGCAAGATTATGGTTGAGCGCCCTCACCAGTTGCAGGTGGGTGGTAAATCAATTGTGGGCTATGTTACTGGCAGAGCCAAACCGCGGATTGCTCTCGACGTGGGTGAGGATGCAGTCCACTTTAACAACCCACTGCTGCCCAATACGCGCTCGGAAATGGCGCTGCCCCTGATTTCTCGGGGCACGGTGATGGGCGCGCTCGATGTGCAAAGTGAGGCAGCCAACGCTTTCACCAACGAGGACATCGAAATTTTACAGATTATGGCCGATCAGGTGACCGCCGCCATCCAGAATGCCCAACTCTTTGAGCAAACACAACGCCGTTTGCTGGAACAGGCCACCCTTTATGGCATCGGCACCAAATTGGGAGCCACACTCGATCTACAGGAAGCCACCGACAATCTGGTGGAAGAAACCGCTACCGCCCTTTTGGTGGCCGAATGTGCCCTGACCTTGATTGAAGAAAACAGTCTGCATATCATCAGTGATTTTGTCAAGAAAAATGCTACCCCCTCGATCAAACAGCATCGGTCGGAGCACATTGGTTTTGCAGACTCGGCTTTTCTCAACCGGGTGATGACCACCAAACAGGAGTTGATGTGGTATGCCGATAGTAACGCGCCCGATACCAACAGCCCCGAATATAATTATTTAATCGAAAACAACCTCACGGCGCTGATTATTGTGCCGGTATTGCTGCGCAATGAGGTTATTGCCTTCCTGGAGATTTACGATAACAAACCCACTCGTCGTTTTAAGGAAGAAAATATCTCGTTGTTGGATTCCATTGCCCTGCAAGCAGCCAACACCATCGAGAATATTCGCCTGTACCAGGCGGCTGAATATCGTTCTACCCTGCTAAAAACCGCCGCCGACGTTTCCCGAGCGGCCACCTCAATCTTGGATGTCGATGACCTGATTAAAGCCTCGGTTAATCTAATCCGAGATAGTTTCTCCTTTTACTACGTGGGTCTCTTTCTGCTTGATGAGGCCGGTGAATACGCCGTGCTTCAGGCTGGCACCGGCGAAGCGGGCCGGTTGCAGGTAGAGGCCGGTCACAAGCTAAAAATTGGCGGCGGGTCGATGATTGGCTGGAGCGTGAAAAACCGACAGGCCCGGATTGCCTTAGACGTGGGGGCCGATGCAGTTCACTTTCAAAATCCCTATCTGCCCGACACCCACTCCGAAATGGCCTTACCCTTGATTAGCCGCGAGGAGGTGATTGGGGCGCTGACCGTGCAAAGTGTAGAACGCGGCGCCTTCTCCGATGAGGACATCATTTTGCTGCAAACCATGGCCGACCAGGTAGCCAACGCCATTCAAAATGCACGCTTCTTTACCCAAACCCAGGCGGCCCTGGCTGAAACCGAAACCCTTTATCAAATCTCTCAGGAATTACTTTCTGCCCGTGACGAAGAAAGTGTTTACCGGGTGGCGATGGAGGCCATCTCGCGCTCTGGCATTGATTCCAGCGCCATCTATATGTACATCGAAGACCCCAACAATCCCGATGCCGAATCTGCTATCGAACAAAAAGGCATTTGGACCATTACCGGCAATCCCATTTTCCCCAATGGTACCCGTTTTAAGGCCAGCGATTTGGTGATGGAGCAACTGGTTCCACTTCACGAGGCTTTGCTCATCGAAGATATCGACACCGACCCCCGTCTTACCGAGCGGGTCCGCCAGTCACTCAAACTCATCCGGATCAGATGCGTGTTGGTGCTGCCGCTTTCTACCTACCAAAGCCGGTTGGGCTTCTTATTAGTTGCCTATAAGAATAGAAACAGAACCTTTTCCAGACAACAAATCAGATTTTACAATACGGTTGTCCAGCAAATGGTGGTGGCCCTGGAAAACCTGCGCTTATTAGAAGCTTCTCAACGTCGCGCCCGACGCGAGGAAATTATCCGCGAGATTTCCAGCAAAATCAGAAGCACCACCAATGTGGACGATATTCTAAAGACAACCATTATGGAACTTGGCAAAGTGCTGGGAGCATCGCGGGGAGGTGTTGTCTTGGGTGTCAGCCCGCCCTCTTCAGAAACTCAAGTTGATCCCAGCCCCGACCAGACCCGTAAACCAGAAAAAATCCAACACTGACCATAAGTGCAACAGCTATGAGCAAACTGAGAGAATCGAGCCAAATTCACAAGCAATTATCCCAACACACCACCGACCTTGCGGAGCTATTTCACCAGGTTTTGCTGGAAACTGCTTCGGCCAACCGCGATCTGATCCCCACCGACGATCTGAAACGCATGGCCGCAGAAGAGGTCAGAACCACCTTGGCCTATGTGGGGCAGCCGGATAAAGCCAAAGCGTCGGAACGCGGCAGGCAAATAAGCCAGGAAGGTTTGGGAGAGGAAACCCTGTTACGTTTGAGCCAGACAGCCCGTAAGTTCTGCCTGACTCACCTGCCGGAAAATCTACGCCTGCCGGCGCTTGATGTTATCGACGCCTACCACCAAACCGTATGGCAAAGTTTCATTCAAACTCGTGAATCTGGCATTGTGAGTGAGGTAGAGGGTTTGTTACAGGAAACCATCGCCCTGCAACAACTTAGCCGGGCGCTTTCGGGCACCCTGGACTTTGATGAAATTCTGGACATTTTCTTCCAAACCTGTACCAAAGTGATGGGGTTTGATTTTGTCATTTTCTCCCTGGTTGACAAAGACCGGCAACGGATCAAGGCAGTTGCCGGGGTGGGGATTACCGATAGCCATCTCAAAAAATGCAATCAAGCTCTGGATAGTAAAGACATCATGGCCGATACCATCCGAACCGGCCACACCGAAATTATTACCGGCTGGGACGACCGTTTTGATCGCGCTATCTACGAAAGCGAACACCATGCCGAATGGGGGCTGAGAATCTTCACGCCCATTACGTTGCGACGGGAGAACATAGGTCTGGTTGAAGTTGGCTTCAACCAGAACATCGAGGCAACTGTCGATGAATCCCAGGTTAGATTACTGAGAGCCTTCATCGATCAGACCGCCCTGGCGTTGGAAAACGTCAAACGTTACGAGGCCAGCCAACAGGCAATTCAACACGAGGCTCTGATAAAAGAAATTACCACTAAAGTCAGGGCCTCCACCGATCTGGATACCATCTTACAAACCACGGTCAAAGAAATTGGCGATGCGCTTGGAGGAAGGCGGACTTACATCCATTTAACGCCTCCTCCACAGTCGTAATCAGCAAGGCGTTACCGGGGATTTTAGAGAGGAAATAGCATGAGCAAGTCAAAAACGCCAAAGGCCAACAAGCCGGGCAGAGGATACAAAGCGCTTGCCCAAAAATATGCCCGCCAACTAGAGCTTATTGAAGAGATCAATCGGATCATTGGTTCTAAGACTCAGGCCGAAACTACCCTTCAGGCGGCTCTGGAACATATCCTGCAAAACCTTGATTATACTGCCGCCCAGATTTACCGGCTATCTCCCACCGGCAACGAGGTGTGGCTTTACCTGGAACTCGGTTCCGGTACCAAACCCGCCACCCAAAACCAGGACATCTTTTCGATTGAAGAAAGCAATATTATCAGCGATACGGCCCGCACCCGAGAGCCGATTTACCTTCCCGACCTTCACCAGGGGCCATACACCCACCATAGTCACGAAACAAACGTCCAGATCAAGTCGGAGGTAGCTATTCCCCTCCTTTATGGGCAACCGCCCCAGCAAGAAATGTTTGGCGTTTTGAGATGGCAAAGCGATAAGCCAGATAATTTTGACCAAGTTGAGATAGGTTTTTTATCTAGCGTGGCCGGTCTCCTGGCCTTGGCTATAAAAAATACGCAAACCGTCCAACAACTGGAAAACGATCTGCAAGAGATTAAAATTCTCTACAACTTACAGCGTCAAGAGGATTTGAGTAAACACTCGCTGGCAGGAGATGCTAAACCATTGCTGGGCTATCAATATGATGGCCAGGCCGTAACCCGAACTGAGCAAATGTCTCCTGCCGCCAAATTGGCCCTCACTGAAACACAAGATAAAGTTAGGGTAATTAAAGAAGTCAACCGCAGAGAACTGGTTGCCCCCATTAAACTTCACGGCCAAACCATTGGTGTGCTGGGAATAGAGGATGTTCCTGATGACACAGAGTGGTCGGAAGACGACCTCGATCTCCTTGAGGAGGCCAGTTCTCAGGTAGCCCTGGCGATTCAGAACTCGCATTTACTCCAACAAACCCGGGCGCGCACCCGAGAATTGTCTATTTTGTTTGAAGCCAGCCGGCAACTATCCGAAACCATTAATCTCCAGCGCATTTATCAAATCCTTTGCACCCAAATCATTAATTATCTACGCGCCGATATTTGCAGCGTTGCCTTACCCAACAGCGCCAGAACCCATTTTGAGGCAGTGGTAACCAAATATCGCAACGAGGCCGGAGAGATTGTTGACGATAGCCGACGGTGGATTAAGGCCGTCGATGAATTTGCTCCCCTGCAACAATTGTTCAAGCACCCCGTGTTAATCATTGAACATTCGGACGATCCCGAACTGGACCCGGCAATACAACATTATCTGGCCACGCAGGCCCCCAAAAAGATGCAAACCCTGGCCATCTTTCCCCTTGTGGTTAGAAATCATCTGCTGGCCATCTTGCAGGTTAGCCACTTTGAACAACATCGGCATTATTCACCAGACGAATTGCAGTTGGCCCAAGCCATTATTTCGCAAGTAACCGTGGCCATTGAAAATGCCCAATTGTTCCAACAAACTGAGGCCGCCCTGGCGGAAACTCAGAAACTTTATATGGTGAGCCGGGCGCTGGTGGAGAGCATCGACCTGGACGAGACCTTTGAAGTTGTGCTTGAAACCATCAAATCGTACGGTATCGATCGAGTCAGTATCTCGTTACACGACCGACCCCAGGTCGGTGAAATCGACGCGGTGACCATTGTTGCCAGTTGGGATAGAGAATCCGATAAGATTTTGCCGGTTGGCTCCCAAATTTCGGCCAAAACGTTTTCTTTGGTCAATGCCTTTGCCAACCCTCCCTTCCATCCTCTGATCTCCGAAGACCTCAGCCGTCCGGAGGAACAGGATGAACGGATGGATGAAGCCTTTCGCCTTTTTATGTACGAAGGATTGGGCGCAATTACCATGTTTTCCACCCCCATGTTCCTGGGGACAGAGTATAAAGGGGTGCTCTCGATCTCAACCAGAAAACCCCATTCCTATACGGATCAGGAAATTCGCGTTTACCAAACCCTGGCCGACCAGACCATTGTGGCCATTGAGAACCACCACCTGTTTGAAGTTATCAGCCGTGAGCGCGATCAGGCCGCGCTGCTCTATAAAGTTGGGCAAAATTTGAGCCAGGCAACCACCATCGACGAAGTTCAACAAGGTATCCTGGAACTTACCACAGAAATAGGCGCCATTTATGGTGAAATCTATGTAACGGAAGGCCCAAACTTTGTCTCTGGAGCTTCGACTATTCCAGGGCGTAACGAATTGTCGCCCGCTGAATTTGGCAAGCTGGCCCGGGCGGTTCTGGCCAAAGGTCTTGAAGCCCAGGCCCTCAGAACCAGAAAAAGCGCGGTTAGATACAGAAACCAAACCGCCTGGAATATCAAAGGCGTCCCGGACCCGGAAGGGATGAACTCGGTTATTGCCGTGCCGTTCTTCTCGCGGCGCAGCAAGCTACAAGGAAGCTTGACCCTTTTCCATTCCAATGAAGAAGGCTTCACCGATGAACAGATCGCCCTCTTCGAGTCTATTGCCATCCAAACCGCTTCCGCATTGGAAAATGTCTGGCTTCTACAGCAAACAAAAGCAGCCCTGAGCGAAACCGAAATCCTTTACAAGGCGACGGGCGACCTCAACAAAGCCCAACATCCCCAGGAATTACTGACCATCCTGGTAGAGAGTCTTGTTGCCGAAGAAGTAGCAGCAGAAACCAATATCGACTATATCTCTATGAATCTCATTTCCGTCCTGGCCGATGACGGCACCCCCGAAAGACTGAACACGATAGCGGAATGGGACAAAAAACTATCCACCGACGTGTGGACTGACATCCTCAATGTTCCCCTGACGGCCAAAGACTTCTGCTTTGTGGCGCAAACAAGTGGCAGTACGCCTCTGGCCTTTTATTACCAGAATCTGGACCAGACCACTCAGGAAAACATTGATACCTATCTGGGTGGCGTGCGCTCCATTTTGACCGCGCCGCTGGCCGTAGGAAGAAACTGGTTAGGGGTGTTGTTGGTGGCCAGCCGGATGGAGGGGATTGAATTCAAACCAAACCTGATCAATCGAATTACCACTCTATCCGGCCAGATAGCGGTCGTCATCCAAAATCTGGAACTGGTTGAAGAAACCCAACAAAACCTCTTCTACTCCGAAATTTTATCCCACCTGAGCCAAGAACTTCTGACCACCGACCGCCTCCATGCTATTTACCATCTTACCCTGGATGCAATTGCTGCCGCCGAGCCGGAACGCGGGGCGACTATCTTCATCTATGATGAAATGGAAGGCGGCGTCGAATTGGAGATGGTGGCAATGTGGGATAATCCCATTACCCCCACCGGGATCGAGGCCTGGGCCGGTGTCGCTCCCGGGGCGCGCTTCTCTGCCGAAGAACTTGGCCTGGAGGAACTGCTCCGATCAGGCCAAACTATTGTTAGTGCCAATATGGTGGAGGAAGAATTCTTCTCCGAGACATTCCGGCAATTACTGACCCTGCTGCAAATTAATAGTGTGGTGGCAGTGCCTATTTGGCTCAGTCGAAAAGTGAACGGCTTTATCCTGATCGGCAACTATCAAACCACCGACTTTTCCGGCGACACTATTCGTCTTTTTGAGGATATTGCTCGCCAAACATCAGTTGCCCTGGAAAATTATCATCTCTTCAAAGAAGCTCAACATCGGGCCACGTTGCTACAAACAGCTGCGGAAGTATCGCAGGCCGCCACCAGTTACCTGGATCTGGACACTTTGCTATCGCAAACGGTTGACCTTATTCGCGACCGTTTTGAGTATTACCATGTTTCCATCTTCCTGATCGACGAATACCGCAAATATGCCATTGTTGAAGCCTCAACCGGCGAAGTAGGACGCAAGATGTTGGCCATGGGACACAAGCTGGAAGTGGGCGGCAAAAGTATTGTGGGCACGGCCACCGGCACCGGCAAACCCCGTATTGCCCTGGACGTGGGTGAGGATGCCGTGTGGTTCAACAACCCGCTCCTGCCCGATACCCACTCCGAAATGGCCCTGCCGCTCATTGCCCGGGGCCAGGTGATTGGCGCCCTTGACGTGCAGAGTACCAAGCAAGGCGCTTTCACCGAAGGTGACATCACCATTTTGCAATCAATGGCCAACCAGTTGGCCAACGCCATCGAGGCCGCCCGTTCTTTCCAGGAATCGCAAAAGGCCCTGGAAGATGTCCGCAAATTGCACGAATATTACCTCCGCGAACAATGGGGCGCGTTTTTAAAAGAGCAAAAGGCCACCACCAGTTACCGTCTGACCAAAGACGGCATTATCGAAACCTCGGAGGACATCTGGTGGCCCGAAATAGATCAGGCTATCGAGGCCAACCAGCCGATTATTGTCTCGCCGCCGCTCTCTTTTGATGATGGCGACGAACGGATAGTCCTCAACAAAACAGACAAAAAAGCAGATACAACCCGGGCCAACAAGAGAAATGGGGGCCAACAGGCGGAATCAAACGACGCCGCAACTTTGATTGCGCCTCTAAGCCTGCAAAACAATGTAGTTATTGGGGCTCTTGATTTTGAACTACCCGCCAGAGATAAGCTGTGGGAAGAAGATCATCTCAGCATCATTGAAGCCGTTGTCGGCCAGGCCACGCAGGCCATCGAGGCCGCCCGTCTATTTGAGCAAACCCAGGCCGCCCGGGAAGAAGCGGAAGCCCTCTACAAAGTGGGCCGAACTCTGGTAACCGCCGAAAACGAGCAGGAAATGTACCATGTTGTTTTGGAAGAAATGCTCTCAACCCTGGGTTTGAAACAGGGCGGCATCCTGTTTTTTGAAGAAGACCGCAGGTTTGGTAAACTCTTTGCCCTGTTTGAAAACGGCCAGCCGGTTGAGCCGGGCCTGCGCTTCCCCATCGAAGGCAATTCCTCTTATGAACGGCTGATAGAAACCAAGCTGCCGCTGGCCATCGAAGATGTGGCCAATGACCCTCTGGTGGCTACCGTGCGAGACATCAACCTGGAACGTGGCATCGCCTCACTGCTGCTGGTCCCCATTATCATCAACGATGAAGTGGTGGGGGCTATGGGTGCCGACGCGGTGGGCGAAAAGCATACCTTTACCGAGTCGGAAATCAACCTGGCACGGGCTATGGCCGACCAATTGTCAATGATGCTGCAAAACCGCCGTCTGCTCGAAGCAACCCGCCGCAGCACCGTCCAACTTCAGACCAGTGCCGACGTGGGTCGCGTGGCCACCTCCATTCTGGAACAGGATGTGATGTTGAGCGAGGCGGTTGAACTCATCAAAGACCGCTTTGGCTTCTATCACGTGCAGGTTTTTCTCATCGACGAATCAGGGCAAATGGCTGTGCTGCGCCGGAGTACTGGCGCTATGGGAGAGAAACTCCTCAACGTTGGCCATAAAGTGGCTGTTAACAGCCAGAACGTGATTGGCCAGGCCGCCTATCAACGGCAGCCGGTTGTTATCCGCAGTATCGACCTGCACACTCGCCAGGATGGCGCTGACCTGGACATTCCGGAGCAACACAAACTATTCTTACCCGAAACGCAAGCCGAGCTGGCCATTCCGCTCCAGGTAGGCAATACTCTCATCGGGGTTCTGGATGTGCACAGCATCTCACCCACTGCTTTCTCCGGAGAAGAAATTGCCACGATAGAAATTCTGAGTGCGCAATTGGCCATTGCCATCCAAAACGCCCGGGCCTTCCGCGAACAGCAAGAAACGGCGGAACGCCTGAAAGAAATGGACAAACTAAAAACCCAATTCCTGGCCAACATGAGCCATGAACTCCGGACGCCGCTCAATTCTATCATCGGCTTCTCCCGGGTAATTATTAAAGGCATTGATGGCCCGTTAACCGAGCTCCAAAAAGCCGACCTGACCTCTATTCACAACAGCGGGCAACACCTGTTAGGGCTTATCAACAACATGCTCGACGTGGCCAAAATTGAAGCCGGTAAAATGGAACTCAACCTGGAAGAAGTTGAAATCGATCCTATCATCAAGAGCGTGATGTCTACGGCCAGGGCCCTGGTCAAAGACAAACCGGTCGAGCTGATCCAGGAAGTGCCGGAGGATTTGGGTACTGTTTGGGCCGACCCCACCCGAATCCGGCAAGTTATTCTCAATCTGGTTTCCAACGCCTGCAAGTTCACCGAGGAAGGCACCGTCATTCTGCGGGCTTATACCGACGACGATAAACTGACCATCAGCGTGTCTGATACCGGCATTGGCATTCCTCAAAATAATTTGGAAACCATTTTTGAGGAGTTTACCCAGGTTGATGCCAGCACCACGCGCAAGGTAGGAGGCACGGGTTTGGGGTTGCCCATCAGCCGCCACTTTGTCGAAATGCACAAGGGACAGATTTGGGTTGAAAGTATGCTGGGCAAGGGTTCCACCTTTAGCTTCTTTATTCCGCTAAGACCGCCGGAGGAAGACGAAAAAGCATCGGCCGCCTCTGCCTCAAAAGACAATGGAGCTGAACCCAGTGGACAGGGTAAAGTGATTGTAGCCATTGACGACGATCCAAATGTAGTTAACCTGTATCAGCGCTTTTTGGAGAAACAGGGATATGCGGTGATCGGCATTCAGGACAGCAACGACGTTATCCCCACCGTGAAAGAACACAACCCCTCGGCCATTCTGTTAGATGTGTTAATGCCAGATAAAGACGGGTGGGGTGTACTTAGAGAACTTAAAGGCAATCCGTTTACCAAGAGTATTCCGGTGGTTATTTGCAGCATTATTAGCGATAAGAATCGTGGTTTCTCCCTGGGCGCCGCCGATTATCTCACCAAGCCCATTGTGGAGGATGAACTGGTTGACGCGCTCAGACATCTGGATAGACAGAACAAATCGCAGGTAAAGGTGCTGGTTATCGACGATGAGGCGGACGACGTTTTACTTATCCGGCGGATTCTGGAAGCTCAACCTAACTACACCATTCTCGAGGCCAGTAATGGTAAAGAAGGATTGGCTCTGGTTGAAAGTCAGAATCCTGATCTGATTATTCTGGACCTGACCATGCCCGAGATGGATGGTTTTACGGTGGTTGAAAAGCTCAAACACAATGAAGTAACGCGGGCCATTCCCATTATTATCGTCAGCGCCAAAGAATTGACTGCCCAAGAATACGGATTCCTGACCGGGCAGGTAGAGGCGCTATTGCAGAAGGGCATCTTCAACGAGGCTGAACTGCTGGATGACGTTGGCCGGGCTTTGGAACAAATTCACCAGCAAAAAGAAATTGTTGGCTAATACGTTACTACTCGGCCTTTCTATAATCACGAGCAGCATTTTTTGCGACGAAGCAATCTCCTGATTGTGAGTTGAGGATTGCTTCGCTACGATCGCAATGACAGTCTGGACAGTTACGTTAATACTTTAAAAAGCGAGTGAGCACGTGTCAAAACATTTCTCCTATCAATGTTCTAACTGTGGTTACACTCAGGAATATACCTCCTTGAGAGAAAGTTGCCCGCAGTGTAATGGTGATTGGCTCGATTTTGTTTACGATTTAAAAGAAGCCACGCTTACCTGGCAACGTGAGCTGGTTAAACGAGACAGCACCATGTGGCGCTACTGGGAATTGTTACCCTTGCAGGATGAACGCAGCGTGGTTTCGATGGGCGAGGGTTGGACACCACTGCTACACGCCGAGAATCTCGGCTCGATGCTGAGGCATAACCACCTTTTTGTTAAAGACGAACGACAGGGACCAACTGCTTCCTTTAAAGACCGACAGGCTTCTTTAGCAATTTCCATACTAAAAGAAAACGACATCAAAGAGATAGTGGTCGCCTCCACCGGCAACGTGGCCATCTCCTACTCGGCTTACTGCGCCCGGGCCGGAGTAAAATTATGGGCTTTTCTGGATAGCGATGTGCCACACGAAAAGATGCGCGAGGTTACGCTGTACGGCAGCGAGGTGATCAAAGTATCCAGCAATTATGATCGCACCAAACAGGTGGCTGCCCAGTTTGCCCAACATCGAAATCTATTTTTAGACAAAGGCATCAGAGGCGTGGCCGCCAGGGAGGCCATGAAAACCATAGCATTTGAAATTGCGGAACAGTTAGGTCGGAAACAAGGCGCAGGTTGGGTTGCTCCCGACTGGTACATTCAGGCCGTGAGCGGCGGCATGGGCCCCATTGGCGTTTGGCGCGGTTTTTGCCAGTTGCAGCAAATGGGACTCGTCGAAAAAATTCCCAAGCTGGCCATTGTGCAAACCGAAGGCTGCGCGCCCATGGTCAATAGCTTCCACAAAGGCCTGGACGTATGTGAGATTGTCGAAAACCCGGCCAGCATCATCAATGTACTCGCTACCGGCAATCCAGGTCCGGCGTATCCCTACCTGCGTAACATCGTCCGCTCGAACGGCGGCGCTTTTGTTAAGGTCGATGACCGGGCCTCGTTTAGGGCCATGCGGGTGATGGCCCAACTGGAAGGACTGTCTATGGAACCCGCCGCGGCGGTGGCCTGCGCCGGGCTGATCCAGATGATTCAGGACCACCTCATCCAACCCCACGAAACCGTGGTCATTAATGCTTCGGGACACACCTTTCCAATAGAGAAACAAATCCTCGAAAACGAAATTATCAGGAGTCATACCCGGGTTCAAGAGCTCAAAAAAGAAGTGGTAGAGGCTGCCGAACCCGCCACAGTTCCCCTGAGAAAAGAAGGCCTGCTCACTGCCCTGGAGCGGCTGGACGACCGCGTCCAGAGCGTCGTCATCATCGAGGACGAGCCGGACGCCCGGCTGCTGTTGCGCCGTATTTTGCAGTCCAGAAGGCAATACAATATTTTAGAAGCAGCCGATGGAGTCAGTGGTATATCGCTGATTCGTGCAGAAAAGCCTGATCTGGTATTATTAGACCTGATGATGCCCCAATTAGACGGATTTTCAGTGCTGGATACCCTGAAGGCCGATCAAGTGCTGCACGACATCCCGGTTATTGTCATTACGGCCAAAGACTTAACCCGAGAGGATTACGAGCGGCTGTCGGGAAGAGTAGAGTCGTTACTCCAAAAAGGGATGTTCATCGAAGAGGAATTATTCGAGAGCATCAGCGATGTGCTAAAATAACCTGTAATGAGCCGTAGGAAATTAGTTATGTTGACAGGAGAGATACCCAGCTTGTTATCCAGCGAACCAATTAACCAACCAAACCCCCAAAAAATATTATACATTGACGACGATCCAGTAAATCGCTCTCTCATCAACAGGCTATTGACCAGTTATAAGTTCAAGGTTCTCGAAGCGCAAACCGGACTGGAAGGCATTACTATTGCCCGCAACGAAACGCCCGATCTGATTCTGATGGATATTAACATGCCGGGACTTGATGGGCACGAGACCACCACCCGCATGCGCGCCTTGCCCGCCCTGGAGAAAATCCCCATCATTGCGGTCACCGCCCGCACCACTCACGGCGAGCGGGAACTGGCCCTGGCTGCCGGTTGTGACGGCTACATTCCCAAGCCTATTGACGTTGACACCTTTCCCGATCAGGTGACGTCCTACTTAAACGGTTACCGCGAAACGATAACGCCCAGTCAGCGTGAACATTACCTGGGGCAATATAGCCAAAAACTGGTAGAACGGCTGGAAGCCAAAATTGTTGAGTTGGAAGACGCCAACCGGCGCCTCCAAAAAACAGACAAGCTCAAGTCCGACTTCATTACCCTGACCGCCCATGAATTTAGAACACCCATCACTCTGGTTTATGGTTACGCCCGTCTGCTGCAAACCACCGTCAAAGAGTCCGGCCGAACGGATTTGGTTGAAGGTACTATCGGCGATCTTACCGAGAGAATCTGCCAATCCGTCCAACGTCTCAATGAAGCGATCAACGATATTCTCAATATTTCGCTCCTTGAAGCTGACGAGATGCACCTGGAATATCAGCCGGTCAATCTGGCCCAGGTGGTGAAGGCCGCCTTACAGGAACTCAACCCCGCCAAAAACGACCGCAACTTGAATATCACCATAGAAGATTTGGACACCCTGCCGCAGGTGATGGGGGATGCGGAACGGCTGCAACAGGTATTTTGGAATCTGCTCAGCAATGCCATCAAGTTTACCCCCGATGGTGGGTCTATCCTGGTCAAAGGTTGGGTAATGGACTCATTTTCCCCGGAAGTTTTTGCCGCAACCTCCGCCAAAGCCCAACATCGGAAACCCGAAGAAGGTAAGGGCATCATTGTGCTAATCCGCGATACCGGTATCGGGATTGATCCCTCGGAACAGAAGGCAATTTTTGAACATTTTTACATTGTGGGCAATACAGATTACCATACCAGCAGCAAAATTGCCTTTGGCGGCGGGGGAATGGGGTTGGGGCTACCCATTGCTTGCGGTATCATCAAAGCTCATGGTGGGCGAATTTGGGTTGAAAGCGCGGGTCGCAACGTTGAGAAAAATCTTGGCAGCACCTTCTATGTCCTCCTGCCACTCAGAAAAGACAACTGAATGTCGCGCCATTTTCGGCAGGCCCTCACCAACGCTTTTTTTGTGCTGGCCTCCGGCTCGCCGCGTCGGCGAGAGTTTATGGAGCTGCTGGGCCTGCCTTTTGTGGTGATAACACCTTCGGCTGCCGGTGACACCCCCCTTGACGAAACCCCCCTCCCCGGCGAAACCCCAACCGCGCTGGTGCAACGTCTGAGCCAGATCAAAGCCCAACTCGTGGCCACTGGCTTGCCAGCGCAGCGATTCCCCGAATTTGAAGATCGGTCTCAGGCCGTTGTGATTGCCGCCGATACCGTGGTGGTTCTGGCCGACAAAATTTTGGGTAAACCCAACCACCCCGCCGAAGCCCGGCAAATGCTCCAACAACTCCGCCAGCAGCACCACCATGTTTACAGCGGCTTAACCATTGCTGCGGTAAGTTGGGAGCCAAAGCACGCTCGAGCAACGATTACCAGAATGGTGACCCGCTTGCAACAAAGTAAGGTCTGGATGCGGCCCTATACGGCCACCGAAATTGAGGCCTACCTCGCCAGTGGCGATCCATTGGACAAAGCTGGCGCCTATGGCATCCAAAACAAATCCTTTTCCCCGGTCGCCCGGCTGGAAGGCTGTTTTGCCAGTGTTATGGGGTTTCCTCTGGGGGAGTTGGCCGTCGGCCTTAAAGAAATTGGCATTGCCCTCCCGTCTATTGCCCCGTTATGCACCCAACATACTCGTTATCCCTGTTGCCAAAAAGCATGATGAACCGTTTCCAGAACAAGATCAATTCCTATCTCGGCTTGAGCCTGCGCATTTTCAGCATCATTTTTCTGTCCCGGCTGTTGCGAGATACCGGAGCGCGGATGATCTTCCCTTTTATTCCGCAAATTTCGGCCGGGTTGGGATTGACCGTGGTTGCCTTTAGCTGGCTCATTTTTATCCAGTCCATGGCCGGTCTGGTCGGGCCGGTTTTTGGCGTGTTATCGGATCGCTACGGGCGACGAAAAATAATGGGGATGGGTTTGCTTCTGCAGGGGACCGGCGCCACAGGGCTGGCCGTCGCCTGGCAGGGAGGGGCAGCATTACCGATGCTTGTTTTGGGATTAGGGCTGGCTGTTTTCATCCCGGCTCAACAGGCTTACGTGAGCGACCAAGTATTATATCAAAGGCGTGGCCGCACCCTGGGCACCATAGAATATTCCTGGGCGCTGGTAGCGATTTTTGTCTTACCTCTTGTTGGCTGGCTCATCGACACCCTTGGCTGGCGCACCCCGTTTTTGATCATTGGCCCCCTGACAGTTGCTGGCGCTCTTTTGATCTGGTTTGGTCTACCCCGGACCGAGCGCCACACCCAAACTACTCTCTCGTGGTCAGCTATACGAACGGTTCTTTTTAGACCAAACGTGATGGGGGCCGTGATGATGGCCCTGCTCATTTACATCGCATTATCCTCTTTCCTCTCCCTGTGGGGCATCTGGCTGGCCACCGACTTTGGGCTGGACGCGGTGGCTATTGGGCTGGTGGCAACGGCTATTGGTATCACCGAGTTAGGGGGTTCGGTATCATCAAGCCTGTTCATTGACCGTTTTGGCAAAAAACGCGGCGGCGGCTTGGGACTATTGCTGGCGGCCATTGTCTTCGCCACCCTGCCATTTACGCAGGGTCAGCTTTTCTGTGCCATTGGGGGTCTGGTTGTATTGGGGTTGCTGATGGAATTCACCATCGTTTCACTCATTCCCCTCTACTCCGAGCAGGTGCCGGAAGCACGCGGCACGGTTTTGTCGTTACTGTTGTTTGGGTCATCTATTGGCCTGGCCATCGGCCCGCCCATCACGGCAAATCTGTGGGCACAATTTGGCCTGAGGGCTGTATGTGTTGTGGCGGCCACGTGTTTAGGCGTAGCTTTTATAATTATGAGACAATTTTTGCTCGAATACGAGGCCGGGCAATAGAAAGAACATTGCTAAGGATTTGCAAAAGAATAATTTCCCTCATAGCCCTAAACATCAACTATCTTGCCGTACAAGCACAAAGATTTTTGCCTTAACCCCCAACAAGGTGACAGGAACGATTTCTAAAATTCTGAACGCCGCAATGGCCCGCAGTTTGTGGCTGAGAAGATGAAAATCGCCGGTGAGGACTACCAGGCGCCCTCCAGGTCTTAGCACCCTGGCCATTTCTGCCAGGAACTGTTCATACAGTTTCTCGTTTTCGGTTTTAGAGCCAATTTGTTGGCCAAACGGCAGATTACAACCCACCTTGTCAACCGAACCAGAAGGTATGCTGGCCAGGTTGGTGGCATCCCATTGCCGAATTTTAATAGGTTTGTACTTATTGCCAACATTGGCCAGCGTCGCTGCCACCGCCTCACGGCGAATATCCCCTCCCAACAATTGTTGATAACGCCCCCAGATGGCCCGTTCAATTAATATCGTGCCCGCCCCACACATGGGATCAAGAAACACATCATCGTCTTCCGGCTCAGAGAGCAAAACCATCGAAGCAGCCACCGTTGGCCGCAATGAAGCCGGTAAATGTTCAAACTTATATGCCCGATGGCGCATGGTCTGATTGGATAGGCGGAGGCCGACAACAACTTCACGCTCAAAAATATTCAGCCAGATTTCGAGCATGCTGTCATCGTCTACCAATACCCATCTTGAATTGGCAGCCTGAATAGCTTTTTCTACCCGGTATTGCCCTTCCTTACGATGGAAGGGATGACGGCCGGAGACCCGCGTAATCACCCGGAACGTAGTCCACGTCCCTGGTTTTGGACGATAACCGGTTGCTTCGCGGTGTATTTTTAGCGCTCTGGGCCAATTGACTTGATCTTTTATCAACGCGGCCAGCACATCCAGCCCCTCCCGATCCGGTGGAAGTTTCTCCCCAGAGGCAAGAACCACAAAAACGTCTTCCACGGTTCTAAGCTTAAGCAGGGGCAAAAAGTCATCATTTAGCCCAAAAATAAGAAAGCCATTCTGCTCTCGCATCGTCCTGAAACCGAGTAGAGTGGAGGCCGGTAATTTCTGTTCAACTTCGCGCCAGGCTATTTTTTCCAGGCCGGGCATTGTGTGGGCATAGTAGGTGTTGGCAGAGAACAGGCTTTTTGTAACGCCAGCCCTGCTTACCCGCTTATGCTTTTTTCCCGTTGGGATTTTGCGTTGCCTGGTCATAAATTTGGGTTAACGTCCAATAAATCCTAGCGCTCGCTCCTGTTTCTGAAAATCAACTTTAACGGCGTTCCCCAAAAACCATAACGTTCCCGCAATTTGTTCTCAAGGTAGCGCTGGTAGCCAAAGTGAACCAGGGTGCGGTCGTTGACAAAAAAAACAAAAGTGGGGGGATTCACCCCGGCCTGGGTTGCATAAAGGAATTTCAGCCGGAAGCGACGGCTGCCTTTGGGTGGATTTTCGGCCACAGCTTCCTGCAACAGACGGTTGACCTCGCTGGTGGGAATCCGGCGCAGACATTCCGAATGGACCTGTAAGGCCAAAGGCAGTACCTTGTTCACCCGCTGGCCGGTTTTGGCCGAGATAAACAGCACGGGCACGTAATCCAGAAACTTCAACTCCACCCGGATTTTTTGGGTATACTCATTGATGGTGTAGGTGTCCTTTTCAACCGTGTCCCATTTGTTAACAATCACCACCACGCTTTTACCCTCTTGAATGATGTAACTGGCCACGTGGGCATCTTGGGCTGTTACCATCTCTCCGGCGTCAACCAGCAACAGGCACACATCGGCGCGATTGACGGCCTTCATGGTGCGCAAGAAGCTGTGTTTCTCCACACCCGGTTTAATTTTGCCCCGTCGCCGGATACCGGCCGTGTCAATGAGCACCAGTTCCAAACCGTCGTATTCAATGCGGGTATCAATAGCATCGCGGGTGGTGCCGGGCACGTCCGACACAATCACCCGCTCCTCGCCCAGCAGTTTGTTGAGCAACGACGATTTGCCCACATTAGGCCGGCCCAAGATGGCAATCTTAATGGCCTCGTCTTCCTCCTCTTCCTCTTCCATCATAGGTAGAGATTCAACCACCGCATCCAAAAGGTCGCCAGTACCGGTGCCGTGCAGAGCCGAAACCGGAAGGGGATCACTCAGACCCAGAGCATAAAACTCAACGGCCTCATCGCGGCGCTTCTTGTTGTCGGCCTTATTAACGGCCAACAATACCGGCTTATCGCTCCGGCGTAACAACCCGGCAATGTCCTCGTCGGCGCTGGTTATGCCAGCGTCGGCATCCACCAGAAAAACAATCACCTCCGCTTCAGCCATAGCTATCTCCGCCTGAGCGCGCATCTCGGTCAGAAAAAGGCGGCTGGATACGCCAGCCTGAAACCCATCTTTGTCGCCAGAACCCGGCGGTTCAGGATTGAGGTCTAACCCGCCGGTATCAACCACCATAAAATCGCGCCCACCCCAGTCGGCTTCGCCATAGAGACGGTCGCGCGTTGTTCCGGCTAAATCTTCCACAATGGCCTTTCGCTGGCCCACCAATCGATTGAACAGGGTTGATTTGCCTACATTGGGCCGGCCCACCAAAGCCACAATAGGTTTTTTAACACGACTCTTTTGTTTGGACACAGAAAATCTATCAACTCCAGTTAATTGGGATCAACTCTAGGGGCAGCCGTTGCCTTTAAGATAGGCGTTGGAGTGGGCAGGTCCGCCGTTGGGGAGGGAACGGAAGTAGGAGTCGGCGTGAGGCTTAAACCAATAGTCACCTCAATGGTATCGGGCAAGATGGCATCCACCCGAAAATCATCGGGTAAAAATACGGTTGGTTGAAGTTTGTGGACGCCGGGTTTCAGCCCAAATAAATCAACCATTACCTCCACATCACTTGCTTTGAGGGTTTGTAATTGGGGAACCGGCCCGGACAGGAACACGTCAGCTCGCTCCGGCGAGGCCTTCCACCAATAATTCGGTTCAATCCCCTGCTGTGTAACCGGCCGCTGCAAGATAATACCGTCTTCAATGGCGGCAATCTCAATGGTTACTTCCACTCCACCCGGGCCTTTTTCCTGCCGGTCCGGAAAAACCACCGTAACCCCATTGGGCAGATTCAAGGGCACCGTCCGTTGAATACTCTCCGTTGCCTGACTTAAATCTATCTGGGCTGTTTCGACAAAACCGGCCACAGCACTGAGCACTTTGGGACTGCCCACAATGGTCAGGGTGGTTGGATCAGTAGAGATACTGCTCACCCGATATCCGGGCGCAACCTGTCCCACCACAACGGGGCTAACGGAGACTTCTTTATAGCCAAAGCGCTGTTCGATGGGCAGGGAAACCTTGACTTTGGGCGGGACCACGGAAAGGCCTTGCACAAGCTGGTCGTCACGATCGCGAATCACCACATCAGCGACACGTTCTACGGTTTCCTTGGCTCCGCGAATGTAGACTTCGGCAACGGCTTTTTCTACCTGATTGATTAACGACTCAGGACCTTTTACCACAATGGTTTCAGGACTGACCACTGGTACTCTACTGACATAGCCCAGGGGCGGCGTATCCATCATTTCAATTTGAACCGGCAGCGTAATGGCCTGTTCGATTTGCAGATTAACGCTGACTCGCTGCGGTTTTACTTCAATAATTTCGACCTCGGGGTCGGAGGCAGCAACATTCACCGAAACATCATTAAACCCCGCGGGTAATTTGGAAAGATCAAGTGTGGCTTTGAATTTGGTTGGATTTAAATCAAGCCAACTGCTCTCTGGCGCCCGTAATCGCAAACGGGCTGTTTCCGGCAACTTATCGGTGGTTACCAACCCTTGAGCCGGAGGGATAAGTTCGATAGCGATATTTTGGCCGTAATCATCTTCACGAGGCGGATTCTGCTCATTGATGGCCGCCGCCCAAACCAAGGTAGCCAAAATTAGCGATATGAGAAGGCTCGTGAGATTTTTAAAAAATGACTGCACCGAAAAACTCTCTTTACTCAGACCGAGATTGAACTTGCGATGCCGTCTCGGTGGATTTACCCAACCCCAAACCCACCAGGATATTTTGTTTGAGACGGCGCCAAACAGAAGCTGTCACTCCATCGGTTTGGTACAAAGCCTGGAGCATTTGCTCCAAACCGGCTTGATCTAAACCTCGAATCAACTGGCCATTGTGCGCAATGGAAATAATCCCCGTTTCTTCCGAAACAACTATGACCACAGCATCGGTCATGCCGCTGATGCCCAGGGCTGCCAGATGGCGGGTACCCAGCAGTTGGGTAGTAACATTTGTGGCCTGCCCCAGCGGCAAAATTACGCTGGCGGCCACAATTCTGTTATTACGGATAATTACCGCGCCATCGTGTAAGGTGGTTCCAGGAGAAAAGATGGTCCTTAACAAATCAGAGGTAACCAAAGCATCCAGCCGAACCCCGGTTTCAATATGATCCTCCAAACCAGTATTTCGTTCAAAAACAATCAGGGCGCCATGTTTTACCCGAGACATGGAAAGGACGGCCTTGCCAACAGCCTCGATAGATTGTTCAACCTGGGAATATTGGTGAGAGGAAGAAAATATTTTACTGGTACGCCCTAAACGCTCCAAAGCCCGCCGGAGTTCTGGTTGAAACACCACGGGAATGGCGACCAGCAGGGCAGGTAAAGCTTTATCAATGAGCCAACTAAAAGCAGTAAGCGTGTTCAAAGCGCTGGCCGCAATGGCCGCCAACACCGAAAGAATCAGTATGCCCCGTAAAAGCTGTTCAGCCTGGGTACCCTGAATCAGAGTAAGAATCCAATAAAACACCAGGGCAACCAGAAATATATCAATGGCGCTACTGAAATCTAAACGTGATAGGTTATAAAAAAGATTAGACACTATCCTACCTTGCCTGTAGGGGCAAGCTTATTAACCCAACATCTCCTCCTATTTTGGCAAGACATACAATTGCGGCGCGGCCTTCGTTTAGATCCAAATGTAGTTATATGTCGCCGCCACTTATTTTTGCCAATAGTCGCCTATAACCCTCAGGATCTTCTGGTTTAAGATTTAGAATTGCCTGGATTGTACGGGCAGCCTCCTCACGCAAACCGTTCTCCAATTGCATTTCGCCCAAGGCATCATATTCGGCAATGGCTTCACGGTTTAAGCCATTCTGAACGCAGGCAACGGCCAACCGTTGGCGTACAGACATGTCGTCCGGGTGAACTGTAGCCAATTCTCGCAATAATTCCAGAGCCTTTGGCGGATTCTCGCGCTGGTAGATGGCCAGCAGGTTATCCAGGTTGGTTATGGCCTGATTGGTCTTGTTCTGCTTGTAGTAAAGATCGACCAACTCACGCTGGGCGCGTTCATTTTTGGGATTAATTTTTATTATTTCCTCATAGGCTGTTGTTGCCCTGGCCCAGTCAAAACGCTGATTGTAAATATCACCCATTCGCTTGAGGATTTCCACCCGCCAACTGTTGGTATTTTCCGTAGAAGTGGCCAGACGTAAAGCTTCGTTGTATTTTTCCAGCGCCCGGTCTACTTGAGCCAATTGATAGTAGGAGTCAGCCAGAATTAGATACTGGTCTAAAGCTTGCTCTATGTTTTTAAGAGAGATATAAAGGTCGATCAGTTTTGAACGTACAGTCACATCCATCGGCGCCAGGCGTAATATCCGCTGGTAGATATTGATGACCTCGTCGGACATCTGGCGCATCTCGTAAACTTTTGCCACATACAGATATTTTGAAATCGCCTGGTCGGTTTTTTCCTGTTTGAGCAAAATTTCGGCCAATCGCACGTGCAAGGGCAAATAGAAGGGAGCTTTTTGAATGGCCAGCAGACATTCTTCGGAGGCCGTCATAATCAGGTTGCGCTTCAAATATTCACTGGTCAAAGCCATGGCGGTGACAATCGCCTCTGTTTGAGGCGTTTCCAGATATTCGGCCAGACTCATCACCCCATCTTCACTCACATTTTCCATGCGCTGGCGCGCCAAAAAGACCTTCTTTTCCCACTCAGGATCGGCAAAGAAACGTTGCAAACTGGAGGCAAATTGGTCAATTCGGTCGGTATCGCCTTGAGCAAGATAACCATCAACCAGCCCTTCATATCGCTGTAGCACCTGCGATGTTTTGTCGCTCCTGACCGTTTGCAGGTCAAGCGCTTTTACCACTTCAACAAAATATTTAAGCGCCTGATCAAACTTGCTGGCGGCGTAATACGTTTCGCCCAAAGCAAACCGCGAACCGAGGCCATATTGTTTATCCTGGACACATTGGCCCAACATCGAAATGGCCTCGTTGGGCTGCTTCAATTCCTTATAAAGGAGGCCCAGGTTAAAGTATAAAGCCGGTCGCCTGAGGCCCGCCTCAAGGGCCTGGCGGCAATTATTGGCGGCCTGCTTGAATTCTTGACGGCGCTGCAAGTCAATTGCTTGCATGATGAGCATGGTGTTAGGATTGCCCTCATCTTCAAAGATGAGATTCGCTAAC
This sequence comes from Anaerolineae bacterium, assembly GCA_016926805.1. Classification (GTDB taxonomy): domain Bacteria; phylum Chloroflexota; class Anaerolineae; order 4572-78; family J111; genus JAFGNV01. The sequence goes on from JAFGNV010000017.1 coordinate 85,674, forward strand.
TCCGCCAGAGCATTCTGCTGGGCTGTTTCTATCAAGCCCCCTGTTGAAACCCTGGCCGGTTCAGGCTCTTCCATGGCAAAGGGGTCTTCAGCAAAAAAATCCTCATCAGAAGAGATTTCATCAGGAAATTCAAAGTCGGGAACCGGGGGAGCAGGTGGCGCTTCTCCCAGTCTATCCGGCTGGATGGATGTTCCACTCTCCAACGCCTCCAGGGCGGCAGCTATGCCAGGGTCGTCGGGCAGCAACTCTGCCGCTTTTTCAATTTCCTGCAAGGCCTGATCGCGATTGTTTCGCCGTTGAAAGATGGCAGCCAGGGTTAACCGTTGGCGGGCGGCCCGGAGGATCTCACCCTGTTGGGCCAGAGCATCGGCCAGTTTGTGATGCGCATCAACCTGGTCGGAAACCAATCTGGTCGCTCGCAACCAAAAATCAATGGCCGCCTCAAGATCATTGTTTGATCCACAGATGTTACCGGCCCGCAGATAGGTTTCGGCGGCCGCATCTAGCCGTCCCGTGCGCTCCTGAAGGTCACCCATATATTCAAGCGCTTTCTGATTGGTCGGGTTGACCCGCAGGGCATGGTCAAATGCCTTTTGCGCCACATCTATCTGTCCGGCAAAAAGAGAAGCTCTGCCAAAACCGAGAACGGCTGCCTCGTTATTGGGGAATTCAGCCAGGGCAAATCGATAAATTTTTGCTGCTTCGGCCCAGCTATCTTGTTGAGCAAGCTGTTCAGCCTGGGTCATTGCTGCTTTAAATTTTGCTTGATCACCAGCCACGTTGGCGCGCCTCACCCTTGATATTAAATTTGACTTCAAAGATTTGTAGGAAGGAACGATTGTTTGATTATCAGGAGTATTATTAGGAGTATACCACAAATGGTATCGGATGCAACCAGAAAAAACGGATTTATACTGGCTGATCGGCTCATCTTAGATTCTACCACATTCGAGGAGGGTTATTACATGATAACAACAAAAAAGGACAAGACTCACCCCATAAAGGTTTTAAGTTTAGGCCACGGTCACCAGAGACAACCGACAAGCCATTTGCGGATTGACGATAGCGACCACCGCCCGGAAGGTATCATCACACAAAGAGAGAGGATGTCGAATTTCTACAATAACCGGCATCTTTCATTCTCGTATTCAATCTCAATGGTAACGTGTTCAAAATCTTCTGCCCCGGTTACGGCCAAGGCCTCTTTTTTGATTTGTAGAATTTCCGCCTTGGTGGCCTCATCGTCAACCACCACATGGGTGGTCAGTACGTGATGATCGCCATCCAGCGACCACACGTGGGTATGGTGAACAGACCGCACACCCGCAATGCTACCGATTTTCTGTTCCATATTCGCCAAATTAACATCGCCCGGCACTGCTTGCAGAAAAATGGCCAGAGTCTTTTTAAGATTCTTAACCACGTTGTACAACACATACAGGGTAATCAAAATGGAGAGGATAGGATCAAGGATATAAAAGTTGGTGAACAGCAACACCATACTGACCACCAACACCGCTATCCAGCCCAATACATCTTCCAGTAAATGCCAGGCCACCACCTGCGTATTTAAAGATTGCCCTCGTTTGACTCGCACAACCGCCAGGCCATTGACGACAATACCAAGCAAGGCAAAACCGATCATTCCAGGAACGTTGGTAGGTTCGGGGGTTATAAGGCGGGGGATAGTTTGTGATAAAACAGCGAGACCACCCCCAATTAAAACCAATGTGTTTACCAACGCACCCAGCAAGGAATAACGCCGGTAGCCGTACGAATAGTGGGTGTCGTGTCCTTTTTGGGCATATTGCTCCAAAAACCAGGCCATGGCCAGTGAAAGACTATCACCCAAATCATGCAGGGCATCGGCCACAATGGCCATGCTGTTGGTCCAGACTCCGCCAATGATTTCCAGGATGGTAAAGCCAAGGTTAAGAAAAAAAGCAAGTTTGAGTTGGGTGGTATCGTCCTGGGCTTCATGGTTATGGTTCAAAAGCGTTTATCCTTTTTTAAATTACGTTGGGTGATGGTAGCGGTTAGATATGCGCCAAACAAAGTCACTAAACCGTCCAGATAAATCCAGAACATTAGCCCCACAATGGTTCCCAGTGAACCGTAAACCAGCTCGTAACGGGCCAGGCCGCTGCTGAGGGAAAAAATAAATCCGGTGGTGGCCAATTCCCAGCCCGTGGTGGCTACCAGCGCCCCCCAAAAGGCGGCCAATGCGCTTACCTGGGCATTGGGCATCCCTTTTTAACCAGCCGCCGTTTTATTTGAGAAACAATTATCCATCTATTTACGCCGCGAAACACTGGCTAAACTGCTTCGGATTGTAACTGAAGCCATTTGACGATATCTCGCCGACGTAACAGGCCAGCCAGCCGGCCATTCTCCATAACTGGCAGTTGGCGAACATCACGTCGGGTCAATTTCATCAAGGTATCTGCCGCATCTTCGTTGACTCCGACCACAGTTAGCTCGTCCATCGGCGTCATCACTTGGCCAACGGTGACTGTCTCCCACTCATCGCGGGAAACTTTGCGAACGTCCTCCAGGGTTATCATTCCTACTAATTGGTTATCTTGCATCACCGGAAAAGCGTGATCATCGGTGCGCATAATATGTGTGTTGACCAAATCACTAATGACGCAATCGGGAGGCACAATCGGTGGTTTGGGCCGCATTAACTGCTTAACCGGCACCCCTTCCAAAATGTCATGCACCACAATCTGCCGGTAACTCTGCACCGAAGCGCTGTTGAGGAACCAGCCGATGAAAGCCAGCCATATTCCCCCCACCAGCCCCGTGCCAAAGAAAGGAACTTGGAAGCCAAAAATCATAGCAATACCCATGGCAATAAAAATCCAGGCCACGGCCTGTCCAACCCACGAGGCCCAACGAGTGGCCCGCCGCAAGTCATCAATTATGGCCCACAAAATGGAACGAAGAACCCGGCCTCCATCCAGGGGGAAACCCGGAATCATATTGAACAGAGCTAGCAAAATATTGATAGAACCAAGCCAGATTAATAGGGTGGACAACGGGGAAAGCTGGCCAAACATCTCGGTGGGGCTTCTGCCGGTCACTGCTGCGGCGCCAAAACCGGCCCCGGCCAGCAGGGTGAGAAGTAAACCCAGCACCAGGCTGGTGACCGGCCCCACAATTGTAATCAAAAACTCGGCTTTGGGTGAGGGAGGGTGCCGCTGAATATTTGAGACTCCCCCAAATAGAAACAGCGTAATACTCCGCACCTTGACTCCCTGGGCCTGCGCCATCAGCGAGTGAGCAAACTCATGGGCCAAGACAGAAGCAAAGAAAAGAATAGAAGCGATGAGGGCTGTACCCCAACGCAAACCGGGCCCCCACACCGGATGGAATTGGCCAAATAAAATTGCCAGATTCCAGGTAATCAGAATGAAAATGAGGAGCCAACTCCAGTCGATCTTGATTTGGATCCCAAAAAGTTTGCCAAGACGAAAACCACTATCCATACATACCTCCTAATTCTAGATGTTCTTCTATTTCAGGTGTCCGGGTGCTAGTTCGTTGGTTTGCTATCGACCTGGACATTCAAACGGGTAACAGCCAAAACCCATTTGCGTCTTTTACACCTTTACTTCACCCTATTATTATATCTTTTCTGATCCTTTTCTGCCCATACTAACCTGGGTGGTTTTAGTCATAAAAAAAGGGCTATTTTTCAATAGCCCGATTGAGACAAACAATAGGCTGGTATCACCCAATAGAGCTAAGCAAAAATAGCTCTTGCCTTCTGACTGAAACTGCCTACTTGAGTGTGGCGGGAGCGAGTACTTCCATAGTACACTAAATAAAGCCCCACCTACGAACTCATATTCGTTCAGACAGGCCAACCAAGATGCAAATGGCCTCGACATTGCCAGGAAAGGAGTAATAATAGATGAGTTTGCTGACAAAAGAAGATCTGAAAACTTTAAGCCAACAACAAAATGGACAGTTTGTTTCAATCTATATGCCTACCCGGCCCGCCGGCCCGGAAACTCGAGAAAATCCCATCAGGTTAAAGAATTTGGTCACAACCGCCGAAATAAATCTGATTAAAAATGGAATGCGCCCGCCTGAAGCCAAAACCATATTGGAAATAGCCCAGAATTTGGTTGATGATTATGATTTCTGGCAGCATCAAAACACCGGCCTGGCTCTATTCGTCTCCTCAGACCTCTTTCGCACCTATCGACTTCCGCTTGACTTTGAGGAGCTGGTGGTGGTTGGCAATCGTTTTCATCTCAAGCCCTTAGTGTCACTACTCAGCGGTGACGGGCGCTTCTATCTGCTGGCGCTGAGCCAAAACGAGGTCAGATTGTTCCAGGGAACCCGCCACACTTTTGACGAAGTTATGCTCACGGAGAATGTGCCCCGCAGTCTGGCTGAAGCACTCTGGTACGAAGACCCGGAAAGACAGCAGCAGTTCCATACAGCCACAGCCACGCCTGGTCAACCGGCTGGCGGACGCCCGGCAATGTTTCACGGTCACGGTGTCGGAATCGATGACAACACAGCGATGATCCGCCAATATTTCCAAAAGCTTGATCAGGGTCTGGCCGAACTACTTCGAGATGAAACGGTTCCTTTGATTCTGGCGGGGGTCGATTATCTGTTTCCCATTTATCAGAAGGCTAATAGCTATCCGCACCTTGTCAACCAAGGTGTTGGCGGGAATCCGGAAAATATGAACCGCGAGGAACTTCACCGACAGGCGTGGCAGATCATCCGACCTCATTTTGAACAGGCCCAAAAAGATGCCTTCTCTCGATACCGTCAGCTTGTCAAGACCAACCACACCTCGCAAGATGTCAGAAAGATTGTACCGGCCGCCCATTATGCTCAGGTAGATACCTTATTTGTGGTTAGCGGACAACAGCGTTGGGGTAGTTTCGATCCAGAGGAGAATCGCATTGTGCTGAATAACGAACCAGAGCCACAGGACGAAGATCTACTGGATTTGGCGGTGGTGCAGACCTTGTTGCATGGAGGCACAGTTTATGCGTTGGAGCCGGAACAGATGCCAGATAGTTCACTACTGGCAGCTATCTTTCGTTTTGAATAAAACCGGCGCCCCACACCCAGCTTATCCTTTATCCATAAGAGGGGTAAGGATAAGCTTCAGCCAATAGAGACTGTGGGAGATTCTTCACCCCGCTTTTCTACGTTCAGAATGATATGTTGAATTACCACATCATCACACGTCATTAAATCAGGTAGATTAGTGTGATGACAATAAAAACGGGTATCAAGATGGGTAAGGAATATTTCAGAATATAGGTAAAGAAATCGGGCATTTTATAGCCCCACTCGTCGGCGATGGCTTTAACCATAAAATTTGGCCCGTTGCCGATATAAGTATTTGCCCCCATAAAAACTGCCCCCAGTGAGATTGCCGCCAGAAACTCTGCCGACATGCCCAGATGGGCCAGATCAGGTGGGGCAGGGTAAGCGGCCGGGTTAGTGGCTACTAAACCCTGGGCCAGGGACAAAAAGGTGAGATAGGTCGGCGCGTTATCCAGTACCGAGGACAGGCTGCCGGTGGCCCAGAAAAATTGCCACGGCTCGGTAATACCAAATTCAGCGCCCTTTGCTTTGAGAATTTCCAGGGCAGGGACCATAGCCACAAAGATGCCAATAAACAGGTAAGCCACTTCCAGGATAGGCGCGAAGGTAAAATTATTCTTTTGCCGGGTTTCAGCTGAAAGGGGCGATGTTAAAAACAACGAAGCCGCCGCCATACCTAGCATAATGTACTCGCGCAAAAACTTCAACGGTCCACTGTCGAGCCCCCAGACCGCCAAGTTGTTCGGGGTGATAAAGATAACTGCCAGCAACACGCCAATGAGCCAGAGAAAATTTAAGCCACCTTTCAACTTGAGCGGTTGATAAAGCATCTGATCCAGCTTTAAGGCATAATCTGTTTCTGCTTTGTAACGCCAGGTATCCCACGCCCAAAATATGACCAACATCAGTACAATTGCAGTGAACCACTCGACCACCAGATTGAGCGTCCAGAAAAAAGGCACCCCCTTCAAATAGCCCAAAAATAGAGGGGGATCACCAATGGGCAACAGGCAGCCGCCAATGTTACTGACGGTGAAAATAAAGAAAACCGGAATGTGGGTGGTATGTCGCCGTTCAGAATTCGTTTTGAGCAAAGGTCTAATAAGCAGCATGCTTGCGCCGGTTGTGCCGATCAGATTGGCCAAAACGGAGCCAATCGCCAAAAAGCCAACATTGACCCAGGGCGTTGCCTTTAAGTCCCCTTCCAGGTAAATACCTCCCGAAATCACAAAGAGGGCAAAGAGCAAGGTAATAAAGGAAAAGTAATCCTCCAGGCTGTGTCTTAGCGGCGTCCATTCGCCCAGGGTGGATAGGAGAATAATGACGGGTATGCTCCACAGAATGGCAATGATGAACTTATTGCGGTTATTTTCCCACAGATGAGCCAGGTGGCTATGGGAATAATTTGCGGCTATAAATGACATCACGCCGATGGTTAACAGCAAGCCTACAAAAGGAATAATTGACCAAATGGGTAATTCTAAAGCTGCATGCGAATTGCCTTGCTCATTAGCGGCCTGGGCAACAGGAGTGAGTAGAAAAGCCATTATTGTGACAATACCTATGATTATAATAGTTGAGTAAAAGAATTTTTTGCCTGCCATAAGTTTTCCTTGGGAAGATAGATAATTGATAACAGGCTCTATTATAATAACTTAAGGCTGACGAAGCTAATTTCAGGCACACATTATGTGCAGGACTTACGCATGTCATTCTGAACGAAGCTTGGAAGCGCAGCGGCTGAAGCGGAGTGAAGAATCCCCAAAAATTCTATTGGCAAGTCCACGTTTTAGGGATTTTTCGCTCTCTCTGGTCGCTCAAAATGACATGTTTGCGTAAGTCCTGATGTGTCTAAACAACGATTCTTCCTGTAAATAAACGTGTGATAAAGAAAAACCTTGAGACGATAAACGGATGATGTAAAATAGAGATTTTGGCATAAATAGATCAACAAGTTCAAGGAAAAAACAGATGGCAAGCATAGAACCCTGGTTTGGCCATTATCGCCAACCTTTTCTTCTGCCCCATTGGGCAGCGCCCCCCAATTCGTGACATTTGTCCTTGTTGCCGATGACAAATGTCACTTACCTCATGTGACCAATCGTTTTACAATAATCGATGGCTGTGGACAGAAAATAGCACTAATTGACAAATCAAGGGTTGTACACTATTATTCCGCATTGGCTGTAGCGGGTGTAAAATCCCCCAACTACCTTCAGTTTGACTAATTAACTACAAAAAGTAAATCCTGTCTAGGTCTCAGCCCGCCAACGTAGCTGGGGAAAACACCTGCCTGAGGCTTTTCCAAGAAATCAATCTGTCGCTTAAGATGTGCTGGCTGGCACTGTTAAGATTTAGCCATAACCAAATATCTGGAAAAGCTAAAGCAACTCCGCAAACTTGGCCCACCTGCCAATTCATCGCCGTTGCGAGGAATTTGCCCGTGACCAATTTACGTTTGTACATGGAGTTGTCTTGATGGAATCCAAAAATAAAGCTAATAATTCTATCGGTTCTAAACTGGTAGAGGTTGAATAAATAAAACAGTATCCATCTAACAAAGAAAGGTGTATCAATGAGCAACAACGAAACGACTGGCGAAGTCACCGAAGCACAGATTGCCGTCCACTGGCAAGAAGAGGAGTATTTTTACCCCTCCACCGAATTCATTGCCCAGGCCAACATGACCGATAAAGGCATTTTTGACCGCTTCAGCCTGGACAACATCCCCGAATGTTACAAGGAATATGCCGACCTGCTGACCTGGGATAAATATTGGGAAAAAACTCTCGATACCAGCGACGCCCCCTGCTGGAAATGGTTTGTCGGCGGCAAAATCAACGTTTCTTACAACTGCATTGACCGGCACCTGGCCCAATACAAAAACAAGGCCGCCTTTATCTACGTGCCGGAACCGGAACAAGAACCCCATCAGCCCATCACCTATCAAGAACTGTACGTGCGGGTCAACGAAATGGCCGCCCTGCTGCGCGATTTTGCCGGGGTTAAAACCGGCGACCGGGTGACCATCCACATGCCCATGGTGCCCGAATTGCCCATCACCATGCTGGCCTGCGCCCGCCTGGGGGCTATTCACTCCGTGGTTTTTGGCGGCTTCAGCGGCCGGGCCTGCGGCGAGCGCATTGGCGACTCCGGCAGCAAAATCCTGGTAACTATGGACGCCTATTATCGCAGCGGCAAACTGTTGGAACACAAAGACAAGGCCGATGAGGCGGTAAAAGTGGCCGACGAAGAAGGTGTCACCGTAGAAAAAGTGCTAGTCTGGCAACGCTATCCCGGCAAATCGTCTAGCAAAACGCCTATGCAAGAAGGACGCGATTTTTTTGTCAACGATGTGCTCAAACAGTACTGGGGCCAGCGCGTCGAGCCGGTGCAAATGCCCGCCGAAGCCCCCCTCTTTTTGATGTATACCAGCGGCACCACCGGCCGGCCCAAAGGCTGCCAGCACAGCACCGGCGGTTACCTGGCCTACGTGGCTGGCACCTCAAAATATGTTCAAGATATTCACCCCGAAGACGTATACTGGTGCATGGCCGACATCGGCTGGATTACGGGCCACTCCTACATTGTTTACGGCCCCCTGGCCCTGGCTGCCACCAGCATTATATTTGAAGGTGTGCCCACCTACCCCGACGCCGGCCGGGCCTGGCGCATTGCCCAGCAGTTGGATGTCAACATCTTCCACACCGCACCCACCACCGTGCGTATGCTGCGCAAGGCCGGCCCCGACGAGCCGCCAAAGTATGATTACCACTTTAAGCACATGACCACCGTTGGCGAGCCGATTGAGCCGGCCGTGTGGCGCTGGTATTACGAAGTTGTGGGCAAAGGCGAGGCCGCCATTGTTGATACCTGGTGGCAAACCGAAAACGGCGGCTTCTTGTGCAGCACCATCCCGGCCCTGCATGGCATGAAACCCGGCAGCGCCGGACCGGCGGTGCCGGGCATCCATCCCATTATTTACGATGAAGATGGCAACGAGGTACCCGCCGGTTCCAACAAGGCTGGCAATATCTGCATCCAGAATCCCTGGCCCGGCGCCTTCCAAACCATCTGGGGCGACCGCGACCGCTATGTTCGCCAGTATTACGAGCGCTACTGCAAGGACCCCAACAGCAAAGATTGGCGAGCCTGGCCCTACCTCACCGGCGACGCCGCCATGCAAGCCCCCGACGGTTACTACCGTATCCTGGGCCGCATTGACGACGTGATCAACGTGGCCGGGCACCGCCTGGGCACCAAAGAGATCGAATCGGCCTGCCTGCTGGTGCAAGAAGTGGCCGAGGCCTCGGTGGTGCCCATGGCCGACGAAATCCGGGGCCGGGTGCCGGTGATTTTTGTGTCGCTCAAGCCCGGTTTTTCGCCTAGCGAGGAGATCCAGAAAAAGGTGGTGCTATCGGTAGAAGACACCATCGGCAAAATTGCTCGACCGGCGGCAGTATACATTGTGCACGATATGCCCAAAACCCGTTCCGGTAAAATCATGCGCCGCGTGCTGGCCGCCATCACCAACAGGGTCGACGTGGGCGACATTACCACTCTGGCCAATCCCGAGGTAGTTGAAGAAGTTAAAAAGATGGTTCAGTCATAGTCAGCTTAACGCACGCTGGCTTCACCCCCAAAAACCCACCGGCGTCAATATCCCGGTGGGTTTTTTATTACCTCACCTTACGCAATGGGTGCGTTCAGATTGAGCCTACTTATTATTGATGGTAGTTAATAAATTTGCTTACCGGTAACACCATATCGGGAGAGGATTAGTTCCCTAAAAGGCGAGTAAAAACAAAAAAGACGCCAGCTAACTGGCGTCTTCAGATGTATTGTGACACGATGCCTCGGGAGAGACTCGAACTCTCACGCCCTAATGGGCACAGGCCCTCAACCTGCTGTGTATGCCAATTCCACCACCGAGGCAGATTAACGAGTAAGCCAAAAACGTGGTCAATAAACCCAATGTTAAAAAATTAATGATTCACAACTGGCAGTTGAATTATACTTTCTCCGCCTGTTTTGTCAAAAGATGAAACAAAATTACTGCCCCCAGGCCGTCAGGACTTCTTGCTCACCGGCCTTTAGCGCGGCCAGGAGCGCATCCTGGTCAACCGGCAGGCTCGTCACCCGGACGCCGGTGGCATGATAAATGGCATTGGTGATGGCCGGGGCAGTGGGAATACTGGGTAGTTCGCCTACGCCTTTAGCGCCGTAAGGGCCATCGGTGGTATTGTGTTCGACGATCCGTGACACAATCTCCGGGGTATGTTTGATGCCGGGTATTTTGTATCGCGCCAGCACGTCGGTCCAGGGTTGGCCGTTTTCCATCACGTAATGCTCGGTGAGCGCATAGCCCATACACATCACCATCCCTCCCTCAATTTGACCCTGCAAAGTTTGAGGATTGATCGCCCGGCCCACATCGTGCACGCCGATGATTTTCTGAACCTGTACCTGGCCGGTCCCCATATCCACCTCACACAGGGCGGCCTGTGCACCAAAGCCAAAGGCAATGTGCATATTGCCGCCAGCGCCAAGCGGCTGGGTTGGGGGCGCCCAATATTCATACGATACTTTGGTGGCGCGACCTTCCTCCTGCGCCCATGCAACTGCCTGGGCCAGATCAATAGCGGCCGGATCAAGGGCTTGACCATTTACCCGAACTTGGCCACCGGCAAACACCAATTCATCCGGCGAGCAATCCAAATGCTCTGCCGTGGCAGCAGCCAACATCTGCCGCACACCTTGCGCCGCGTAACGCGCCGCGTTACCGCTGAGATAAGTCTGGCGACTGGCGGTGGTGGGGCCGCCGTCCGGAGAGCGATCCGTGTCGCTGAGCAGCACGCTAACCTGAGTATAAGACAGGCCCAACTCTTCCGCCGTTATCTGGGCCAGTACGGCCGGTAGGCCCTGGCCCATCTCCGCCGATGACGTGCGCACTTCGGCCAAAACACCCTGTTGCGGGTCAAGCCACACTTCAACCTCGGCTGCCGACTTATCGGGTGCGCCGCCCCCCAGGCCGGTATTTTTGTAAGCCAGGGCCACGCCCCAGCCATAGTGTTTGGCGCCATCTTGCCAGACCCAACGAAAAGACTCGCCGCGGGCGGCGTGATGGGCCTTCATCTCGCTTCCCAGAATATCAATACATTCTTTCAGCCCTACGCTCTCCCGCAATAACTGACCCGTACAGGTAACGGCGCCCACCTCCAGGGCATTCAGCCGTCGAAATTCAACCGGGTCCAGACCCAACTTTTCGGCCAGCAAATCCATATTGCTCTCTACGGCAAAGGCGCTTTGGGTAACGCCAAACCCCCGAAACGCGCCACAGGGCGGGTTATTGGTATACATCGCGTAACAATCGATTTTAACGTGAGGCACGTTGTAGGGGCCGGAAGCGTGCGTGGTAGCACGGGTCATCACCTTTTCACCCAGGCTGGCATACGCCCCGGTGTCGCCGTACAGTTCGGCCTCAACGGCGGTCAGGCGACCCTCTTTGGTGGCCCCGGTTTTGACCCGAATGACCGTCGCGTGTCGTTTGGGATGAACCTGCAAGCTCTCCTGGCGAGTGTACAGCATTTTGACGGGGCATTTTGTTTTTTGAGCCAGCAGGGCCACGTGAATCTGACCCATAATATCTTCCTTGCCGCCAAAGCCGCCACCCACCAGGGTGCCGACCACGCGCACGGCCTCGTTTTCCAACCCCAGGCAGGCCGCAATTTGACTGCGGTCGGCATAGGGGATCTGGCTGCCCACGTAAACGGTCAGCTTGGCATGAGCCGCCTTGACCCCTTTGTCGGCAAGGGGGTCAAGTTCGCCGCCAAAATCGGTGGGTGTGTAACCGGCCGGGATGCCGATAGCGCACTCCGGCTCCAAAAAGGCGTGCTCGGTCATGGGAGTATGATAGGTGCGCTCTACAATCACGTCGGCCTCGGCCAAACCGGCTGCCAGGTCGCCCTTACGCACCTTAATGTGCCTCAACAAATTGCCATCCGCCCGGCCGGTATGAACCAGAGCAGCGTCCGGTTGCCGGGCTGTGATGGGGTCGGCCACCACGGGTAATGGTTCGTAATCGACCTCAATTAGCTCGACCGCTCGGGCCGCGATGTCGGGCGTATCGGCGGCCACAACAGCTACGGCATCGCCGGTGTAACGAACTTTATCGTAACCCAGCACGGGCCAATCGGTTTCAACCAGACCGTGATTTTTGACTCCCGGCACGTCCTGGTGGGTCAACACGGCATGAACACCCGGCAGAGCCTCCGCCGCCCTGGTGTCAATAGCGAGAATTTTGGCGTGGGGGATACCGGCCCGTTTGGTCCGGGCGTACAGCATGCCCGGAAACGCATAATCATCGGCATACTTTGCCTGGCCGGTCACTTTGGCCAGCGAGTCAGGATGGGGCAGCGGCCGGCCCACGGCCTGGCCCGGTTCCTGCACGGCGGGTATGTAGGGCGCAACGTCCTCGCCCGCCGCCTGACGAATAGCCCGGATCACGCTGGCGTAGCCGGTACAGCGGCAATAGGTGTCTTTCAGCGCCACCTTGATGTCGTGCTCAGTGACCGGCTCGCCAGCCGCCGCCTTGCGGTCGAGCAAGGCTTTGGCGTTCATAATCAGGCCGGGTGTACAGAAGCCACATTGCACCGCCGCGTGATCCACAAATGCCTGTTGCAGGGGGTGAAGCCGGCCGTTGGCCGACAATCCTTCAATGGTTTCCACCGCAGCGCCCTGCGCTTTGAAGGCCGGATAGACGCAGGAATTCACCGGGGTGCCGTTGACCAGTACCGTGCAGATGCCGCACTCGGCCTCGTTGCAGCCGATTTTGGTGCCGGTCAACCCCAGATCGTAGCGCAACACCTCGGCCAAAAAACGAGATTGAGGGATGTCCAACTCCTTTTTTTCACCGTTAACCATTAATCTCAATGTTGGCATATTTCACCTTAAGAGCCAATTTTTATAACAAGCACTTTATTTATTATAACACAATTGGCGGTCAATTTCCCAATTCTTGCTCTCGTGGTATTATGCTGGCCATGAACAAACGGCTTCGACATCACCTTTTTGTGATCGGATTCTACACCTTGTTGGCCCTCCTGCTTACCTGGCCCCTAGTCGCATACCTGACCAGCCACATTCCCGGTGAAGCGACCTGGGCCTTTGACGAGTCGACCTTTATCTGGAACATGTGGTGGTTCAAGTTCAGCCTGCTCAAGTTGGAGCAGACGCCATTGGTGTCGACCTACACTTTTTTCCCCCTCGGCGTCAACCTGACCACTTACACCTTTAACTTGTTCAACGCTGCTTTTGGTCTACCCCTGCAACTGGCTTTCTCCCTGCCCCTGGCCCAAAACCTGGCCCTGCTCTTTTCTTACGTTGCCAGCGCGTATGGGATGTTTTTGCTTTGTCTGTATCTCCTCCACCAGCCCGATGCTGCCTCGCCAACCCCTCCCGCCCGGCCCGTGGCCCCCATCTCCTATCTCGCTGCTTTTGCCGCCGGGGCCGGATATGCCTTTTCGGCCAGTCGCATGATGTACGTGGCCCTGGGTCATTATAACTTTGTTACCATTCAATGGTTCCCCTTTTACACCCTGTTTCTCTTGAAAACGCTCCGTGGTAGTGCTCTTAAAACTATTATGTTGACCGCTCTTTTTGCTGCGTTTTGCCTTTACGCGGAATTGACCTACAGCGTCTTTTTGATTTTTATCACCCTGCTTGTATTTGTTGGGGAATGGGTCAATCGCCGGAAAGGACAAGCTGATTTTTCATTTATCCGTGGTCTTTACTCGCTGGTTCTTGTCGCCTTATTTACGTTGATTTTTGCCGCGCCGTTTGTCTTTGCCGTTCTGCCCGACTTTTTGGACCCGGCCTACGCCGAACCCGGCTGGGGCGAGGGACTCAAACTCAGCGCCGACCTGGTCGGGCTTTTCACCCTGACCCCCCTTCATCCCCTGGCCGGAGTGGATTGGGTGAGCGAACTCCGGGCCGTGATTGAAGGCACCAGTCGCTTCAATGACGCCAACACTCTTTTTTTGGGCTACGGCATCCTGGCCCTGGCCTTGCTCGGCTTCCTGGCGCGGCGCAAAGCGGGGCGAATCTGGTTTTGGGGCGTAATTGTTTTTACGCTGCTCAGTCTCGGCCCACTACTGACGATTAACGGCCAAAATCGTTTTGACCTGGATGGCCTCGAGGTCACTTTTCCTATGCCCTTTGCCCTGCTGCACTACATCCCCGTAATCAATGCCCATCGCGTTCCTAACCGTTTTGGAATCCCCCTCTCGTTGTGCCTGGCGGTCTTGGTAGGATATGGGGTCAATTGGTTACTCCTCAAACTGAACAAATATGCAGAACGCAAAACGCAACACGTTATCCGGCATAACGCCATCCCTACCTTTGCCGCACTCCTATTGCTGGCTCTTATCTTCGACCAATACAGCGTCCCACTCCCATTGACCGATGCCCGCATCCCCGAAGTTTATCACCAAATTGGCGCCGAACCGGACGATTTCACCTTGATACAGTTGCCGTTGGGCTGGCGCAACAGTTATGGCACCCTGGGCGCAGAACGCACCCAACTTCAATATTATCAGGCGGCGCATCACCGACCCATGTTAGGCGGCAACACCTCTCGTAATCCGGCCTTTAAATTTGATTACTATGCCAACATTCCCCTCTTTACCGCTCTCACCCAAACCGAACTCTACCGCAGCGTCGATGAGACAACGCTAGCTAAAGCCAGGTCCCAGGCCACCGACTTGATGACGTTATATAACATCAAATACCTGGTGATTCATGCTCCCATTGAGCACCGCAAACCCTATGAGGATACTTACCTGGCTACGCGAAGGCTTGCCCTCGACCTCATCCCTCATGAACCTTCTCCCATCTACCAATCGCCGGGTGTCGAGGCATTTGCTGTTGCACAAGCCCCTATCCCCAACCCGTTCACCATTGATTTTGGTGATTGGACCGGCGATCCCTATCGCGGCGAAGGCTGGGACAAAAACGAGGAGATTTTTGCCGCTACCGCCAACTGGGCCACCGGCACCGAAGCCCTTATCTATTTTCCGGTACGTAGTCCCGGCAACCGCTATCTGTCCATCCAAATAGCGCCGTTCAACTATCCCGGAATGCCGGAACAAACCGTTGCTTTTTCACTTAATGGACAATTGTTGGCTGATACATTCTTACTACGCGAAGGGTGGCAGGTTATCAAAACGATTCTCCCGGAAGCCTACGTGCAAAACGGCCTGAATCGCCTGACACTGCATTTTGCCCATACGGCCCAACCCCGCGAGGTATTACCGGCCAGCCGGATGATTGGAAATACCGGCCTGGAAACGCCGGTCGATGTGGAGGTCAACAGCAGCGCCGACTTCGCCTTTATCACCGTTGGTTTTGGCAAAAACGCGGTAGACGCCTCGGCGCATCGGCGTGGGGTCAACATGGCCGTTATCAATCCTCAATCCGGCGAGGTGCTGGAGGTGAAAGGTTTCGACACCGCCGCCAACGAGTTTGAAGCGGCGGCTCTCAACCAATTCATCGCCAACATTCCTGAAGGCTACATTGTGATTGTGGCCACCCAGGGGCCGGAGGCAACTGCCTTCTTTGATGCGGAAACAAGGGCTGGCCTGGAGTCGCTAGGGCTATCGGCCAAAGAACTTACCCCACCTTTATCGGCGATTGGGGTGAAAGGAGCCTTCCCCGGAACGGCGTTGCAAAAAACCGGCAGCAATGGAACTTCGGCCTATCTTCGACTCGGAGCTGCACCGGATGACCGGACGCTGGCCGCCGCCGTGGATAAGGTCACTATCAGGCAGGAGCCGTCGCCGGAATAGGTACCTGCTCTTGTCCGTGCGGTGATTAAATTTTTCTCTCGATACGTATAACATATAAGATAGCCGTTGCTGAAGATGAGGTTGGACGTGCGCAGACTCCTGTCACCGTCAAATCAATTTCAAGTCACTTGGATGACAAAAAGTCCATTGACTTAGACAACTTCATCGGGTATGTTTATATGAATACGGTAATGAACCCAACCAAAATACTACCCAAATACGGTAGTGGTTCAATTGTAAGTGATGAGATGTTTTTATTTTGCCCCCACCCCCAAATACTACCCCAGGGGGATGACGTCAGGGTTAATTCTGAGGTAAACTATATTTAGCAACGGTTACGGTTCAGGTTTACAACCGGGGTTCTGAATAATGGAAGGAGTATCCTCAAAACTATGGAAAGTGTGCAAACCTTTGCCGAAAAGGTCATCAACAACGTCGAAAAAGCCATCATTGGAAAACATCAGGTGGTCGAGCAGACGCTCATCGCCTTGTTGTGCCAGGGGCACGTTCTGATCGAAGATGTGCCGGGTACGGGTAAAACAACCCTGGCTCTGGCGGTGGCGCGTTCTACCGGCTGTTCTTTCCGCCGCCTTCAATTCACCCCCGATATGCTGCCCAGCGACGTGACCGGGGTATCGGTGTTTAACCAAAAAACGCGCGAGTTTGAGTTTCGCCCCGGCCCGGTCTTTGCCCAAATTGTGCTGACCGACGAAATCAACCGGGCTACCCCCAAAACGCAAAGCGCCCTTCTTGAAGCCATGGAAGAGCGCCAGGTAACGGTCGATGGCCATACTTATCCAATGGAACTGCCCTTCCTGGTGCTGGCTACGCAAAACCCCATTGAGTACGAGGGCACTTTTCCCCTGCCCGAAGCCCAACTCGACCGTTTTATGCTGCGGATCAATCTTGGCTACCCGGACAAAATCAGCGAGATGAATATTTTGAGCGCCCAGCAATTTACCCACCCCATCACCACCCTACAACAGGTAGTGACCCAGGAAGAGTTGTTAGAGGTACAAAAAAGCGTCAGGCAAATATATGTTGACGATTTGGTAAAAACCTATATTATTGATCTGTGTACTGCTACCCGCGAACATCCCGATGTTTACCTGGGTGCCAGTCCCCGGGGCAGTCTGGCCCTGTATCGTACCGGCCAGATCCTGGCCGCCATCCGCCAACGCGATTACGTTATTCCTGACGATGTAAAATATCTGGCCGAATCCACCCTGGCCCACCGCCTCATTATCAGTCCTGCTGCCCGTATTAAAAATATCACGGCCAAAGACGTTATCCGCGATATTCTCACGTCCGTGCCTGTACCGGGAGCGCGGGTCACCGGTAAAGACGGCCGGCAGGCTGCCACCCAGAAGAAGGTATTCCAATTAACGCCGTGAACTCTACCAAAATAGTTGACGAAACACCCTCAGAACTAAGATTTAACGGCTGGCCGCTTGTTCCCCTGCTGGCGATATTAATCATTCTCTACCTGGTGTCTCCCTCAACAACTTGGCTGACCCTGATTCTGGCTCTGGGCCTGACCCTCCTGACCGGTTGGCTGTGGGCCAAACAGATGCAAAAACACGTTAGTTTGACCCGCGAAAAACGCTACACCTGGACGCGAGTCGGGGACCGGTTGGAAGAACGGTTCACCCTGAACAATACCGGACTTCTGCCGGTCTTGTGGGTTGAGGTTGACGACTACTCCAACGTGCCCGGCTACCACCCCGACCGGGCGACCGGCGTGGACAGCAATAATTTCCAGCGTTGGACTGCCGTCGGTGTTTGTCGGCATCGGGGTGTGTTCAATTTGGGGCCAACCGGCCTACGAATGGGCGATCCCTTTGGCCTGTTTGCGGTTTTTAAACACAACCCCGCCACCGTACCATTGTTAGTGCTGCCGCCAGTGCTAGAATTGCCCGGAATCCAGGTTGCCCCTGGCGGACAGGTGAGCGAGGGACGACCCCGCCCTTATGCCCCCCAACCGACCATTCTGGCCACTTCGGTGCGGCAGTACGGCCCGGGCGACAGCCTGCGGATGATTCATTGGCCCATTACGGCGCATCGCGACTCCTTGTTTGTGCGCACCTTCGACGGATCTCCCAGCGGCAACTGGTGGATCATTCTGGATTTGGCCGCAGACGTTCATCACGGCGAGGGGGACGACTCGACCCTGGAACAGGGCATCACCCTGGCGGCGTCGCTGCTGGAAAACGGCCTGCATGCCGGACAGTCCGTCGGTCTCATCGGTCACAGCGCCGAGCCGGTCTGGCTCCCTCCGGCCCGTGACGACGCCCAACGTTGGACAGTTTTACGCGAATTGGCCACCATCAAAGCAGGGCACTATCCGCTGGCTTCGTTGCTACACCACGCCGGTGCAACCCTCGATCGTTCGGCCAGTGTGATCGTCATTACCCCTTCCACCGACCCGGTTTGGCTAGAGCCGTTGCTACTGCTCCAGAAACGGGATCTGATCCCAACCGTTATGCTTCTGCCCGGCGAGAGGAAACTTTCGGAAATAACGTTGCTCCACGAATTACTCGTTCAGCAGGGGATTACCACCTACGTTCTGGAACCTGAGATACTCAAACCAGCCATCGATCTGGCCAAAGCCCAGGGAGAATGGGAATGGCATACCACAGCCCTAGGACGGGCGGTAGCGGTCCACCAGCCTCAAGGCGAGTGGGAGGTGGTGCAATAATGGAACGTCTGATACGTTCCCTGACCTACCCCAAAACGCTGATGTGGATTTTTATGCTAGGTTTATCGTTCACCGTGATGGGGGGAATCGGCACCATAGTGCGCGGTTTAAATTACCAATTACTCGCTATTGTCAGCCTGGGCGGGTTGCTGCTCGGTTGGCTGCTGGCCCGGATTCGCGCACCCTGGTGGTTGGCCCTGCTGATTGTGATTGGTTCGGGCTTGCAGGTAGTTGTCATTGTGGTCGGCTACCTTTTGCCCTTTATCTGGGCCATTGTGCGAGTCGTGCTCGTCTATGCCCTCATTCTCGGATGGTGGGGGCCGGATGGCCTGCCCGGAATCGACCCCCTGGTAACGGCCTGGCAAAACCTGCTGCAGGGCAGTGGGGTGGTGCTGACCCGGCTGGGTACCTGGCTACTTTCATTAGCCGGGGAAGGCGCCTACGACCCGCTGCCGCTGCAATTGGTTTGGGGCTGGGCTTTGTGGTGCGCTGCGGCCTGGGGCGCTTACCAAACCTGGCAGCGTCGCCAGGCGCTGGTGGCCATGATTCCCCTGGGGATTCTCTTGGCCATTGCCGTATTTTTCTCCGGAATCAACATCAGTACGTTGAGCATCTTTCTCTCCCTGGCGCTGGCCCTCCAAGTGGTCAGTAGCTGGGAGCGGAAACAACATCGCTGGCAAACCAATCAAATTGACTGGGCCACCGACCTTTCGCACGATATTGCCTTTGCGGCCGGTTTATTGATTGCCCTGATTGTGGTTTTGAGCGCAACGCTCCCACAAATCTCTATCTCCAAGATCGTCAATAATCTGAGTACGAAATTTCAGGAATGTTTTTCTCAGAGTAGCCAACAGGTTGATAGTATGGCGGCCTCGTTTGGGCTCGAACGGCTTGTCCCGTACCCCACCCGAGAACGCCCGGCCGGCATTCCCAGCGGCCTGCCGCGACGCCATTTGCTGGGCGCCGGACCAGAACTCACCGAACAATTGGTGATGCTCATTAAAACCAGCGACCCCCTGCCAACACCACCCTTGCCTTATGAAATTGTTTACAACATTGACTACGAACCACCTCCGGCCTACTATTGGCTTGCCGCCACCTTTGATATTTACAACGGGCGGGGCTGGAACAGCGGTCAAACTGCGGTCATAGAACTGGAAGCCAACGAGTTTCAACTGAAACCGGAGGGGCCGGGGCGAGTTTTGACCCAGACCGTACAGCCGGTTGATTCGTTGGGTCAAGTCCTTTTTACCACCGGTTTTCCCCTGCAAGTTGACCGGCCCAGTAAAATCACCTACCGTTCAAATACAGATTGGGCCGGAACCATCCTGGAAAACGACGAGACTTACGTGGCTCAATCTTGGTTGCTTGAGCCAACTGAGGCCGAACTGAAAGCTGCCGGAACAGATTACCCCGGCTGGCTCACCAGACGTTACCTGGCTTTGCCCAACAAACTCCCAGGTCGGGTTCGTTCGTTGGCGCTAGAATTAACCGCCACTGCCTCCACGCCTTACGACCGGGCCATAGCTATCGAAGAATACCTGCGGGCCTTTCCTTACTCGCTCGACGTACCCACCCCGCCCCACGGTCAGGATGTGGTGGATTATTTTTTGTTCGACTTAAAAAAGGGCTATTGTGATTATTACGCCACCAGCATGGTCGTTCTGGCGCGGGCAGCCGGACTACCGGCTCGTCTTGCCATTGGTTATGCACCCGGTCCTTACGATTTCAATTCATTTCAATACGTTATTCGCGAAGCCGAAGCCCACTCCTGGGCGCAGGTATATTTTCCCGGTTACGGTTGGATCGATTTTGAACCAACCGGCGGACGCGCCCCGATCAATCGGTTTGCGGAAGATGAACCCTCTCCCCTGCCCACCCTACCCGCCAATTTCAACCTGGAGCAGGCCCTGGCCGCCCAACAAACCTGGTGGGAAACGATGCCGCTGTGGCAGGTGCTGGCCATTGGCCTGGCCATTCCAGCCAGCGTGGCCATCATGAGCGTGTTGGCTGTGGGAGTCAACAACTTGCGGTTGGGACAGCTACCCGCCGACCAATTGATCCCGCTCCTGCAAAATCAGTTGGAAAGCGGTGGCAGACGATTGGGACTCACCTTGCCGGAGGGAACAACACCGCTGGAATTTCAAAACGCCCTGGTGCAGTATCTGGACTACTTGGCTGAAAATAGGCCCCGCCTGCAAAAAATCATCCCTGCGTCGGCAGACATTGCCCAATTAGTTGGCAGTTTTGTATCTCTCCGCTATGCGCCTCGTCCGGTCACCGCAGAAGTCGGCGTCACCTGTCTGGCTGTTTGGCGTCGCCTGCGCTGGCGGTTGTGGGGGACGATAGTTGTGAAAAAGGTGAGACGGATCAGGTAACCGGCCAACACGGCTGGTTTTGATGCCTCCTCTCAAGTGCCTGGCCCGGACCAACACATTTTGCCCGGTAGCGGCGTCGAACCCTAAGCAACAAGGTCGGGGGCGTGTCGAAACTGGGTTTGGTAGAGATGGGCATACAGCCCACCCCGGGTCAGCAGTTCCTCGTGGGCAGACCGAGACCCGGCGCGGCAGCCCTGTTCTACCAGCCGCCCCTCATCCATCACCAAAATCACATCAGCCGCCAAAATGGTACTGAGCCGGTGAGCTATCACCAGGCTGGTACGCTCCTGCATAATCCGCTCCAGGGCCTCTTGAATCAGCGCCTCACTCTGGCTATCAAGACTACTGGTGGCTTCGTCCAGGATAAGCAACTGGGGGTCTTTGAGAATTACCCGGGCAATGGCAATCCGCTGCTTTTCGCCCCCACTCAACCGATAACCCCGCTCACCCACCACTGTTTCATATCCATCTGGTAACCCGGCAATAAAATGATGGATGTTAGCCGACTGGCAGGCTGCCTCAATTTCGGCTTGAGTGGCGGTGGGTTTGGCATACAGCAGGTTGGCTTTGATGGTATCGTGAAACAGGTAGGTTTCTTGCGTCACCATCCCAATGGCCGCAACCAACGACATTTGCGTCACATCTCGCAAATCGTGCCCGTCCAGACATATCCGGCCCTGCGTGGGGTCATACAACCGCGGCAGCAGGTAAGTGATGGTGGTTTTTCCGGCCCCGCTCGGACCCACCAGCGCGGCCAATTGGCCCGGTTTGATCTCGAAACTGATGTCTTCGATGGTCATGCTGCGGCTGGACACGATCGCTGGCGTTGCGGGTGAGCGACCATTATCGCTGCCCGGCGAGTGGTCTACGGTTAAACCCAACGCGCCGGCCCCGCCGTCCCCACCTGCGGTGTAACTAAACGACACGTTTTCAAAGGTAACCCGACCTGCAACATCGGCCAGCTCAATCGCCTCCGGTTTGTCTTCAATCTCCAGCGGCAAATCGAGAATTTCAAAAACACGCTCAAAGCTGACCATACTGGTGGCCAGCTCGATGTGGGCGTTACTCATGGCGCTCAACGGGCCATACAACTGGGTCAGGTAGGCCCCAAACGCCACAATCGTACCTACCGTAAATACCCCCCGGATGACCAAATACCCCCCCACCCCAAAAACCACGGCCGTCCCGACGGCGCTCACCAAACCCAGCCCCATGAAGAACCAGCGGCCAATCATCGCCGAACGAACCCCCACTTCAGCCACTTGCCCGCTGCGTTCCCGGAACCTCTCCATTTCATCGGCCTGCCGGCCAAACAGCTTGACCAGCAACACGCCGCTAACATTCAACGTTTCATTCATCAACGCGTTCATTTTGGCATTCAGAACCATACTTTCGCGCCGTACTTCGCGGAGGACCCGCCCCACCCGGCGAGTCGGCAAGATAAACAGGGGTAAGATGACGACACTCAATAGG
The DNA here is from genome assembly GCA_016926805.1 of Anaerolineae bacterium. GTDB lineage: Bacteria > Chloroflexota > Anaerolineae > 4572-78 > J111 > JAFGNV01. Next base: position 108,155 of record JAFGNV010000017.1, read on the forward strand.
GTCAACCGCCATTCCAGCGTAATCATAATGGCCAGGGTGGCAATGACGGTGATGATATTGGAAACAACATTGACAAACGTGCCGGTCAACGCGCTCTGCGCGCCCACCACATCGTTGTTCAAACGACTCATCAATTCCCCCGTTCTTGAATGAGTAAAGAATCTTAGTCCCATGCCATGCAGATGTTTGAATAAAGCATTGCGTAGATCGGCAATCAAATGCTCGCCGGTGGTGGCACTGAGGTAACGCTGTCCCAGGCCAATAACGGCATTGATAATAGGAATACCAACCATAGCCAGGGTCAGCCCAATCAAACGCGTCACATCTTGATTGGGCAGGGCCTTATCAATTAAATCTCGATATAGAAGAGGAGGGATGAGGCTAAGGCCAGTAATCGCAAAAATGGTTATCAGCAAACCAACCGTTTTGAGCCAGTAGGGTTTGGCGTAATCCCACACCCGTCGCAACAACGCCCAACTGACTTGAGGCCGGTCTCGCTCTTCATCATAACGAATGTAGCTCCACCAACCGCCACCGTGAAACATTTGCTTTTTTCCTCAATTTACCCAAAGATGCCTATCATTATACAGATTACGCAGGCCGAATCAAAGTAGGGGCAAGTCCAGGACCTACCCCTACGAGAAGTTTTATCTAAACTGGTTTCTATAATCCTTTAAGAATCAAGCCACTGCCAACTTTTAAGCTGCCAATCTCGACCTTCCACCGCCAGGGCAGCCACATAACCGGGGCCGGGTTCCAATTCGCACAACAACCAGCGGCTCGCTTCGCAGGCATCTTCGAGCACACTGAGCAATTTTGCCGGCTTTCCGGGGGTGAGCGAAACGTTAAATTTATGGAGAGGAAAGGAGAGGCCGTCGCCCCTGGCTTTGATATAGGCTTCTTTGCGCGTCCACCCATTAAAAAAGGCCCTGGGTTTCACGGCTTCAGGAAGTATACAAAGTTCGGCAAACTCCTGTGCCGAGAAAAAACGCTCGGCAATTCGTTCGTAGGCAAAGTCTATCCGCACGTATTCCAGATCAATGCCAATCCTCCGGCCCCGCGTGACCCCATAGAGGGCAAGCCCGTGGGCATGAGACATGTTAAATTCCAGAATCTCCTGGCCCAACCCATTGGTTAAGGTTGGCTTTCCGTAAGGGCCATAATTGAAGCGGAGTTGGGCCGGGTCCAGGTCCAGATAACGAGTCAGGATAGTTCTGAGTAAACCATGAGCAACGACGAAATGATCGCGATCTGTTTGAAAGTGAAAACGTTCGGCCCTGGCTCTCTCGTCGGGTGAAAGGATTTGTTGGAGACTGTTTACCCGCTCAGGCGGAACATCCAGTTCTGCGCGCCAAACGTGAACTTCATTGTCCGGCAATCCCAGAAATTGTGGGGGAATGTTCCACGCATTAAAGGGTGACCCAATTGAAGGTGGTTTAAACTGGTTAAGGGTAAGCATAGATGCCATCATCCTATTCCGAATAATAGAAAATCAAATTCAAGTTGGCCTGGTAAACCGGTTACCCCCGGTAAATTATACGATTCCAAAATTAACTATATTACAGAATGATAGGTTTTGTCTGTAAAAATCATTGGAAAATAATTAGAAAATCTGTAAAGATGTGAAATAGGTGTTTTGCCTCAATGCGCCGTGAGCAATTTATCCACTGCGGCAGTCAACTCGGCCAGGGTGCTGACGCGGTGAACGGCATGGGCATAGGGCAAATAGGCGGGCATGTCACTATCGCCGGTACCCCACAGACGGGGATGTTCAGGGTTGAGCCAAATAATACGCTTGCAGCGCCGTTTGATCTGCTCCATTAAATCCAGGCGAGGATTGTTGAAATTATTACGAGCATCACCCACAAAAATAACGGTGGTGCGGTGGTCGATGGAACCGGCGTGACGTTGCATGAGGGTGTTCAGACTGTGACCCAGGTCGGTATTGTAGTAACCGGGGCGCAGGCGGGTCAAGACGATCTCAATTGCTGTGTCGGCCGGGTATTCGGCAAAATCCTGGCTGATGTCTTCCAGGTTATCGATAAAAGCAAAACTATGCGCGCTGGCCACCTGGTCTTGCAACTCGTAAATCATGCGCAGCAAAAATTCAACCACAGAACGCATACTGGTCGAGACATCACAAATGAGCAGTAATTTGGGCTTAAGATGGCGAGTTTTGAATTTTAACTCCAACGGGATGCCGCCATAGATCAAATTTGTCCGGAAGGTGCGTTTGACATCCAACGTGCCACTCTTTCCCCGCTTCTGGCGCAAAGCCGCCCGGCTGCGTAGTTGCGCCGCCAAACGCCGCACCTGCTCTCGCAAAAGTTGAGCTTCGCGCTCGCTAAGGTCCTTGAGAGGGCGATCCATCAAATCAACCGCATTCTGTTTCTGCTGTTGATGACTCTCGGCCCGCTGGCGGGCAATGGAGGCCCCCACCTGCTGGGCGATTTGCTCGGCCAGAGCTTCGCGATTGACCTCCATTCCTTCCATCAACTGGTCAATTGCTTTTTGGCTCATGCCCAACTGTTTCAGCAGTTCCGGTAGTTGCTCCATTAATTGTTCCAATAACTTCATCCCCAGTTGACGTTGGATACGCTGTTCCAACCACCGCTGTTGAAAGGGATGGTCGGTGGGTAACAAACCGGCCTGCCGGCTGGCCCGGTCGATTGTTTCTGCCTCAGGGTCTTGCCCCTGTAGCAGCCATTGCAGCAATTGCATCAAATTATTGAGTTGGCTTTGGGGAGAAGGATACCCCCCTCGTTGGCGCTGCTGCATATCGCGGCGATGTTCATCTTGTTGCATCTGCCCCAGCAACGCCCGCAACGCCTGGGCCAACAACCGCTTCTCTTCCGGCGACAGATCGTCCATCAGATTGAGCAGCGGTGGGCCGCCGCTGCCAAAATATAACGGGAACAACTGGTCAAAAACAGGCCGGTCGTCGGCTTCTTTGACCAACGTCGCCCGCAACGAGGTTTGAAATTCATCCCGATTGACCACGCCGATACAGCGCGTTGCATTAAACGCATCCTCACTTTCAGCAATGGAAACGCGCACGCCTGCGGCTCGTAGCCCCGCGATAAAATCTATGATCCGTTGGTCCATTCTTTATGCCTCCTGTTACCAGACCCTTGGTCAAAAATCCCAGCCAATGGTGTCTTCATCACCTCACCCACTTACTGGCTGACCTTTACCGATTACCAACAATCCGATAGTTTGCCCAGTCATCCGGGTCAAAATCGCCGGGGCCGGGACGACGCGTCCCTCCATTGGCTCCAAGCCGGGCCAGGGTACGTTTGGCGCGGATAATATCGGTTTCGTGTTTGAGTAGCACGCTCATGGTAGTTTCGACGGTCTTTTGGTCCAACTGGTCGGCGTTGAGTTTGACCAGCGCCTTGGCCCAGTCCAGGGTTTCGCTGATGGAGGGGGTCTTTTTCAAATCGAGGCTACGCAATTGGTTGACCAACTCCACAGCCTGCCGGGCCAGTTCGGGAGCCAGGTCGGGCACTTTCAGGCGAACGATGTTCAATTCGGCCTCGACCGTAGGATAGTCGAGAAAAATGTAAAGGCAACGACGTTTGAGCGCCTCGCTGAGTTCGCGGGTATTGTTACTGGTCAACAACACCATGGGGTGATGGTTGGCCTTAATGGTTCCCAACTCAGGCACGCTCACCTGAAAATCGCTGAGTACCTCCAACAAAAAGGCCTCAAATTCCACGTCGGCCCGATCAATCTCATCAATGAGCAGCACCACCGGCTCAGCCGAAGTGAGGGCTTGCAAGAGCGGGCGGGGCAATAAAAATCGCTCGGAGAAAAAAATCTCTTCCTCGGCGGCAATCCGGTCGGCCGCTTCTTTGAGCGAGGTGGCCCCACCCACCACGTCTTCCAACTTGGCCCGCAGCAACTGGGTGTAGAGCATCTGCTTGGCATACTCCCACTCATAAAGAGCTTTGGCTTCGTCCAGGCCCTCGTAGCACTGCAAGCGGATGAGCCGGCGCCCGGCGACGGCAGCCCACACTTTTCCCAGTTCGGTTTTACCAACCCCCGCCGGACCTTCGGTGAGAACCGGCTTGCCTAATTGCTCGGCCAAAAAGATGACCGTGGCAATTTCATCGGAGGCAATGTATTGTTGGGCGGCCAGATTATGTTTGATCTTTTGCATCGCTTCAGACATTGGGTTACTCCCTGGAAAATAGTGAATTGTGAATGATTAATGGTCAATTGTGAATGGTTACCACTTCCCATTCGCTGAATCGTTCAGACCCTGATTTGCCCTGCATGGCGGAATCAATATGGAATCAATATGGAATAAAGGGGCACGGGACAAGATGAGGAATGCAGCCATCGGAAACAATGGGGATATTATGGCCGGGGAAGTGGAGATTGTCAAACAGATTACCGGGGTGACTCAACCAGCTCAACGGGCTGAAAAAGGCCATCTTGACCAACCACCAACACGGCCAGGCGCGACGTGGAGATAGGCATGACGGTTGCGCCATTACCCACGCCCAATTGAAGATCGTAAAGACCGGGGGGTATGTTGGCCGCCTCAAGGAGGCAATAACTTTTGATGATGGCTTTGGGGGTGTCAATTTCAATCGTAAAATCGGGGGCCGGTTCACACCCAATCCATTGACGCTCCGCGCTGTCCACTGTGGACGTATCAACGGGATACACGCCAGAGGTCGGAGCAAGGCCGACCAGCAGTTGCGGGGACTCGTCGGCCAGATTCTGCCAGAATAAGGTCAGTTGTCCGTCAGCCGACAGGTTGTAACCAAAGACGGTGAAGATGCCGGGCAAACGGTTCGTTTCACGGTCAACCTGGTGTTGGATGGGGTTGCGGTAAATTGAAACATAGTCCAGGCCGTGCAAATTTACCTGATGGACAGGCAAATCATGCCGCTGCAAATAGGCCCACTGCTCCGGCCATTCAAGATTGCGCTGGACAACGTTGTAATAGTAAACCAGGTAGTCGGCCCGCAGTATCCCGCCGACACTGCTGTTCAAACAAAAAGTCTCGCCCACAAAGAACGGACGAAACATACCGCAAAATCGTTCGGTCACAACCTGCAAAGATTCAGCACTGGGCTGTTGATTCAAGTAGTCCGCGGCCTCGTTCAGCCCCTCGCCCCAGCCAACAACGGTCATCAAACGGGCAGCCCCCGTGGTGCCACCCAAAAGAGGGTTGTGATAGGTGAAATAATAGGGGTAATGGTTCCACACCAGCCACCCCTGCCCCAACAAAATTACGGCACCCAAAATCAGAGTTCCGCGTTTGGCCAAACCTGCGGGTAGCCAGGAAAACTGTTGGATCCGCCTCCATAACCACCACCAACCCATCGCGGCAAACACGTCGATAAGGAGAAACGCAGGCAAAGCATAGCGCACCAGTTTTTTATCGGATATGGACAGAAACACTCCTAACAAGGCAATAAAGAGAAGTAGGGCTACTTTGGCCGGATGAGTCAGCGCCAGCTTTTTTAAGGACCGCTGGCGCAGCAGGCTCAAAATAACGGCAATCCCTAGTCCGACCGCGCCCAAAATTTCAAAGAGGGTGGCCCGCAATAACCAGCCCAGAGGATAGAAAAGCAAGCCGGGGTTGGTGGTTATCTCCCCCAGTAAATAATGGGGATGACCTTCCTCGGCCAGGGCAGTGCTGGAGCCAAAGATTACCTGAAGTGTCTCCACCGGAATCACCCACATTGCCGGGAAGAAGGCAACAAACGTTAGCCCGGCTATCAGCGCCCAAAAGACTCCCTCTATCATCAATCGCCCCCCAATCGCCCAGATTAAAATACCCTTTTCAACCGTGGTTTCGGCTGTTGTTAATTTCTGCCAACGATAGTACAGCGTCCATCCGGCCAAAACCACAACGTAAGGCAGAAGGAACCAGCCGACCTGCTTGGTCAAAAGAGCCAGCCCGCCCAGCACCGCCGAGAGCGGCAACCAGTACCAACGCCAGCTTTGCAGCCAATAGCCGGTTAAGATGAGTACGGCCAAAACCATAAAGGTGGCATTCAACGCATCGGTGTGGAGTACCCGGGACAAAGCAATATGAAAGGGATGTAGAGCCACCAACAACGTCGTCAGCAAGGCCACGCGCGGGTCAAACAGCCGCTTTAAAAGGCTGTAAAAAAGGAAAATGAAGAGCGCCCCGGCCACAGCCAGGGGTAGGCGGGCCGAGGCCAGCACTTGCGGGTCCAATTTATGGATTGGCAGCGACAACAAAAACGAACGCAAATCAATATCGGGGCTGGCGGTCTGCCAATAATGGAACAACAACCCCAAACTGCCCATTCCCATGGTGGTTGCGCCGGGATAGCCAATTTGTAAGGTGCAGGCAAAGCCTTGAGCTGCAAACTCACGGCCCCATTCCACCGCCGGACATTCCTCATTGGCGTACAGCAAGCCGGTCAAAAACCAGCGGGAACGGTCGAGCCAGCGAGGTTCGTCGGCGGTGACAAACCGGTCTAACGTCGGCTCCCGCACTAACAGGGCTAAAAGGAGAAGGCCAAAGGGGATGATCCAACGCTTCAAAAACTGCTGTCCTTGGTATAGTTATTCATCATTGGTTACGGAGAATCTCGGCGGCTACTGCATCCAATTGACGGGTCTTTCCCCGTGTCTGAACGGCAACTATTTCCTCTGAGGATAAATCTGCCGATAGTTTGGCAAATAAGGAAACCGCCTGGGCCTGAATATCGTGAATATTGGCTGGGTGGGCCATTACAAAGGCTAACAATTCCAAACTTTGCATGGTTTTGCCCTCTTGCACCAGCAGAGGGACCAAACAAACCAGACTCTTTAGCGCCGCCGGAATGGCATCCGTGTTACAAGCAATCTGCAGCGCTTCCCGCAAGTGTTGTCTGGCCTGGGCGTGTTCGCCCAGTTCATAGCAAACTTCACCTAAATTGCCAAGAGTATTGAGTAAACCAGACTTGATCCCAATCTGGCGATAGATAGTAATGCTCTCCTGATACAACTGTTTGGCTTTGAGATGATTCTCCAGTTCAAAGGCCATCCGGCCCAGGTTGTTAAGAGCAATTGCCCTGCCCCACTGGTCCCCAATATCTTGATAAATTACCAGACACTCCTGCCCAAACTGCTCGGCCAATTCAATCTCGCCCAAACGGAACGCAACCTGGCATAGGCCGGTCAGGGCGTTGGCAATTTCTATCTTAAAATCAAACCGGCGACAGACATCAAGCGCCTCTTGTAACACCTGCTTGGCTTCATGGTACGCTCCCAGATCGCAATAAATCAAACCAAGTCTATTCAGACACGCAGCGATACCACGTTGGTTGCCAATTTTCCGGCGCAAAACCAAGCTTTCTTCAGCGTGCTGTTGGGCCTCGGCAAACCTGCCCTGGCGACGCGCCACCAAACACAAAATACCGAGCACGTTAGCTACACTCCAAACGTCATCAAGCTCCTGGTAAATACCCAAACTTTCTTGCAGGTATTGTCTGGCCTGCGTGTACTGTCCTTTGATATGAGCCATATACCCCAGGCCATGTAACGGCAGTGCAGTTTCGTGCCGTGTTCCCAGGCGATAAAAAATCTTCAAGCTCTGATCGAATAATTGTTGAGCTTTATCCGAGTGGGCCGTAATTTCGCAACATTTTCCCTGGCAGGCCAGGAGCCTACCCCAAAGAAGTTCCACCTCTGGCGAAGGTTGAGCCATATCCGCCAGTATCGTTGCAACCCGGCTAAACATCCCCTCCCCTTCTTGATACCAATCGCGACCTTGATAGAAAAGATATAGACCTTCGAGTGATCGTTGCAGGATGTTAATCGCCGTGGCTTCATTTTGGCCATGCTCCAACCAGGTAATTGCCTGATTCCAGGTATGTCGCACGTTGTCAATTTCAACCCCAATATCTCGCAGGGCATTATTCATTCCGGCACCTTTTAAAGCTTGCTTTTGTTGTTGGAGAAAAGTGGCATAATAGTCAGCATGACGCTGTTGGGTTTCCGCCAGTTCTTGAGGGTTTTCGCGTAATTTCTCCATGGCGCATTGCCGTAACAACTCGTGAATTTGATATCGATCTGATGATTCGCAGCGTAACAAAGATTTATCCACCAGAGCCAACAACTGTGACCGTGAAGCATTGGCCACTACTTTTGCCGCCTCCGCCTGAAATCCGCCTCGAAAGACAGACAAACGGCAAAAGACCATTTGTTCCGGCCCTGATAATAAATTCCAGGAGTATTCAAAAGTGGCTCGCACGCTGCGATGCCGTTGAGGCACATTACGCCAAGACGTGGCCAACATATCCAGATTGCGTTCAATCTCATCGGCAATTTCAGCACAGGAACTAACCGTTACCCAGGCTGCGGCCATTTCTACACCCAGCGGCAACCCTTCAACGGCCCGGCAGATACGTCCAACCGCCGATTGAACCTGTTCGGTTAAGGTGAATCTCCGCTGAACCCGACTCGCCCCCTGGACAAACAATTCAACCGCACTGTAGTTTTCCGACACTAACCTCATTGGATCACGAGGATAAGTTAACCCCCCAATTTCATATACCCACTCTTCCTGTAAGTTCAATCTTTCCCGCGATGTAACCAGCAATACCACGCCGGGCGCGCTCTGCAACAATTTGCTCAGCAATTTACCCCCCGCCAAAAGATGTTCCAGGTTATCCAACACCAGTAACATTTCTTTCTGACCCAGGTAATCCAGGAGTTGTTTCTCCTGATTTTTCTGGCTATCAAAGGAAAGGTTCAGCACATCAGCAATGGTAGTTGCCATCAATTCTACCGAACTGACAGAGACGAAAGGCACAAAACAAACCCCGTGCGTAAACATTCCCCGCTGTCGGGCCGCAGCCTGCAATGCCAGGCGAGTCTTGCCAACACCCCCCGGGCCCACAATCGTCAGGAGACGGCAATCAGGATTCGCCAGACAATCGGTTAACTCTGCCAATTCCTCCTGGCGGCCAACGAAGGGGGTTGGCTGAGGCGGGAGATGGTACAAACAGGCCGGAGAACCAGACAACAACGAAGAAAACGCGCCTGCTCTCTCATCAGTCCGGGCTTCCGCCCGGATACTTTGGTACAGCATCACTGTTTCAGCCGTTGGTTCGACGCCTAGCTCTTCAGCCAGAATCCGGCGGCAAGTTTCATACTGGACCAAAGCCGCACTCCGCTGCCCGTCCAGAGCCAACAACCGCATCAGCTGCCGGTATGCTTCTTCTCGCCACGGTTCCAGGGCAACCTGTCGCCAGGCATAATGCCGCGCCTTCTTAAAATCGCCACATCGTTCGTAGTAGTTGGCCAGGTGGGCCAGGGCGTCAATCATCTCTCGATGAAGCCACTCTCGCTCAAGCGAAACCCATTCCTCAAAAGTAGAACTATCATCCAGAGAGAACCCGGCCAAGAACTCACCGCAATACAAACCATCCATCTGTTCCATCCGCTCCAAACAAGCGGGGCAGGTAGTCAACCGGCGATGACGGTGGGTTTGGCAAGTCCTAACCAAATCCTTGAAGGCGGTTATATCTAACCAATAACTACAATTGGGATTGAACTGGACGGTTTCACGACTGACCAGGAGAAAAACGTCGACATCACCACCTTCACCAAGAGCCTGCCGCAAGTACGAAAGGGTCTGGCGCACATTATGGCGGGCCTTGGCCTGAGTTTGTTCCGGCCATAACAATCCGGCCAGAACGTCACGGCGATGCGGGCGCTCCGCTTCCACAGCCAGGTAGGCCAGCAAGGCTCGAGCCTTGTCGGTAGCAAAATCGGTGACAGGTTCACCCTCAAGGATAACCTGTAATCCCCCCAGGAGATAAATGGCCAGGTGGGTCATCTGGATAATACCCTTTGTGAAACCCAGTACTAAGGCTTTTCCAATTTTTAAATCCCGCCAAAGTTTGCTGGCAAGATGAGTTACAACTCCAAGAATATGGTCAAGCAAAATGGAAAAGCTTAAGGAATTCCCCAAATTCTGCTTGCTTTGACACTTTTCGACTTGATTGGGTAGTTAGTTTTGGGAGAATTATTTTTCTGGAATTCCCTAATACCGGATATACCCAAATTATATCATATTTATAGGTGAATAGAAGAATACTTGAAGAACTTTAATCAATTTTTCTGACGATTTTATGACGGTTAGGCGGTATGATAGCAGGCGATATTGTGCTATCGGATGGCGACCGTTATGGCTAAGCAATCCCCACCATCACGTTATCTATCTTACTTACTGCGTTTGTGGCAAACCAGTGATGGAGTAGTTCAGGTTTGGCGGGCGTCGCTGGAAAGGCCAGGTGATAAGAAACGCTATGGGTTTGCCAACCTGCAACAACTTATTGACTTTCTGGAAGAACAGACTGGTGAAATGTTAAATGATCAAGAAGAAAACGATAACAAATCATGAAAGGAGAATTTTCCAAATGAAACACAAATTTGCACCTTTAATCTTTTTGTTGGTGGTCACGCTGACCAGCCTGGCCTGTATTCCTTGCAGTCTATTGGGCGGCAAAGAGGAGGCTGCTGAACCACCTTTGCCGGGCACTGTGGCTGCCACAGAGGAAGTAGCAACCGAGGCAGTAACCACAGAGAATGCGAAAGCCACGCCAGAAGCAACTCAAGAAACTGTTGCCGAAACTGAGGAGACAGCCGCAGATACCTCAGCCTCTGACGTTACCCTCGGCGAGGCGTATCGCAGCGAAGAGGGCGGCTTTGCTTTCCTGACCATCCCCAACTACCTCGTTGAGGGCGAACCCGGCTTTATCGGCATGAATGCCCCAGACGCCGACCCCGACATCGGTCCCTCCATTATGTTCATGGCGTACCCCGGCGAAGACGGCATCACCAGTGAACAAATGCTGGCCGGATGGCGGCAAGATATGGAAGCAGA